>JAJQAD010000204.1 GCA_021204005.1 Clostridiales bacterium
TCCCCAGCATGACCACCACATACCGGTAGGAAGCGCTCTGCTCCGCAGCCCGGATCAGACGTGTAATATCCTCCTCCCGGACTTCATGCAATATCATCGGATTGACCGGCGGAAGCACATAATCTATCTCCGCCATTCTTCTCACGCTGGCGTCCATCCCTGCTGCGCCATGCTCCCTGAGTACCATCAGCAAATCCGCCAGATCTGTCCCTTCCTCCAGCAGAAATACCCGGTCCATCCCGCTGCACTCGGAAAAATTCAGGTACAGCACACCCGCCGTTTCTCCCAGAATCTGTGCGCAGACTACGGAAAAAGCCATCAGCGAAGGTATGGTCTGATCTGTAGTAAACACCAGCCATTTCTGCTTTAACGCAACGCTCTCCGGCCTTATCCCCTCCATCTGCCGGTACAGAAACATAATTCCCTGATACAGCTTTTCGCAGGACTGGTAGCGGAAGACACTTCCGTCCGCCTCATTCTCCTCCGAAAGAAGAATGCAGTGCAGATCATCCCCTTTCTCCTTGACCTCCGAGAGAAACTGCTCCGATCCGACCCAGACTGTGTTTTTCGCCGCATCCTCACAGGCTCTCGGATTGTCAACGATGCCGACTGTCACCTGCTCTCCCAGGCGCGAAGTCAGATACAGCGCCAGTTTTCTCATATAAGACGGCTCCAGTCCGCCCAGCATCATAGTATGAATCTGCATGTGCTCACCCCCAGCCACATCACATATCCTCCGAAAATTGCCATTGAAAAATGAATCGTATGTCCTTTCTGTCCCCTTCCCGGGTACAGTTCAATCCTTCTCTGTAGAAAAACACTTTGAAAATATCGAATACAACTTATCAGACTATCTTTGAATTGTCTGAGACTCAGCAATCTGCCGAGAGAGATTCCCGCAGCAAGCAGGAAAGATAAAAAAATACAATAGATAATTTCTCTTCCGCCATTCAGACAGCCGATGACCATCAATAGCTTAACGTCCCCGGCTCCCAGGGCGCCCATACGAAACGGAATCCATCCGATCAGCAGCGGAATCACCAGACCGGACAAAAAATCCGTCCATTCGAGCGATAATCCCGGCCACACCGTCAGCACCCCCGCAGCAGCCACCCCCGTGCAGATCCACCAGTTCGGAATCTTTCCGGAACATAGATCTGACACAACCGCCGCAAACAACAGGAACAGCGAAACATATATCACAATACAGCTTCCTATCCGCATCACCTCCGTCCTTTCCCTTTCGGTGATTTGGATTATACCTCTCTGTTTTTTCCCTGTCCATACCCTTTTTTTGCCCGGGTTTTCGCGTTGTGCACTTTCACAATAACTGAAGAAATAAAATCCCATACAGCGCCGCCATCCCGCATAAACCAAGGCTTCCGAGTGTCAAAAAGCTGATCAGATTAAAGCCGACTGCGATATCCAGACCCCGCGATGCCAGGAACGAATTTAAAAAATAAACAACGATAAAACAAACCACTGTCCGAGTCGCAAAATTCAGCAAAAACTCGCCTTTTTTCTTTAGAACACCAATCAGCAGAATCAGTACGCACACGCCTGCGATGATGAGAATTCCGATTTTTGTATCCATACGCTTATCCCAGTTTTCTTCTTACTGAAATATATTATTTTTGTGCAATTTTATGACTGCTTTTACACATGAATATTTTCAGACAGAAAGCTTATACTTATAACAGTATAATTTTTCCATAGTCCCTAAGATCGGAGGTAAGAAACGTGAGACATTTTATCAATTCCAGTCCGAAGCCGTCCCGAATGCTATCGATCACGGAGGCCATTCAACAGGCACAGATTGATCTGGACTGCGCATACCGGAATCTGGATCACGCCCTGGATCCGGATCTGATCGACTGCTATATCTATCAGCTGAAGTCAGCGCAGATGCGATACCATTTTCTCCTGCACTGCGCCCGAAGAGAAGAGTTCAGCCAAAATTAAAAACCGGTATCACAAAAAGGGCTGATGATACCCACTGATTGCTGCACAAAAAACCACAGCTGTGCATAAGCTCTCACTAAGTTCGCTCTTCATGCTCACTAAGGGAGAGCATTATCGAAATCCGCTAAATTTGACCAAAACCCGGCCAAATTTGCTTCTTTCTCATGTTTTGGCGGGTCCCAAAGTCATGAATCGGACCGCAAGCGCTCCATTCATGACTTTGGGATCCTGATATCATCAAATGATTACATAATATACATTTCCGCTCTCCGCAAATGCTTCCGTCGCCGCGGTGAGTGTTCTGGTTTCACTGTCGTCGTCCACGGGATCATAAATGGTAACTGTACTGTCAGTATATCCGGTGATCAGAACCGCCTGCCCGTCCAGCACCGCGTACACCGGCGTCCCGGTACCGACATAGTATAACGTCTGCTCCAGGGTACACCCGGTCAGATTGCAGACCGTCCCGTCAGAGACCGCCCCGCACAGAATCTCATACACAGAATCCCCTTCCTCCAGAAGGGCATCCGCATCAGCAGACGCACCGGCCAGCCTCAGCAGAATGGAAATCGCTTTTGCCTGCGAGGAGCTGCCTTCGCCCGCCGTCACACTCAGAGACTGCGAGGACGCTTTCGCCCGCTTCCACAGGTAGGTCTGATCCTGTCCGACCACCACGCCGCGGTTTTCATCCGCAGATATTACCGCATCTGCAATGCTGTCGGTTCCCAGCAGCACCTTCCCTTTCGCGTAGACATAATATTCACTTCCGGCATCGGCTCCGGTCAGATCCAACGTAACCGACTCTTCCGCGAGAATCTGCTTTGGCGTCAGCAGGCTCAGCGTCCCGGAAGCCTCCTGCGAGAGCTGCAGCGTTACCTCCGTCTGCTTTGTATCGGATGTGATTTCCGAAATATACACAGACTCTTCCTCCTGCATATCCCGGTTATAAATCGTATCACTCTCCGTCTCCACATAAACCCCGTCGCTGTATACCACGCGCTCCAGATAAATATTGCCGTCCTCAATGGTCACATTTGTCACAAACGTCCCCTCGGCATCGTATGTCTTCAGCACTTCCAGGTCTTCCTCCGAGGAATCCACGATCCGCAGACTGCTCATGGCAAAAACCGATGCATCCTCCGACACATGCTCCGCCGCTGCCAGCCCGTAGATACAATCCGACTCCAAAAATCCCAGCGGTCGGATCACATAACCGTCCTCCGCCTCAATATCTCTGGTCTCCCCGGTCTCCAGATCTGTCAGATGCAGGGTGGCCGCTTTCGCCGCATCACCCTCGGTCCAGGCCAGATACCGGCCATCCTCCGAGGTTTCATAATTGCCCTCAGTCAGATCAGAAATCAGCACAGAATCCTCCAGTGTTTCCAGATTAATGCCGTGCACCTGACTGCCCATCACCAGATAAAACATGCCGGAATCCGAGATATACATCGCCTGGCCAATCTCTTCTTTCATAATCTGATACGATACCGTAGTCGGGAGAAACAGCTGTTCTTCCACCGTGTTCGTCGTGCTGTCGTAATGACATACACTGATGCCCACCTCACCCTC
Source organism: Clostridiales bacterium (assembly GCA_021204005.1). GTDB lineage: Bacteria > Bacillota > Clostridia > Lachnospirales > Lachnospiraceae > Eubacterium_I. The sequence continues at coordinate 3,532 of JAJQAD010000204.1, forward strand.
ATGCTCCCCGCGGTTCATATATCCGTACACAATAAAATCCACACTTCCGCTCTCACTGGCACGGATAATGCGGATATCATGTTCATTATAGTTTTCCCGGACATCCATCTCCCCATCTGTCCGGAAACTGAAAACCTGCGCCAGACGGTTCGTATCGGTATTGTAACTCCAGAGTTCCCCCTGCTGTACAAAACAAACCACGGCGCCCGTCTCATTTGCGATAAAATCCACATCAGCGGAGCGGATACCCAGAACCAGCGTATCGCCGTCGATCGCACTGCCCTCCGTCAGGAAAATCTCTTCCACCGTCCGTTCAAAACTCAGCAGATACATTTTTTCTGTCCCATAGCGGACGCGGTAATACTCCTCCACATTGTAATACTCCGTTTCACCCGACTCATCCGCGGAGGACATAATATAAGTCAGCAGAATTACATTATAGCTGTCATTTAACTCCTTGATCGACGCGGCGGGATCAGTCACCTCAGCCACCTCCAGATCGCCCCAGCAGGCCTGTGAGAGACTGTTATTGATCGTCACGGTCTGCAGCGTGCTGTTGTCCGCCGACGAATCCGGCTCCATATAGCTGACCAGCTCGCTCTGGCGGTCTTTATCCATGGTAATCTCATGGAATTCTTTCACAAAAGAAATACATTCGCTGATATAGCTGTTCTCCTCCTGAATAATCCGGGTATAAAAATACGCGGGGGCGCCGGCGGACGTCACCTCAATAATCAGCAGATACTCTTCCCCCTCCGTCAGCAGATTCTGGATGGACAGCTCCGCCGTCGCCAGATCATCTGTGACAGACAGATTCTCAACTTCCGACTCCTGGACAAGGCGGGTTGTATCCAGGCTTCTCACCTCATAGCGGACAGATTCCACCGGGGTACCGTAGGAATCCACACTGACGGACAGGGTGCCGCCCGACTCTACCGGGGTAATCGTATCCCGGACAGACGCGGCATCCATCTCCGTCGTATATCCGTGGAGCTCATTTACACGCTCCCCGCCCTCCAGCAAATACAAAACCGGAAGCGTAGCCTCCGCCATATCTGTCGTCAGATCCTGCACCTCATGGTTCGTCAGCCTCTCAAAAGTAAAAATCCCGGCAATAAATACCAGCACTAAAATAATTGCCTGTTTCCACGGCTTTATCATTCCATTCATCCTCTCGTATATCAAAAATCTTTTCTGTTTCCATCGCTTATCCTGTCCGCTGCACTCTGCGCGGTTTCAGCAGAAAAAAGCATATGCGTTTCCCTTGTATCATAGCATATAGCCTTTTTTTTGAAATCGCAACTGTTTTTGATATGAAATTTCTGTGTACCTGTCTCCTCAATACCAGCGCCTGCAGCGGTGATACCGGCAGCGCCGCCGGTACATCTCCTGCATCAGCATCACTTCAATAAGCTGCATAAATAAATCCCCGCGGTCGATCGGCAGACTCCCGGCCTCCTCATCGTCCTGCAGCTCACGGTAAATATTTCTGCAAAGCATGCGAAACAGCAGCCGATCCGGATACTCATCAAACATCATGCTGCCCTCATGCTCCATTTTGTCGCACTCCCGCTCTACCAGGGACTGTATTCTTCTCGCGTCCTGCGGATACATCTCCTGCAGATGGCGGCAGTCCCGTTCATACGCCTCCTCATCCAGAAAAGAGTTCCGCATCGGATATGCCATATAAAACGGGACTTTTTCTCCGTTCCGCCGTCCAAACATGCCGTAATCATATTCCTGTCCAAAATCCATGATCTTCTCCAAAAAAGTCTTTCCACATAGAATATGCAAAAAGCGCAGGAAAATTTACTTTTCCCGCGCTTTCTCTCTCATAAAACTTTTCTTTCTCCCGCCATGTCTCAGATCATTGAACTTCCTTTCGTCTCCGGAACCGCCTACGCGATCGGATTCTCATCTTCAGCCGATACTTCTCCCGTCACCGGCTCATTCTCTGCAGTCAGCTCAGGCTTATCCTTCTCCCCCATCATGACAGCCATCATATCCATGACCCGGTCCAGGGCACGCCTATTAGACTTATATGACATGGTCCCGGTCTTAATCTCACCATTCTGCGGCACCGCTTCCACATCAATCGATTTTGTATACGGGTTGTCCACCTCAATATGGACTTTCATACTACGCAGCACTTTCGGCTCCTTCTTTCCACCAAACAGCCCGCCAAGAATTCCCTTTTTCTCTTCTTCCTCCGCCGGTTCATTGTTTTCCAGGTAAACCGCGCTGACCACCTCATCAAAATTAAGAATCGGCGGGTTTTTATCCTTTTTATTCCGGGTGCAGTACCAGATCCGCTGCGACTCATCCGCACAGATCAGGGAAGACCCGATTCTCTCGTCCCAGGTATTTACAAATCGATCCACCCGGTCCTGGTTGACCCGCCGGTAATCCAGGTGTCTGCTGATATCCTCCGGTGTCTGCTCCGCGATCATCGCCGCATCCATATTAATCTGCGCACTGCAGGTCTGACAGAGCGGAACATTATCCTTGATCTTGATAATCACATCTCCCTTTATCTTCTTCCCGCAAACCGGGCAGACTTCCTTTTTTGTAAAAAAACCCATCCTGCACCTCCTGCTTTCTTCCGGACATTTATTCTTCGTAATGATTCAGAACCATGCTCGAAAATGCTGCAACTTTTCCTAAATTCTGAATAATTACATTTTACTCCCGGTGTTTCCTTAATGCAAGGACTCCCGTAAAAATATGTGATCAATTTCCGATTCACGCGCAAAAACGCGCAAAATAGCAGAAGATTTCCTCTTGAAATCTACTATGTTCTATAGTATATTCTCTCTTATCGAAAAAAACAACGGAAGAAATCAATAAAAAGCCGACTGCAGACAAGTGACTGAGTTCTGAAAAACGACTCCCTTCGCGTAGACGGCTGCACTGCAAAGACGGAGGATGAAACCGATGAACGAAAAAAAGACATTTTACCGCGCCCTCTTTGCGCTGGTACTCCCCATCACCATACAGAATTTTCTGACAAGCGCCGTGAATTTCGCGGATGTCTTTATGCTGGGTTTTGTGGGACAGGACGAGCTCTCCGCCGTCTCACTGGCCAACCAGTACCAGTTTATCCTGACCGGACTCTTTTATGGGCTCTCCTCCGGCATCACCATGCTCTGCTCCCAGTATTGGGGTAAAAAAGACATGAAAGCGATTCAGACCGTCATGGGCATCGCCTTAAAGATCGGCATGTCCGTCACCGCGGTCATCGCCGCTCTGGCGCTGCTGATTCCGGAACAGCTGATGCAGATCTATACCAGCGACATGACGCTGGTCAGCATTGGTGTGACCTATCTGCGGATTATCGGCGTCTCCTATTTTATCCAGAGCTTTTCCACGATATATGAAAGCACGCTTCGGAGCGTAGAGCGCGCGCGGACCAGCACCATGATCTCCGGATTTGCGCTGCTTCTGAATGTATTTTTAAACGCTGTATTTATCTTCGGCCTTTTCGGCGCTCCAAAACTGGGCGTCCTCGGTGTAGCCGTCGCCACCCTGATCGCGCGAATCGTAGAGTGTGCCCTCTGCATGGGCGACCTGCTCTCCGGGAAAATATTCCGCCCGAACTTCCGGATACTTTTCGGGAGAAATCCTCTGCTGTTTAAGGATTTCCTGAGTTACTCGCTGCCGGCCCTGGCCAACGATATCCTGTGGACACTGGCCTTTTCCAGCTACTCCATCATCCTCGGACATCTGAGTTCTGATGTCGTGGCGGCCAACGCCATCGCCACCAATGTCCGCGACCTCTGCACCGTCCTCTGCTTCGGTCTCTCCGGCGGCGGTTCCGTCCTCCTGGGAAAGACCATCGGCGAGAAACGCATGAAAGACGCGGAAATCATGGCGGGACGGCTCTGCCGTGTTACATTCCTGATCGGACTTGCCACCGCAGGGCTTGTCCTGGCGGTTACGCCGCTGATTCCCTATCTCTTTGAGCTGACAGACGCCGCTGCCCGCTACCTGCGGCTCATGCTGCTGATCAGTTCCTACTATGTCATCGGACAGGCCATGAACACCCTGCTGATCGCCGGTATCTTCCGCGCAGGCGGAAACTCCCGCTTCGGCCTGATCTGCGACACCGTGACCATGTGGTGCGTCTCCGTACCGCTTGGATTCCTGAGCGCCTTTGTATTTAATCTGCCGCCCATGGCGGTATACTTCATCCTCTGCCTGGATGAATTCTGGAAGGTGCCCGTCGTGATCCGGCATTATAAGAGTAAAAAATGGCTGCGGGATATTACGAGGGATTTCTCATAAGCCCGAACGCATTGCTCACGACGATAGTGTTAAACACTATTCCGATGTAGAAGAAGCTTTACGGGAGTTAAAAAAATGATATTCTTGTTCTGACAATATCACGCACTGGTACACACAGCGATCTTTTCGGAAAATAAATCAACACTTAATGCGTCAGATATATCACTCCATCTTCACTGCGCTCTTCCGTCACCCCCGGTTCATTATACATCAACTCACCATCCATCACATAAACTGAGTAGACGCTCTCCCCCGTCAGCGCATCCAGTGCCTTTGTATCCAGCTCATCCGCGATATAAATCCCTTTCACAGACAGCAGCACCTCTGCGCAGCTTTTCTCCTCCGAATAGGACACCAGATCGTTCAGCGCGCTCCTGCACAGCCCGTCCGCCGGATCCAGATAAAGTGTCCGGATCTCGCCGTCATCCATCTCATAGTAGTGATACGCGTCCTTCTCCGACATCATGTAATTGCGCAGATAGACAATGCTTTGCTGCCCTGTATACTGCAGAATCGCCGGTTGATCCACTTCGCTGCCGTCACGGCTATAGATAGCAAAGGAATAGGAGACATCGCGATCGTCCAGATTCCGCACAAATCCATCATAGCTCGTAATACATCCATGCGTATAGCCGTTCCCGATCAGAGAATCTGCCAGATAGTCGGTGATAAATGCGTTTGTCATCCAGGAAAAATCAATGTAATCCGTAATCCCATTTTCCTCCGCATAGGCCAGATACTCTTCCGACACGGTGAGTCTCACCTGGTTATCCCCCAACAACTCGATCTCCACCGATTCCGGATCACAGGCATACGCCGCAATCTCACCGTAATACTCCATGAGATAACTGTTCTGATACGGGTCATAATCTGCGGTCTGGGAATCATCCTCGCAGAAAAACAGGCTGTCGTACATCTGATACACCGGGCCCAGATAAATGCTGCGGTCACCGTACTCCTGCACCAGCTCCAGCGCATCGTACAGCGCCGGTTCCACGGTCACAATCTCATTGGGGCTCCGGTTGATGCTGCAGACATTCCCTACTCCATCGTAAGTGTAATCCACATCAAAAAATTTGTAAGCATCTACCGCCAGGTCTGTATAAAGCGTTTTTAAAACCTTATTCTCCGCCAGAGAGGACGTATCCCCCGCTCCCAGCTCATAGAGAAAAACAAAATCTTCACTGCAGCTGAGTTCATCTGATGTGGCATTCGCCTCAATCTCCGTCCAGCCCGCATCGTCGTCCCCTGACAAAAACTGCATAAAACCGTAGGCAATCGCGCCTGCCCCGATCAAAAGAAAGAGAATTGTCAGAACAAGCCTCCGCTTCAGATGCTTCTCTGACAATTCTACTTTTTCTACCGGTTTCGGGTGCGGCGGCGTACGCTTCGTATTTATCGTACGTCCCATGCGAAATCTCCTTCCCGTCTATACTCTATACGATCACTAACAACAACAACACCAGGAAGATCGCGATAATGACGATATAGAAGATCAGTCCCGCGATAGCTCCCTTCCTGCAGACCTTGCGGTTGCGCAGATACAAATGTTTCCGGAATGCAACAGCAAGTATCGCTCCGAGTATCGGGATAAAGAAGGATAATACTCCGTACAGAATATTTCCCGTATCATGGACAGGCGCTTTCAAAAACTCCTGCTCTGCCTTGTCCAGCTCCACCTGATGCGAACCGCTGTCTAAGCCCGCTCCGGATTTGGAAATAGTGATCGCCTTGATCGGCTCTCCCTTCTCACGGATTGCCTTATACTCCTCGATCTCTTTCTTATTGCCCCAGACCCAGTGATCATGACCGATGTTGACAAATTCCGGCTGGTCTTCACTGTAGTCATGAATGGACGGATCGTAAATATACTGTACCTTGTTTTTCTCCAGCTGTGGATCCGGAATCGGAATCGCAGAGATCAGGGAATGGGTATACGGGTGCAGCGGGTAATCAAACAATTCCTCCGCATCGGCAACCTCAACGATATTTCCCTTGTAAATAACGCCGATTCTGTCCGATATAAACCGGACAATGGACAGATCATGTGCGATAAACAGATAGGTGGTTCCTTTCTCCTCCTGGAACTTCTTCAGCAGGTTTAAGACCTGGGCACGGATGGAAACATCCAATGCGGAGATCGGCTCATCCGCCACAACCAGCTCCGGCTCCATGACCATCGCCCTGGCCAGGCCGATTCTCTGCCGCTGTCCTCCCGAAAACTCGTGAGGATAACGGGTCAAGTGCTCCGGCAGAAGTCCCACCTCGTTGATCATATTTTCTACTTTCTGTTCCCGGTCTTTGTCGTCCTCATAAAGATGAAAGTTGTAAAGACCCTCGGATACAATGTAGTCCACCGTGGCACGCTCATTTAAAGATGCAGCCGGATCCTGGAAAACCATCTGAATATTTCGGATGACCTCCCGGTCCAGGGCACGGGAAATCTTCCCGGAAATACGGGTTCCCTTGTACTGGATTTCTCCGGCGGACAGAGGATTTACCCGGATTACGGCACGTCCGATCGTCGTCTTGCCGGAACCGGACTCTCCCACCAGGGAAAAGGTCTCCCCCTTGTAGATATCAAAAGACGCGTTTTTTACCGCTTTCACCGCGGAATCGCCTTTTCCGAAAGTAATATCGATATTTTTCACTGACAGTAAGATTTCCCTGCCATTCTCATCGATGGGGCCGTGCTCCGGCAGAACGCCGGACGAACCCGATATTTTCTTTTTTGTTTGTTCGTTTGATGTCGGCACGTTCAAATCTCCTGTATGTTAAATGCGTGAGTGAGTTTCTCATGAATGTCGCGAATGCCCTCCGGCTTCTCCGTCTTCGGCGCATTCTCCTCCAGCAGCCAGGTCTTCGCATAATGCGTGTCGGAAACCCGGAACATCGGAGGCTCCAGCAAGGTATCAATCTTCATGCAGTACGGATTCCGCGGCGCAAAGGCGTCTCCCTTGATCTCGTTGTACAGGGAAGGCGGCGTTCCGGTGATGGAATACAGCTTTGTGTTCTTCTGCGCCAGCTGCGGCAGTGAGGAAAGCAACGCCCAGGTATACGGATGACGGGGATCATAGAAGACCTCCTCCACCGTTCCCAGCTCCACGATCTGTCCCGCATAAATCACGGCCACACGATCCGCGATATTGGCTACCACGCCCAGATCATGTGTGATAAACACCGTCGTGTAATTGAACTCTTTCTGCAGATCCTTGATCAGCTGCAGAATCTGCGCCTGAATGGTCACATCCAGAGCGGTCGTCGGCTCATCACAGATCAGAATCTTAGGCTGGCAGGAAAGCGCGATCGCGATAACGATACGCTGACGCATGCCGCCGGAATACTGGAACGGATAATCGTCAAACCGTGCCTCCGGATGAGGGATTCCCACCTTGTCCATCATCTCAATGGCGCGCCGTCTCGCCTCCACCTCAGAGCACTGCTGGTGCTTCATGATAATGGATGTGATCTGCTTACCAATCGTGATGATCGGATCCAGGGAGGTCATCGGATCCTGAAATACCGTGGAAATCTTCTTTCCGCGGATCTGCCCCCAGTCCCGCTCATCCTGCACTTTCGCCAGATTAAGGATACAGGTGCCGTGAAGCTCTGTCTCCGTCTCATGGTCGTAGGCCACGCGGAAAGTCACTTCCTCAAAAACCTGCGTTCTCACATGTTCATCGTTTAAATCCAGACCCAGCTGCATTGCCTTTTTAAACGCGTCCACAATCGCATGCGCCCGCTTTTTCCGCGTGCGCTTCGGCAGCCGACCGACCGAGAGGTGGATTTCTTTCGCGATCAGCTGGTTCTGCTCTTTCATCTCCTCTGTGATCGGAGCCGCAATCTCTTTGTTATACTGTGCCTGCAATGCTGCCTTTTTCTCATTGTAAGCAGACAACCAGGCCGCGTCCGGCGTCTGAGTCGGTTTCCCCTTCTCATCCGGCATCGTCTTCTCGCGATACTCGCTGTCAAGCTCCAGCATCTCCCGGTAGGTGGCAGCGCCAAACTGCAGGTTTGCCACGGCGTTCAGCCGCTGCAGGGAATCCTCCATCAGCTTTCTGGCATCCTCGGTAATCGGTTCCACCTGCTTTACCAGTTCCTCATCGTTGAAAATGATACGTCCGTTGCTGATAAAACCATTGCTGTCCAGCATTCCCGCAAATGTCTTCGTAAACACCGACTTTCCGGAGCCGGACTCACCTACGATAGCGATAGACTCGTTTTCATAGATATCCAGGGACACATTGCGGATAGCCGTCAGAATCCGGCCTCTCACGCGAAACTTTACTTCTAAATCTTTGATTGATAATAATACTTTTTTCTCTTCCATGGCGTCCCCCTACATATGTGTTCTCGGATCTGAGGCATCGCCCAGATTCTGTCCCACGACGTAAAGCACAATCGTGATGATGGATGCCACCGCCACCGGGCTCCAGAACTCAAACTGCCATCCCGGCGTGACCATCGCGCTCTCCGCCTCATAGATCAGACGGCCCAGGGACATATCTGACAGGCCCATGCCGATGTAGGAGAGGAATACCTCGTAGGAAATATAGGACGGAAGCTCCGTCGCCAGCAGGGTTACAATAATGGACGTCATAAACGGCAGGATATTCTTCAAAGCAATCTTCACCGTTCCGGTACCCAGACATTTCGATGCCAGGTTATACTCACGATCACGGATGATAATGACCTGCGTTCGGATAAAGTACGCGATATACAGCCATCCGGTGACAGTCATTGCCAGCACCATCGTCCAGAAACTGGCGGAGAAAAGCATCACCATGACGGAAATCAGCAGTACATACGGAATATTTCCGATGATGTTGTAAACCTCAGTCATGACAATATCCACTTTTTTGGAAAATCCCCAGACCGCTCCGACAACCACACCCACCGTCATATTGATGGCAGCACAGACAAACGCCAGGGAAATGGAAATCCGCGCGCCGTACCAGACTGCATCAAAAGTAGACTGTCCGGCGGAACCGGTACCCAGAATGTAATGGATACTGAAGCCAAACTGCTGGATAGCCGCCGACGGAGACAGGTGCTTCGCCGAGGAATTCAATAGGTTCCCAAACCGGTCATAGGAAAAAACAGCCGGATAAATATAGGAAACCAGGATCAGGACCACCAGCACCGCCAGGATAATAATATTGATTTTCTTCCGGAAAAATACCCGGAACACCGACCGCCAGTAGGAATACTTCGGCGCAGTGATCTTCTCGGAATCCAGGCTGTCAATATCAACCTTCGAAAACAGCTCCTCTTTTGAGAGGCCCAATTCATCTAAATTATAATCTTTCATAGAAACCTCCCCTTTCTAGCGGTTTTTCGACGAGAACGAGATCCGCGGGTCAACCACAGACATCAGAATATCGCCGATGATGATGGACGCAACGGTCAGTATCGCATAGAACATGGTCACGCCGACAATGACACTGTTATCGTATTTGTTAATCGCATCTGTCAGCAGATTACCTGCACCGGGGACACTGTATACACGCTCCGTGATGATGGCGCCGACCAGTGCTCCGAGGACACTTGCCGGTATGTCGTGTATAATCGGGATCGAAGCATTTTTCAATACATGTTTGGTAAAGATCTCCCGCTCCGTCAATCCTCCCGACCTCGCAAATTTGACGTAATCCGAATTCATCTGATCAATCATATAACGCCGCAGCCATTTCATCAGATTTGCGATCTCTGGCAACGCCAGGGATATGATCGGCAGCAAATACATCAGCTTGCCGGTAGAATCCAGATCAAAGGTAGTGGGAAGTCCGATCTTTCCGCCGATCGCCTTGAACAGGAAAATGTAGGCCAGCGAAGGCACCGCCAGAATGAAGATAATATATATCGTTCCTATCTGATCCACCAGCTTGTCTTTCCGCCGCGCCATGGTGATACCCAAGGGAATGCCCAGCGCATAGGAAATGATAACAGCGATAATACCAATCACAAAGGAATATCCCATCTTGGACATACCGTTCTTTACCGTGGATACATTCGTATAGTCATCCGTATAGCGGGCCTCCAGCACCGCGCTGGAGCTCAGAGAGTTTTTGACATAAGTCGCCGTGTGCAGGTCGTCTGCGCTGTTCTCTGTAAGTCCGGTAGGATAAGTGATATTCGATTTCACATAGGATCCCTGGGAAGCGGTCATCGTGGTAAACACATCGATACCCGAGTTGATGACATAGGACGTTCCCAGATGGATTGTCAGAATATTCTGATGGAAATAAGGGAACTGGTTGTCAAAATAAATTAAATATTTGTGCGTCGTCCCGTTCCCCATCAATGCAGGGGAAAACTTCTCCCCGCCATACATCGGGTCATACCAGGTAAAAGTAAGCCCTCTCTCCCCCTCAATCTCCTCTACGTTATTGACATTATCAATCACAAAAATACTGCCAAAATAGGAAAGCAGACGCCTTCCGAGCGGAATATTCTTATACGCAAACAGCTGCTGTGTACCGCCGTCCGCCACTTTCTTCGGGCTCTGCATCACGGCATCCAGACGAACCACCGTGTAGCCCTGCGATTTGTAATACGAGGAAAACTGCGCCACATATTCGCTGACCAGATCGGAATCATTTTCTTCTGTTCTTCCGATAGAAACCGCCGATGACCTTGTGTCATCATCAATTTCACCATTATCTACCAGTTCCTGCAGATAATCAGAGTAGGAGACATAGTCCAGATATCCATACTCCTCCCACTTAGAATACCGATAGGTGACTTTTGAATTATTGCTGGTATGTGAATATGTGCTGTCCTGAGCAAAAATCAATGTCCGATCCATCAGACCATAGATCATAACCATGATGATAGCAACCACAGCGGCGACAGAGATGATACCTCGAATGATTCTTGATATTAAATATTTAGCCATAATACTCTCTCTCATCCGGTAGAAGAAAGCATTGCCCTCGCAAAACCTTCCCAACCTGTAAATGTTGAGAAGAGAACGGAGGGTCTCCCCCCGTTCTCTTCAACGTCATTGTCGCTGTGTTGTTTTAGTAAATACCAAAGCACTTCGTCATATATCCGGCATAATCCGGCTGGAAGCAGCCGAGATAGGTATCCGGATCGCCATAATCCGGCATCCATCCGGACAGATCGAAAAGATCATAATTCATCTCATAACCATAGGAGGTATAATATCCGGTGTACAGCCACTCTGACTGGTCAGCGCACTCTACCAGATTGACAACAACCAGACCGCCCAGAGACTCTTCTACAGACTTCTTGTAAGCATTTGCTCTGTTGACATAAACTTCTGTGTCAATCGGATAAGGAAGATCCAGCTGAATCGGATTATCCTCATCAACGGTAATACCTTCTTCTGCCAGCTCGTCAATCGCCATCTGCAGATATTCCATCGCATTGTCCGGGTTGTACCAGCCGTCATAACCATCACTGGAGCCGATACCGTCATTGGCTTCCGGATCCCATGCAGTGATCGGAATACCGTCCGCATCAATCTGAGCCTGTACAATCTCGCCATAGTAAGTGCCTGCCGGGAATGTGGTCTCCGTGCCGTTGATGTCAAGAGTCACATCCTCCTCCAGAGACACAAAGTTACCGGGAACAATCGTATTTCTCAGAGAGTTGTACTTCAGATCCTCGCCGTTGCTCTGTGCATTGTAGGAAGCACGGTCAAATGCAAAGTCTACAGCCAGACGGAAGTTCTGGTTGTTGACCGCTGCGTTCGTCCGCTCCGCTTCCTCCTCGGTCTGGGAAGATACCGCTGTTGTTGTATCATTTGCGTTGGCAAACGCGGTACGGTTCAGGTTGATGAAACTCTGATACGTAGTCGCATCTGTATCCGTAACATGTGCATAATAGTCATAGTATACATTGCCGGCGTCATCCGTCTCAACTTTCGCCAGTTCCAGAGCGGAAGTATTCAGGCTGGCGGAATCAATTGTGCCGCTGAGAACATCATAATAAGATTTGGTCGCATCCGTGCCATCCTCAAAAATCCAGTTAATTGTCTTGACATTGATGTTGTCGGCATTCCAGTAAGACTCGTTTGCGGAGAACACAATCTTATTGCTCTCTGTCGCGTTCGTGATCACATACGGTCCGCAATAAGCAATGCTGTCGGAATTCAGTCCGTAAGTATAGTCAGACGCACTTGCGTCATACTCCACGCCGAATTTTCCGCCCTGAGACTCATAGTAAGAACGGCTCATCGGAGCGAATACGCTGTAACCCAGCATAGTCATAAAGTAAGAACACGGCTCTTCCAGTGTGTAGACCAGCGTGTAATCATCTACAGCCTCAACGCCGACCTCGGCAAAATCAGTAACTTCACCGCCAATATACTCAGAAGCATTGACAATAAGGCCCTCAACCAGGTACTCCAGACCGCCCTGCGCGTCCATCATGTGCTGCATACCGGCCACAAAATCATCCGCAGTCAATTCTGCAACCTCACGCCCCTGGGAGTCAACCCACATAACGCCCTCACGAAGATGGAACGTATAAGTCAGACCGTCGTCAGATACCTCCCAGCTCTCCGCCAGCGCCGGCTGAATCTCATTTTCAATATCATACTCAACCAGTCCGTCATAAGTGTTGATCAGCGCCTCCGCGTCAACAGAAAGGGAGGACGACAGAATATCATAGGTCGCCGGATCCTCGGTGTACGGATAGTTGTATTCGTCTTTTAAAGTATAACCGTTTTCCTCGAGATAGGATTTTGCCCACTCTTCATAGGTGCCGGTACCTTTCAGCTCCGCCCACTGTTCTTTCATCGCCGCGTAATCTTCCACATTGATCAGCTCGGTAGTCACAAGCACCTGATGATAACGGACATTATCAGATCCCCAAAGCACGGAACTGTATGTATACGGCGCCACTCTGGACAGCTGATAGCGCCCCCCCTGTGTCGTCGTCGGAATTGTTACACCGGACTCCAGCAGATAAGCCTCTGCCTGTGCCATCAGCGCATAGCGCTCTGAAACATTCTCTGCTGCCTTCGCCTCTTCATAAACTTCATAGAAAGCTCCCAGCGCGTCATCATAAACTTCTGCGGATGTCTCATCGTAACCGTCAGGTATACTACCCGCCTCACTGTCATCGGCCTCAACCTCAGCCTCCGCAGAAGCAGATGTATCCGCCGTGTAGTCGGAACTGCTGCTGCCGCCGCACGCTGCCAGGCTCAGTGCCATCGCGCCGACGAGAAGCAGACTCACTACTCTCTTCTTCATGTCTGTGTTTCCTCCTTTTTCATCTTGTATTTTCTGATTCACAAAAAATTCACAATACATTTTACACGGACTTTATCTTTTTGTCAATCTGCCGCGGACATTTTTCCGCAGTATAAACACATCCATTCAGCGGTGTAAGTGGCTGACGAATGAAAAGTAACCAATCCGTCCCAGCCAGGCGCCTGTCTCTTTCTCCAGAAAAGGCTTCGCTATTTTCCGGTTGAAGAAATCAATTAACGGCCCCATGAAAAAGGCAGTTACAATCGTACCGATCCCGATGGACGCCAGAAGCTCGGTCCTCCCGGCGCCGGACAGAACAAAAAGCCCTGTTGCCAGAAGTATGCAGACCACATCCGTCAGAATCCGGATCCACCGGAACTCCCCCATATGCCAGGTTCTGCTGATAATCAGAGCCACCGCATCATAGGGGGGAAACCCCCAGGTCTGCGGTAAAATAAAACGCGGATGCCAGACATATAAGGACAATACCAATCAGCAGACACACTGCCCGTCCCGGAATTCCAAGATTGGGAAAAGCGCGATACAGCATGTTCTGCGTATAATCTACAATATAACCGCTGATGGACAGATTAATCACCGTAGCAATTCCGATATATTTCCTGTCCACAATCAGTGAAAACAGAAGCAGCAGGAGATTTACAATCACATACAGTGTTCCATACGAGACTGGTATCATCCTTTGCACGCCTGTAAACAAAGCCTGAAAGGGATCAACGCCAAAAGCAGCCCGTTTAAAAAAGCCAACACTGATGGCACAGATCACCACACCCACAACACACATTTCCAGTCTTCTCTTTAAGTTTTCTGTCTCAAATCTTCCTTTCATCATACGCCTCCATATAGTGTCTGAAAAAGCTGCCTTCCGGCAGCCGTATTCCCTTTATCGGATTAACTTTTTTATTTTTCATATCCGCCCGGGAACTTTCCAGACACGGATGATACATCAGATAGGGGACAAAGTCAACAACTATTTCTGCGCATTTTTGACCGTAAAATGCGCAGAAAAAAAAGCGGGCAGAACCGGCCGTTTTTACGGTCTCGTTCTGCCCGCCGTATATCTGTTAATTAAAGTACTTGTCCACGAAAGCTCGTGTCACCTCAGCCGCTTTCTTTACATTCTCTTCCAGAGGCATCTCATAATATTCCGGGCGGAACTCTTCAATCGTGCACACACCGTCGAATCCGATTTCCTTAAGCGCACCAGCGATTCCGGCATGGTCAATCACGCCCTCCTCCGGCCAGAGTCTCTTGTCGTCGCCGCAGGAGCCGAGGGGAAGATCCTCGCAGTCATTCAGATGGTAAGCAAAGATTTTTTTCCCATCCGCCGCTTTCAGGTCTTCCAGCTTGGAGCACATCTCGTGGAAGTGGAAGGTATCCACGGTGACCCCGACATTATCACGGTCCACAGCCTTAACCACATCATAGGCTGTACCAAACTGATTGATGGAACAGTTGGGCGCTCCGCAGAATTCCAGGGAGATCCGGATGTTTTTTCCTACCTTATCCGACAAATAACGGAGTCTCTGCACAGCCTCCTCCTTAATCTCTGTGACAGACTTATCTTTCACGTCAAACTGAGGAACCGTGATCAGCATTTTCATCCCGATCGCCTTGCACACCTCGATAATGAAATCCGTCTCCTCGTCGATCTCACGCTCTCCCGCCTCGTCCCTCTGGTTAAAGTAGATCAGCGTATTGTATGCCCACGGTTTCAGATGATGGGTAGCAAACCAGTCCGCCAGTTCCTCCAATGTATGTTCCTTCAGATAATCTTTGATGCAGTCAAAACGGATCTCTATGTAGTCAAATCCGTATTTTTCACATGCCTCCATGTCAGCCATCAGCGACTGTCCTTTGCACTCCAGCGCTGTCGCCTCGTTAAATCCGATCTTTATTCTAATATGTCCTCCTGTCAGTTTAATAATTTCACGATGTTCTCCCGTGTCCCCGTATCTTACAAATAACTATTTATAAAACTCCGGCTTCTCCACGGTCACTACCTTCTCGATTGCTCCCGTCTCCTGTGCCCGGACCAGCGCATCCGCCGTTACCGCCGCCAGATAACCGTCCCATGCGGTCGGACCCTCAATCGTCCCGCTTGCAGCACAGTCAACCCAGTTCTGGATTTCCTCATCGTACGCATCCTTGAATAATACAAAGCAGTCTGTCGTAATCTCTGTGGAGCACGCTGCGTTCTTCCGGATGGAGGGAGCCATCGGCGTACCCATCTTGAGCGCGCCATCCTCGCAGACCACTTCGCAGTTAATGTCATATCCGAATTTACAGTTTACAAAACACTCCACATCGATACAGATACCGCTCTTCGTGCGCATCAGCATGATCTGCGGATCTTTCAACTCCGAATGCGAATACTTTGTCACCTTCGGCATAAGCACCTGGACGCTCTCATAATCGTCATCCACCAGCCAGTGGCACAGATCAATCTCATGGATTACCGTATCGTGAACCGCCATCGGCGTATTATAATTTGTTCCGACCTCCGGATTGCGATGCGTACAGTGCATCATGAGCGGCTCGCCATACTCCCCGGTCGCGATGGCATCCTTAATCTGATTGTACCCCTTGTGATAACGACGCATAAACCCCAGCTGAATCAGATGCATCCCGGACGCTTCCTCCGCCTCCATCACCTTTCTGCAGTCGTCCGCGGTGGTGCACAGAGGCTTCTCGCAGAAGATTCTCTTGCCCGCCTTCACGGCTTCCAGAAGATCTTCGCAGTGAGCAAAGCCCGGTGATACAATAAGCACCGCATCGACATCCGGATCATGGATCAGTTCCTTTCCATCCGTATACACTTTTGCTCCGCCGGCAATCTCGGCCGCCTTCTGCGCGCCCTCGGGGAACACATCCGATACCGCAACAACTTCTGCTCCCTGAGTCCTCTCTGTAATTCTTTTGATGTGGTCTCGTCCCATTCCGCCACATCCGATCACACCCACTCTTAACATGATAACCCACCTTTCTTTTCCATTAAATTCAGGTTCATCTGCTTTCCCTGACGTCTTCATCCTATCATTGCGTGCACGTGAACGCAAGACGGAAAAATAGACAAATATTTCCTTTCAGTCTTATCTATTTTTACTAAATCGAGTAGGAGGCGGCTTTCGCCTCATACTCGCCGCGCGGGGTGCGGACAGCACAGCTGTCATATTCCTTACGCACCCCTGCGCATATAAAAAGTGCTAAGCTACAGGTTTTACCCCTTAGCTTAGCACTATTTTGTGCAGCTCAATTCTCAAGTCAGGTTTTTTAATCTACTCCGCCTTGCCATCGCTTCCGCAGGCCAGAATTTTATGCATCACCGTATCTTTCACAGACTGTATTGCAATCACCCCATATTCCTTCGGGTCATACAGATCTGCATCCTTTGCAAAACACGCTCTGAGCGCATCGGAATACGCACACCTCAATTCCGTGGCAAAATTCACTTTGCAGATTCCCTCTGCGGCGCAGGCACGAACCTGGTGATCTGAGAGTCCGGAAGCGCCATGCAGGACAAGTGGGACATCCACCATGCGACGGATTTCTTTCAGTCGTTCCAGATCCAGCACCGGTGTCTCCTTATAAAATCCGTGGGCTGTTCCGATTGCTACGGCCAGAGAAAAAATTCCGGTACGCTCCACGAAATCCTTTGCCAGTTCAGGAGACGTATACTGGTCGCTCACTCCCTGCACCTGGTCCTCATTTCCACCGATTCTGCCGAGCTCCGCCTCCGTAGGAATATCCATGATCTTTGCCATTTCAGCCACTTTCCTGCTGACTGCAACATTTTCCTCATACGGAAGCGCCGAACCGTCAATCATAACTGAGCCGTACCCATTCGCAACACACTTAACAGCCAGTTCATAGCTATTGCCGTGATCCAGGTGAAGGCATACCGGAACCGAAGCTTTCTCCGCTTCCGCCCGGACCATGGCCGCATAGGTCTCCACGGAACCGTATTGAATCATAAGGGATGTCGTTCCAATCATGACCGGCGCCCTCAATTCCTCCGCAGCCTGAATGATTCCCTTTAGCATCTCCATATTCTCCGCGTTGAAAGCGCCGATTGCATAAGAGCCTTTCTGCGCGTCAAGCAGCATCTTTTTTGAAGTAACGTATGCCATCCTTTTCTCCTTCTTTCTCCGATACAATGTTTCTGTCCGATCCTTTTATCTCCCTGCATTTTTCTACGGCAGGCACTCCGGTCTCCGGCAGTTCCATGCCGTTTTTACAGATTATATTTCGTCTTGATTACAATTTCTGTATAGTCATATTCCTGTTCCGGATCCTTCCCGTCAAACAATTTATAAAAAAGAACCGCCACCGGCGCGTAGCCCTGACGGTACGCATCCTGTCCAATCAAAAACTGTATCGTTCCCCGCCTGAGTTCTTCTTCATTCTCCAAAGTCAGGTCATTCGATATCACTTTCACCTTTCCGGCCAGCCCTCTCTCCCGGATTGCTTCACATATTCCCTCAACCCCGGAAGCAGCCACATAGATTCCAAGCGATTCCCCATATTTGTCCAGCAGCTCCCGCGTGATTTTCCGCGCCGCCGCGTCATCATCATATGCATAATGCACTTCCGGCTGACTGGAATTTCCGCGGCGCAGCACCAGTTCCTGTGCAAATCCTCTGCACCTGTCTCTGTGGGATTGGTTGTGCGGATACCCGGATATAATCTGGACCGCTGCCCCCGGAGGGAGTATCTCAGTCATCAGTCCCGCCGCAGTTTTTCCGCTCTGTAACGAATTCTGACCGACAAAACACAACCGGCCGGACTGCTCCAGATCGGAGTTGAAGGTTATAATCGGAATTCCCGCCTCCGAAAATTCTTTTATCATGAGCCGGAGATGCTGATCTTCCACGGCAACCAGCGCAATTCCATTGCAGCCGGACTCACGCATTTTTTTCATAGCAAAAATCACTTTTTCAGCATCCACCCCCCGTATCTGTTCAACAACAACAGCCGCTCCGAGACGCTCCACCTCTTCTTTTGCTTTTGCAATACCCATAAGAACCTTTTTCATAAAAGGGGTATCTGCAGCCTGAAGAATGACGCCAATCGTAATGGAACGGCAGGACAGGGCAAGCGCCCGTCCTGCACGGTTTGGCTGATATCCCATCTCTGCCGCCAGCTTTTTTATTTTTTTCGCGACATCAGGATTAATTCTTCCCCTGTTGTTCAATGCGCGATCCACGGTACCCCGGGAGACTCCCGCCGCATCTGCTATCTGCTGTAATGTAACTGCCATAACAAGTGCTACGCCTCCAGAATGTAAAGCCTGGACTCAAAATCTGTACACGCGCTGCCATCCTGCGGGGCTTCCCCGCTCATAATATCTGTCGTAACCAGTCCCAGATTCATAAGTTCATCACCGTAATGCTGCTTTCCATCCAGGTTATTGCGGTACAGCAGATCCGGATCCAACCCCTGCAGCCGGACACGGGAGTACGGCTGGTTCGCACCATTCAGCACGCGATACCATCCGACAATCGCCTGTTTTTTATCCTGACTCACACTCATCCAGACTGTGATATTGCCCTCAAACGGACTTTTCAGTCGATAAAACGTTCCGTACTGAAGAATGTTCCTGTATTTCTTCATAAAGTCAATCTGTCCCCTGACCTCAACCAGTTCATCCTCTGTCAGAGTATTCAGATCAAGCTCATATCCAAAAGCGCCGAAAAAGGCAACGTTCGCACGTGTGTGCAGCGGCGTATTCCGAAACACCTGATCATTCGGCACAGCGGACACATGGGCTCCCATACTGCTGATCGGATAGCACATAGAGGTCCCATACTGAATCTTCAGCCGTTCCACCGCATCTGTACAGTCGCTGGTCCACGCCTGCGGTGCATAATACAAAATCCCCGGATCAAAACGCCCGCCGCCGCTGGCACAGGATTCAAATAATACTTCCGGAAACGCTTTTGTCAGGCGGTCGTAGAGATCATAAACGCCCAGGATATATCTGTGGAAAACCTCACCCTGACGGTCCGGCGGCAGAGCAGCAGAATAACACTCCGTAATACTGCGGTTCATATCCCACTTGATATAAGAAATAGGTGCGGAAGACAATATCTCCGACATCCTGTCATAAATATAATCTACCACTTCTTTCCTGGAAAAATCCAGCACATACTGATGGCGCCCATGGGACACATGGCGGTCCGGTGTACAGATAATCCAGTCCGGGTGGGCACGGTAAAGTTCGGAATCCGGATTTAACATCTCCGGCTCAAACCACAGGCCAAAACGCATGCCCATCTCTTCAATCTTTTCTGCAAGCGAAGAAATACCGTTCGGCAGCTTATCCGGATTCGGATACCAGTCTCCGAGTCCGCAGTCAAAATCGTTCCTTCCCATGAACCAGCCGTCATCCAGCACAAACAGTTCTACACCGCAATTTTTCGCCTGCTGCGCGATTTTCATCAGCTTCGGCTCATCAAAGTCCAGATAGGTAGCCTCCCAGTTATTCAGAAGGATCGGACGCGGCCGGTCTCTCCAGTACCCGCGCGCCAGTCGTTTGCCGTAAAGCCGGTGGAAAGTCTGACTCATCGCGTTCAATCCGCC
The DNA here is from genome assembly GCA_021204005.1 of Clostridiales bacterium. GTDB lineage: Bacteria > Bacillota > Clostridia > Lachnospirales > Lachnospiraceae > Eubacterium_I. The sequence continues at coordinate 23,640 of JAJQAD010000204.1, forward strand.
GTCAGAATACACCATTACCGCCTCCGGCGTCTGGAAGGCTTCCCCGGCCGCCAGCTTCCAGTCAAATCCAAACGGATGAATCCCGACGGTCACTCTGGTCACATCGTGACTGTCTACTTCCGCCTGCATCAGGTGATTCCCGCTGTAAATCAGGCTGAATCCGAAAGCTTCTCCGGTCTCCTCCGTTGTATATGGCCGCTTCAAAACCACAAAAGGATTCTGATCATGGGAAGAATTGCCCTTCACGCTTCCCACAGCGGTAATGCCGGGCTCCAGCACACGTTCCTTTATATACCGCTCCCTGCTCCAGCTTCCGGAAAACTGCATCCAGATGTAATCCTTATCCGGCAAATCCAGATTAAAGCTCATCGCTCTCAAAAGGTGCAGTTCCCGGTTCCCGTCATTTTCTATTTTTGCACTCCTGGCTATCGCAGCTTCGCTGTCAAATATGGTATAAAGCAGCTTCAGACGGGCTTTCGCAATCTGATCATATAAAGTCACACACAGGGTCACCGCTTCTTCATCCGATTCCGTATAGGTAGCCGGAAGTCCTTCCAGTTTTGGCTTGCCCGGCTGAATCGAATGAAAAACATAGCAGAAATCAGATATCCGGCTCCCATTCTCAAGCTTTATCTCCAGCGCCGGCTGCCGATAGTCGGTGGATCCGTAAACCGGATATTCCTGCTTCATATGACTCAGCGAAAAATCCCGGTCACTGTACAGATAGGATGTCGTCGGCCGCTGGCTATATTCTACCAGGTAAGGAAAGTCTTCCCTGTCGTGAATCCTTTTTCCGCAATATAACTGACCCAGATGCCCATTTTCCATCACATAGATCAGATAGCTGATCTTATCATTATACAGATGAAAAATCCGCGCCTTCTCGTGATAAATAATGTTTGCCATATTTTATTTCTCCCTTCAACATTGTTTATCTGCTCAGATTTTATTCAAAATCAAACCGGAACAGCCGTCCGCAGGCCTCCTGCGGCATCTGAACCGTTAAAACGCCATTTTCGTACCCGAATGTACAGTCCGCTGCGGATGGATAAATTGCCTGGACCGACTTCACATTGCGGTCAAAGGAAAGCGGAATCTCTGCCCGGTCCGTCCGGGGCGTAAGCACGGCAAGGTACGCCTTCTCATCGGTGTGGACGCCGTATGCCAGCTGACTGTCGGTGTAACGATGGAAACCAAACGGGAAATACGGTACCGCCTGACGGACGTCCTCCCGGATTGCCTTGTAAAGGGCAATTCCTTCCCGCATCAGTGCCAGATTATCCTCACTCATTTTCCATACCATACCGCTGATATAAGGGCGCAGCAGCAGTCCATTGACCATATTGAAGATCACATGCTCCCGGTCATCCTCATAAGGATACACCCACATGCCGGCCTGCTCCGGCGTCACCGCAGAGGCCACGTTGCATCCGATATAGGCATTATGGATATAATCTGTCTGGTCACTCGTCGACTGGAGCGACAGGCGTTTTAACATCCCGTAATCCATCCGCATCCCGCCGGAACCGCAGTTTTCAATCACCAAGTCCGGATAATCACGGAGAATCTCATCGTACCACTGATAGAGGCAGTCATAATGCTCCCTGATAGCCTGGGAACAGCTGTCCGAATCCAGATCGCTTCCGTATCCCATCGTTACATTGTAGTCAATCTTAAAGTATTCACATCCATACTCCCGGATCAGGCGGTCGACCACAGATCTGCAATACCGGCGCACCTCGGGATTACGGAAATCCAACAGGTAACGATTGTTATCAATATGACGTTTCCCGTGACGGCAGACAAACCAGTTATCCGGCAGACTGTCGGCAAGCCCGCAGGCAGTGCCCATAACCTCAATCTCCAGCCACATACCCATTTTCATACCTTTGCTGTGTGCATAATCGTATACCTTTTTCAGGCCGTTCGGAAAGCGCTTGTCACACTCCATCCACTCTCCGACACGATCCCACCAGAATCCTTCGTCGTACCAACCGCAATCCATGCAGTAGTATTCACATCCCAGATCCGCGGCTTTATCGATCATGGCAATCTCGCGTTCCTCCGTCGGATCCCCCATCAGGCAGTTCATATAATCATTAAAAATTACATTCAGCTTCTCATCGTCCGCGTTGGGCCGGCGGATCTTTCTGCGATACTCCGTCAGGGCTGCCGACGCCTCATCGAGCCCGCCCTTTACAACGCCGAACGCTGCCGGCACAGACTCAAAGCAGGTACCCGGTGCAAGGTTCTTCCACCAGCCATGCTCGATCTCTGTCGCACCGCTGAGCGCCAGGTACAGCGTGTTATCGGAGTAGGAACCATATTCTACATGCCACTGGCCGGAATGCTCAATCTGGAAGCAGTAGGTCGTCTCTGTCTCGCGGTCCGTCGCATAACCCATAGGCAGGAACTCGCAGCTCGACCATGAACTGTGGCCTGTGTAAGCAAACCGGTTGCGGTTATCGCCGGAATTGATATTAAAACCATGCACTCCCAGCTCGGAAAGATTCAGATCGACCGCATCGCATTTCTGCCATGTCACCTCGCAGGCCCAGCTGTTTCTGGGAATATAAATATCCGTTTTGTCATAATATTTTTTGCTCCCGTCTCCGCACAGATCGGAGTAAATAAAGGACGAGACATACTCCAGGCCCAGGTCTTCGGTTCCCTCATTGCTCAGACTGATCCAGGTCTGCACCACCGGGACACCGTCAAAAAACCGCATATGATAAACCGCTTTCATCCGATATTCTGTTTCCAGGAATATCCGGAGTTCCTTTCCGCTTTCCTCCTCGAGGATTTCGTGCCTGTCATAGCGCAGATCATAAGACGCGCTGCTGAAACAGTGTTTATAAGCCGGCGTGCGTCTGGACGTTTTTCCGGTCAGCTGGATCTCTGCCAGCGGATGGTAATCCTCCCACTGTTTTTCTTTGACATCGGCGGATTCTCCGTCCCCCCATGCGGGCGAAAACCGTTCCAGTTCCACGATTCCGCAATCGCGGATCCGGAAAACAACCGATAAACCATTTTCTTCTATTCTGATAAAACGCATAACCCTATGCCCTCCCTTTCTTCTAACATAAAATCCATGCTATTCCAGATACCATGGTATATCCTCTTTATCTTCTATCTGCTCCAGCTGATTTTTCATATGTTTCTTGAAAACGCGTTCAATCAGCAGCGAGCAGACAAACGTATAAATCCCCGGGAGGATACCGATCAGGAATGTGCAGACGTAGATCAGCAGCACCGCAGCCAGAGACCACAGCAAAAGCAAAATCGTGGTCAGCGGATGCATCAGCGACAAATACAGCGCATACTGAAACTGCTTCCAGATACGGTTCTGAAACCGGGAAATCACCGGGAAAATATACATGCAGATCAATAAAAACGGAATCACTAAAATCAACAGCGCTATAATAACTGCCGGCCCCCTGTCCGACTGCTGTGTCAGACTTACATATAAAAAAATCAGCAATGCATAAAGCCCCAGAATAATTGTAGCGGCACACCCCTGGCCCAGATTGGCCTTAAAAGAGTAAAAAAAGGCTTTTGTGACCGTCTCCCTCTTTCTTCGAACTACCTTTACCACCGTGTAATACAGCGCACTGCTGGCCGCACCAGTTGTCACAATCGGGATAGAACACAAAAGCCATAAAAATCCTGCCACTAACAAATCTGCAATATCTCCAAGCACATTGAGAACCGGCGAATCAGACTTGCGTTTCAAAATAACAACCTCTTTTCTGTACGAAGCTTCCCTGTCACCCCTTGACAGCGCCGTCCAGCTGGCCCTGGATAAAGTACTTCTGCAGGCACAG
>JAJQAD010000245.1:0-3750 GCA_021204005.1 Clostridiales bacterium
TCGAGAACATGGTGGAGCATGTGAATGATATCGCGGGCGTCCGTGTCGTCTGCTCTTTTACCTCGGACATTTACCGTCTGGCGGAGATGATTGCAAAGCAGAGGGAGTTTACCATCCTTGATACGAAGGATTATATGAAGCATCCGAAGAAGAGCGGTTACCGCAGTTATCACATGCATATACAGGTGCCGGTACAGACGACAAAGGGCGTTGTACCGACCAAGGTGGAGCTCCAGATCCGGACCATCGCTATGGATTTCTGGGCCAGTCTGGAGCACAAGATTTATTATAAGTTTGAGGGGGAAGCCCCGGATTACATCAGCGAGGATCTGCAATCCTGTGCCAAAATCGTGGCAAATCTGGATGAGAAGATGCTCTCGTTGAATGAGGCTATCATGGAGCTGGAGGCACAGAGGAAGAAGGAACTATAAAGACGAGGAGTTCAGGTATGCCTCCTGCTCCGGCGTCAGCACATCGATCTCCTTGCCGAGGAAGCGCAGCTTCCGGTTGGCGACCTCCAGGTCTACCTCCCTGGGGACGTTGATCAGCTTTTCCGTCAGGCTGTCCCTGTGCTCGACCAGGTATCTGGCGCTCAGTGCCTGGATGGCGAAGCTCATATCCATGATCTCGGCAGGGTGTCCGTCCCCGGCGGCCAGATTTACCAGGCGGCCTTCCGCCAGCACATAGATCCATTTGTCTTCCGTGATCTGATATCCTACGATGTTTTTTCTCTGGTCTATGGTGTCAAGCGCGATCTCCCGCAGCCGCTTCATATCAATCTCTACATCAAAATGTCCCGCGTTGCAGAGGATGGCGCCGTTTTTCATGACGCGGAAATCTTCCTCGTCGATCACGCCGGCGCAGCCGGTCACGGTGATGAAAAAGTCGCCGACCTTAGCTGCCTCGTTCATCGGCATGACGTCGAACCCATCCATGACGGCCTCGATGGCTTTGATGGGGTCAATCTCTGTGACGATGACGCGGGCGCCGAGCCCCTTGGCGCGCATGGCGACGCCCTTGCCGCACCAGCCGTAGCCTGCCACGACCACATATTTTCCGGCGACGATGAGGTTGGTCGTCCGGTTGATACCGTCAAAGACGGACTGACCGGTGCCGTACCGGTTGTCAAACAGGTGCTTACAGTCGGCGTTATTGACCAGAACCATGGGAAATTGCAGGAAATTATTCTTTACCATGGAAATAAGACGGATAATGCCCGTTGTGGTCTCCTCGCAGCCGCCGATGACATAAGGGATTTTATCCTGCATCTTTGTGTGCAGCATGTGCACCAGGTCGCCGCCGTCGTCGATGATGATGTTGCAGTCATGCTCCAATACTTTGCGGATGTTTGCATCGTACTCTTCCGAGGTGCAGCCGTACCAGGCGTAGACGTTTAATCCTTCTGCTGCAAGGGCTGCCGCCACATCGTCCTGCGTGGAGAGGGGGTTGCTGCCGGTGATGTACATCTCGGCGCCTCCGGCTGCCAGTACCTTGCACAGATAGGCGGTCTTGGCCTCCAGGTGGATGGAGAGGGCGATGCGGATGCCCTCAAAAGGGCGGTCTTTTTTGAAATCAGCCTCCAGGCTGCGCAGCAAAGGGCAGTTTTTCTGTACCCAGTCGATTTTGTGCGCTCCCGACGGAGCCAGGGAAATATCTTTGATGGAACTCATGGTTGTCCTCCTCCCGGGGTCTGACCCCGGTAAAAAAGTATAAACTTTATAAGATTTTTGTGAACTGTAACAGTCGTTTTTCTTATTAGGAAAACAGTTGCTAGGCTTACAATTACATCATAAGCAGATAAAGTATAGCATGAGGAGAACAAAATGGCAATCTATAGCCGAGGAGAAAAATCTGAAAATCCTCTCTTGAAATTTTTTGAAAAAAAGTTATAATATCCTCATAGTGTGCAGCGATGCGTAAGTCCGGCTATCGCAGCACACTATTTTTATATCATAGGAAAGACCTCGTTGTTGTAAAGTGCTAAAGTATGCAATTTCCTATGATATAAAAACACTCCGTGAGGATGCGCAGCTCGCGGAAAGGAAATTTTGCGATGCAACCGCTCGCGCGCGAAGTGTCGCAAAGCGACACTTTATTTTGCTCTTTTACATGAAATTATCTTGCGTGTTACAGGAGTGTGTATTTTTATCCGGAATTGACAGGCGTACAACAGGGTTCCCTGTCAGCAAACTAAAATATGAACAATGGGAGGATAATGAAAAATGGAAGAGACCGCACAACAGAAAAAAATGGCCACGATGCCGGTGAACAAACTGATGCTGCGCATGGGCATCCCCATCATATTATCCATGATGCTCCAGGCATTGTACAATATTGTGGACAGCGCCTTTGTTTCCAATATGGCGGAGAATGGCGAGGAGGCTTTGAACGCACTGACGCTGGCGTTCCCGGTGCAGATCCTGATCGTGGCGGTGGGCGTAGGAACCGGCGTGGGTGTCAATGCGCTGCTCTCCAAAGCGCTGGGGCAGAAGGATTATGAAAAAGCAAACCGCGTGGCGGGGAACGCTTATTTTGTAACCTTTCTTATTTATATAGCCTGTGTGCTGTTCGGGCTGTTCGGCGTAAAGGCGTACATCGGGAGTCAGACATCCAACGAATTGATTCTGACCATGGGCGTGCAGTATTTAAGAATCTGCTGCACGGTTTCCTTCGGCATGCTGTTTTTTTGCAGTATTTGAAAAGGTGATTCAGTCTACCGGTCGCTCCATCTATTCCACAATCGCCCAGATTCTGGGCGCCGTAACCAACATCGTGATGGACCCAATTCTCATCTACGGGTTGGGTATTTTCCCGAAACTGGGGGTGCGCGGCGCAGCGCTCGCCACTATCATCGGGCAGATCGTCTCCTTTGCGGTTGCTCTGACGTTCCATGTGAAATACGACAAGGAGATTAAAAACGGGCTGCGTTACCTGAAGCCCTCGAAAAAAATCATCGGCGAGATTTATTCCATCGGGCTGCCTGCAATCATCGCACAGGCTCTGATTTCCATCATGACTTACGGACTGAATCTGATCCTGGTCAGAGTAGGAGAAAATATGGTGACGGCCTATGGCCTGTTTTATAAGATACAGCAGTTTATTCTGTTTGCGGCGTTCGGTCTGCGCGATACCATCACCCCGGTGATCTCCTTCAGTCATGGCATGCGGAATAAATCCCGGATTCACGACGGTATTAAATATGGAATTATATATTCTGTCGTGATTATGCTGATCGGAGCCGTGTTCCTGGAACTGTGCGCGGCACCGCTCTGCGGCGTGTTCGGCTTATCCGGTGAAACACAGGCGATTTGCATCAGCGCAATGCGCATTATCTCCATCAGCTTTGTGTTCGCGGGAGCCAGCATCGCGTTCCAGGGAATTTTCCAGGCGATCGACTGCGGGATGCAGTCGCTGGTCATTTCGCTTTGCCGACAGCTGATCTTCGTGCTCCCGGTGGCGTGGGTGTTTGTCCGGATGATTGTCACATCGGGCGCGGCAAATTCTATGGTGTGGTGGACGTTTCCGATTGCGGAGGTGATCACGGCGGTGATCGGAATTTTCCTGCTTCGGAGCGGGTATAAGAAGAAAGTGGCGCATCTGAGTTAACATATTGAGCAGGAGTAACAGAAATAGCTGCGGTAAAAACTATATTTTGGTCAGTTTCCCATGAAAATATGACATTATGAAATCGAACGATGAAATGGCATGTCAGTGGGATTTTGAAAGGAGCAACGTATCTATGAAAAAGCG
>JAJQAD010000245.1:3760-5490 GCA_021204005.1 Clostridiales bacterium
AAAAAGCGAATTATTACCATCAGCCGCGAATTTGGCAGCGGCGGGCGCACCATTGGCCGCACTTTGGCGAAAGAGCTTGGCATACCGTGTTATGACGATGAAATTTTATTGAAAACTGCCGTGGAGAGCGGACTGGCGGAGGATTTTATCAAAGAACACGGCGAGTATACGGCGTCCAACAGCCTGCTCGGCACCATTTTCGCCACCCGGGATTACCAGGGGCGGTCCATGCAGGATGTGGTGTGGCAGGCGCAGAAAACTGTGATTGAGAAAATCGGACAGGAGGAATCCTGCGTGATCGTGGGGCGGTGCGCGGACTACATTTTAAAAGATATTGCGGATTGCCTGACGGTCTTTATCCATGCGTCCAAAGAGTTTCGTGCGCACCGGATTGTGGAAGTCTACGGTGAGAACGAGACCAAACCCATGAAGAGACTTTCTGATAAGGACAAGCGGCGGAAAAACTACTATCAGTTCTATACCGATCTGGAGTGGGGACAGGCGCAGCATTACGACGTCTGTCTGGATAGCGGTGTGTTCGGGCTGGAGCGGTGTGTGGAACTATTGAAAGAACTGTACTGATCAGAAATTTGAAAACAGGGTTTTTAACAGAATATTTTAAAGGAAGAAATAGACGGATGAGGCCTTTTGCCTGTGCAGGTTGTACAGACAGAGGGTCTCTTTTTTTGTGAAACTTTTTCTGCGTTTTCCTTTGCCTCCGTGTGAACGGGGTGATATACTTCAAAGTACCAGTCAGGACAGTTTTTATTTCTGAATATTCCACTGTCTGATTTAGGCGTCAACATTGGCACACCATCTGATTTTCAAAGTTACTATTCACAGCCAAACTGGATAAAAGGCAGGTTTGTTGTGCTTGCGCATAAGAACCTGTCATTTTATCCAGTTTGAGCCTGTGAAACAGGAACTTTACCCACATAAGCAATTCCAGAACGCGTAAGCGGGCGTGAATTGCGCATGTGAGGTGGAGGGCTGTGAATAGTAACTTTTCGCGGCGTATTCGTCAAAAATCAGTCTTTACATGTTGTTATATTTTTTTTATAATTAAGGAGGAGAAGGAATGAAGAAAAAAGACGATAGCTTTATCATGCTTCCTACGGTAGATTTCTGCTTTAAGGAGCTGATGCAGAATGCGAAAGTCAGGCAGGGATTTATAGCAGCGCTGCTGGCGGTAGAGCCGGAGCTTGTGGAAGAGACAGAGCTGATGCCGACGTTTTTGTCGCAGGAGAGTGCAGATGATAAGCTGGGGATTCTGAATGTCCGTGTAAAGCTGACAGACAGAACCCAGATGGATTTTGAGATGCAGGTGGCATCTTTTGATTACTGGGAGAACCGGATTATTTTCTATCTCAGCAAGATGTGCACGGAACAGGTGAAGAAGGGCGAATTGTATGAAAAGATTAAAAAGTGTATTCATGTCAGCATTTTAAATTTTATTCATTTTCCGGAAGACGACCGGTGTTATCGCACGATTTCTTTCTGTGATATGGAGACCGGCGAGCTTTACAGTGACCTGATGGAGATCAAGATTCTTGAACTGAAGAAATTACAGAAAGATATATCCGATAAAAGTGCTGTTTATGACTGGATGCGATTCTTCAGCGGAAAAAGCAGGAAGGAGTTCGAGGATATGGCACAGACAGATGAATATATCGGCGAGGATTGTGAGACTTTAAAAAAATAGAGTTAGGATGAGAGAAAACGCCTGGAAT
>JAJQAD010000001.1 GCA_021204005.1 Clostridiales bacterium
GTCTTGGTTCGCGCCAGATAAGCGTTTCCACATTGAGGACGCCTCCGACACAGCCGGCACTGCAGGAATTCAGCTCCACAAAGTGCAGCCCCGGTTCAAATTTTTCATCCTCCAGATCTTCCAGGACATGGATGACATTCTCGATACCGTCCGCCGCCAGATATTCGTTGGAGTGAATACCGTATGCTTCGCCGCCGCTGACCGCCCAGCCTTTTCCAAGGCGGCCGGAGATGCCGATCGGCTGTATGTTTTTCTCCGCCTCCTTCATGTGAGAAAGGAGGATGGGATAGTAATCCTTGATGCCGATGACCCGGTCTACGTTGCTTTTCTCCAGTCCCAGGGGAGCACGGGTAAATGCGACCTTGGAGGGACAGGGGGAGATAAAGACAATGCCTATTTTTTCGCTGGGGAGCCCGGTTTTTTCCATGGCGCGCTCTCTGGCAAGCTGTGCAGCAACCTCCATGGGCGGAAGAATCGGCAGCATATGGTCGATCAGATTGGGAAACCGCACGCGTATCAGCCGCTCAATCGTGGGACAGGCGGTGCTGATCAGGGGCCATTGCTCCGGGTGGGCGGCTATGTACTCCCGCGTGGCTGCCGAGACAATTTCCGCCCCCGCGCTGACTTCAAACACGTCGTCAAAGCCGGAGAGCAGGATGGCAGTCAGAATGATATTCACATCTTCCATCCGGTTGAACTGGCTGTAGAGCGCAGGCGCCGGCAGTGCAACCAGCCAGGAAAATTCGGATTGGATATCTTCGAACTGATCGCGTCGGCAGCGCTTTGCATGATGCGGGCACTGTCTGGTGCATTCGCCGCAGTCGATGCAGAATTCCGGTATGATGGATGATTTTCCGTTCCGGATGCGTATGGCCTGTGTGGGACAACGCTTCAGACAGGAAAAACAACCGATGCACCGGTCTTCCTGTAAATATACAGAGTGATAAAATTTATTCATAATACTCCTTGATTAAAAATTGATCCGCATGGTGACGGTAGTGCCGACGCCAAGCTCGGTATCAATATGAATCTCATCTGATGAACGTTTCATGTTCGGAAGTCCCATCCCGGCGCCAAAACCGAGAGAGTTTACCTCGTCGTTTGCCGTGGAGAATCCTTCCTGCATAGCCTGGTCAATGTCCGGGATGCCCGGTCCGACATCCTTTAAGACCATGAGAATCTGGTTCGGAAAAATATCGACGTCAATCACGCCTCCGTTGGCGTGGATCACCATATTGATCTCACCCTCATAGATGGCGATGGCGCATCGGCGGATAATATCCGGCGGCAGGTTCATCTGTTTTAATTTTTGCTTTAACTTGCTGCTGGCCTCCCCTGCGCGGGTAAAGTCTGTGCTGTCTACCTGGTATTGGTAATGGATGCTGTTCATCTTAGTATCCCCTTTCCTGATAGAGCCTGCCGCAGGCGTCATACATGCGCAGATCAGAGCGCAGAAGGTAAATGCCGCATTCCTCCGCCATCTGTATCATTTCCTCTGTGGGTGTCTTCCCGCGGATAAAGGCGATGCAGATAATATCCATCATCTCCGCCGTGCGGATCACCTGAGGGTTCGTGAGCCCTGTCAGCAACAGTGCGTTTCTCTTGATAAAAGCGAGCACATCGCTCATCATATCCGCGCCGCAGATGGTTTCGATTTCTCTGTCAAGATCGGTGGACGCGGTCAGTACTTCGGCGTCCAGTAATTCCACAACTTTCCCGATGGTCATATAAATAAGTCCTCCCAAAATCATGCCGTTTTCTTATTGAAATATAAGTAATTGTAATAAGTATAGCATAGGAAATGTGCAAATTCAACAAAAAACGGGTCGTTTTAAGAAAATGGAAGCGGAAACTTGACTAAATTAACTTAAGCTAACCCAAAAAATGATAAATTTTTAACAAAAAAAGAGGCAGCTTTTTATTGTAATTTATTCATTCTGATGATATCATAAGAACGGATAGTAACTGCCATTCCGGCAACACTCGGTCTATAAAGTATAGGAGGTATTGTTTTGGAAAATGCAAGCCGTGTTCCGTTCAACGGAACCAAAGAACAAAAGGCGCAGCTTCTGGAGACGATCGCGCAGCTCCGTAATACAAAGGGGTGCCTGATGCCGATCATGCAGAAGGCGCAGGATATCTACGGATACCTGCCGTATGAAGTTCAGAAGCTGATCTCTGACGAGCTGGAGGTGCCGTTGGAGAAAATTTATGGGGTCGCAACTTTTTACTCCATGTTCAACCTGTACCCGAAAGGAAAGTACAGAATCTCAGTCTGTCTGGGGACTGCATGTTATGTCAAAGGCTCCGGCGAGATTTACAGTAAGCTGCAGGAGAAACTCGGCATTGAGGGCGGTCAGTGTACGCCGGATGGCAAGTTTTCTCTGGATGCCTGTCGCTGCGTCGGTGCTTGTGGTCTGGCTCCGGTCATGATGGTCAACGATGACGTCTATGGAAGGCTGACGCCGGATGACATTGACGGCATTCTGGCAAAGTACGACTGATGCTGCCCGAGATATCGTTAAATATTCTGGATATCGCCCAGAATTCCATCGTCGCGGAGGCTTCTCTGATCCAGATCACAGTAGATGAGAACACGGAGGGGCATTTGTTAAAGACGGAGATTGAGGATAACGGACGCGGGATGTCGGAGGACACCCTGGCGTCGGTGATTGATCCGTTTTTTACCACAAGGAAGACGAGGAATGTAGGGCTGGGAATTCCTTTTTTAAAACAGGAGGCGGAGAGTACCGGGGGAATGTTTCATATTCAGTCCGAGCCGGGAAAGGGAACCGTGGTAACCGCTATTTTCTGCACAGACCATATTGACTGTATGCCTCTGGGCGACGTGAATGCCACCATCCATTCTCTGATCACCATGAATCCGCAGATTGATTTTTTCTACCGAAGGGTGGTAAATGACCGGTCTTTTGAACTGGACACCAGGGAAATGCGCGGGATTCTGGGCGGCATTCCGTTTGATACGCCGGATGTATCCCTATTTTTAAAACAATTTCTGGAGGAGAACGAAGCAACCGTTATAGGAGGAGTAAAATGAAATCATTGGAAGAGTTAAAAGCAATCCGGGAGAAGATGCAGGGACAGGTAGGTCTCCGCGCCCAGGATGCGGACAGCACCCGCGTGGTGGTCGGTATGGCTACCTGCGGAATCGCCAGCGGCGCCCGCCCGGTTTTAAACCGCCTGGTCAGTGAAGTCCAGGAGCGGAAGATTGACAACGTGACCGTGACCCAGACCGGATGTATCGGTCTCTGTCAGTATGAGCCGATCGTGGAAGTGTTTGAGCCCGGCAGGGAAAAGATTACTTATGTCAAGGTAAACGAAGAAAAAGCAGTTGAGATATTGGAACAGCATCTGATCGGCGGAAAAGTGGTAGATAAGTATCTGCTTCATACAGATGAAGGAAAGTAAGGAGGATTTTACATATGTATCGAGCACATGTGTTGGTCTGCGGTGGTACCGGCTGTACTTCTTCGGGAAGCAGCCAGACCATCCAGACATTAAATGAGGAGATCCGGAAGCATCATCTGGAAAATGAAGTTTCCGTTGTTCGGACCGGCTGCCACGGGCTCTGCGCTGAGGGACCGGTGATGATTGTTTATCCGGACGCTATATTTTATTCTAAAGTAAAGGTGGAAGATGTTGAGGAGATTGTCTCCGAGCATCTGTTAAAGGGCAGAATTGTGGAGCGCCTGGTTTATCATGAGGCGAAGAAAGACGACGGCATCTCCTCCCTGAATGAAACCGTATTTTACAAAAAGCAGCACAGAATCGCGCTGCGCAACTGCGGCGTGATTAACCCGGAGAGTATCGACGAGTATATCGGCACCGGCGGATATGAGGCTCTGGGCAGAGTTCTCACAGAGATGACGCCGGACGACGTGATCCAGACAATTCTGGATAGCGGGCTCCGCGGCCGAGGCGGCGCAGGTTTCCCCACCGGTCTGAAGTGGAAGTTTGCCTCCGGAAACCGCGGAAATGTACAGAAATATGTCTGCTGCAATGCCGACGAGGGCGATCCGGGCGCATTCATGGACCGTTCCGTTCTGGAGGGCGATCCTCACGTAGTGCTGGAAGCCATGGCAATTGCGGGTTATGCGATCGGCGCGACCCAGGGTTACATCTACGTCCGCGCGGAGTATCCGATCGCGGTGGAACGGCTGAATATTGCCATCGGGCAGGCGAGAGAGTACGGCCTGCTCGGCACAGATATCTTCGGCAGCGGGTTTGATTTTGACATTGAGCTTCGTCTCGGCGCCGGCGCTTTCGTCTGCGGTGAGGAGACAGCGCTGATGACTTCCATCGAGGGCAACCGCGGTGAGTCGCGCCCGAGACCGCCGTTCCCGGCTGTGAAAGGCCTGTTTGCGGGTCCGACCATTTTAAATAATGTGGAGACCTGGGCGAATATTCCGCAGATTATCTTAAACGGACCGGAATGGTTTTCCTCTATGGGAACAGAAAAGTCCAAGGGTACCAAAGTGTTTGCCCTGGGCGGCAAGATCAACAACACCGGCCTGGTGGAGATCCCTATGGGCACGACTCTGCGTACCGTCATCGAAGAGATCGGCGGCGGCATTCCCAACGGCAAAAAGTTTAAGGCGGCGCAGACCGGCGGACCTTCCGGCGGCTGCATCCCGGCAGAGCACTTTGATATTCCCATCGATTATGACAACCTGATCAGCATCGGGTCCATGATGGGGTCCGGCGGTCTGATTGTCATGGATGAGGACACTTGTATGGTGGATATCGCCAAGTTCTTCCTCCAGTTTACGGTAGATGAGTCCTGCGGTAAGTGCACACCCTGCCGTGTGGGAACCAAGCGTCTGCTGGAGCTGCTGGAGAAGATTACCGACGGCAGAGGTACCGTGGAAGATATCGACAAGATGGAAGAACTCTGCTACTACATCAAGGATAACGCGCAGTGCGGCCTGGGCCAGACAGCACCCAACCCGGTGCTCTCCACCCTGCGTTATTTCCGTGACGAGTACATGGAGCATGTCGTCAACAAGCGCTGTCCGGCCAGCGTCTGCAAGAAGCTGATCACTTACAAGATTGACCCGATCAAGTGTAAGGGATGTACGCTCTGCAAGCGGAACTGCCCGGCGGATGCCATCGAAGGCGATATCAAACATCCGCACAGCATTGACAACAGCAAGTGTATCAAGTGTGGTACCTGTATTGAGAAGTGCCGTTTCGGTGCGATCTACAAAGATTGACGGAGGTGTCAGGCATGGAATATGTGAATATTAAAATAAACGGCGTAGAAGTCTCCGCCCCGGCAGGCTCTACGATATTGGAAGCGGCGCGTCTGGCAAACATCGAGATACCGACGTTATGTTATTTAAAAGAGATCAATGAGATCGGCGCCTGCCGCATGTGTGTGGTGGAGGTAAAAGGAGCCAGATCGCTGGTGACCGCCTGTGTTTACCCCATCAACGAGGGGATGGAGGTGTGGACCAACACACCGAAGA
>JAJQAD010000243.1 GCA_021204005.1 Clostridiales bacterium
CCTGCCCCATCGGTGTGATCGGCGTGATCTTTGAGGCGCGGCCGGATGCGCTGATTCAAATCTCCGCGCTTTGCATCAAGAGCGGCAACTGTGTGATCTTAAAGGGCGGCAGCGAAGCGCTGCGGACGAACAAAAAGCTGTTTGAGATTATTTACGGCGCGGTGCGTGAGAGCGGCCTGCCGGAGTATTGCATGATGCAGCTGGAGGCGCGGTCTGAGATTACGGAGCTGCTGGAGTGCCATGAATCTGTGGATCTGCTGATTCCGCGGGGCTCCAATGCTTTTGTGCAGTATATCATGAATAATACGAAAATCCCTGTCATGGGGCATGCGGATGGCATCTGCCATATCTATGTGGATAAGGATGCGGATCTGGACAAGGCGGTTCCGATTATTTTTGACGCGAAAACGCAGTATGTCTCGGCCTGCAATGCCGTGGAGACGCTGCTGGTCCACCGCGATGTAGCGGCGGAGCTGATGCCCAGACTGAAGGCGGCATTGGATGAGAAACAGGTGGAGATCCGGGGCAGCCGTGAGATTGCTGACTTGATCGACTGTGCACCGGCGACGGAAGCTGACGATGCGTCGGAGTATCTGGATTACATCCTCTCGGTGAAAACAGTCGGTGACATGCAGGAGGCCATTGATCATATCAATTATTATGGTTCCCACCATACAGACTGTATTGTGACGGAAAATGCCGCCGCCGCGGAGCAGTTTATGAATCTCGTGGATTCTGCCGGGGTGTATCAGAACTGTTCCACCCGTTTTGCCGACGGGTATCGGTACGGGTTCGGCGCGGAGGTCGGCATCAGCACCGGGAAAATCCATGCGCGCGGGCCGGTCGGGCTGGACGGGCTCCTAAGCTGCAAATATAAATTATATGGACAGGGACAGATCGTGGCGGACTATGCGTCCGGGGCGAAGGAGTTCCATTTTCGGGATCTGTAAGTCGACTGCTATTCACAGCACTCCACGCCCATGCGAGTGCCGAAATTAGGAACGCGAAGGGGTGGGACGTCCGCCGGTTATCGTTTATAATGAAAGAGAAAACGACGATAGGACGGAGGGAGCGCTATGATAGCAGAAGACAGAGAGGATGGGTTGCGCAGGGAAGCAGTCCTGGAGCAGACGACATTGCTGTTTCGCGAGCTGGGAGTCCCCGTGAACCTGCGCGGTTACTGGTATCTGCGGGATGCGGTGCTGTTGTCCGTGGAGGATATCCGGGTGCTGAATTCTGTTACGGGAGTGTTGTATCCCGCCATAGCGCGGAAATATCAGACCAGTGTCAGCAGAGTGGAGCGCGCGAGCCGCCATGCCATTGAGACGGCGTGGGACAGAGGCAGGACGGATATTATGGATGAGCTCTTCGGATACACCATCAAAAGCAGCCGCGGGAGGCCGACGAACTCAGAGTTTATTGCGACTGTTACAGACTGGGTCCGCATCCGCTGCTGTTTTTAGACTATACTGTCACTGGCAGTATAGAAATACGGGTGATAATTCAGAATCAGGCTCTGAATCGTTACAATATACGGAGGTTTTTATGAAATACGATTATCTGGTTGTCGGATCGGGATTATACGGCGCGGTTTTTGCGCACCAGGCGGTGAAGGTGGGAAAAACCGTGCTTGTAATTGACAAGAGATCCCATATCGGAGGAAATATTTACACGGAGAAGATGGCGGGTGTCAATGTGCATAAGTACGGTGCGCATATTTTCCATACCAACAATAAAAAAGTCTGGGACTATGTCACGTCTGTGGCGGATTTTAACCGCTATACCAACTCCCCGGTGGCTAATTATCACGGAGAGCTGTATTCCCTGCCTTTTAATATGTATACATTTAACCGTATGTGGGGAGTGACGACGCCGGAGGAGGCGGCTGCGAAGATTGAGGAGCAGCGCCGTGCCGCGGGTATTACAGAGCCGCAGAATCTGGAGGAGCAGGCCATCAGCCTGGTCGGAACCGATATTTATGAAAAACTGGTGAAAGGGTATACCGAGAAACAGTGGGGACGTGACTGTGAGGATCTGCCGTCTTTTATTATCCGGAGATTGCCGGTGCGGCTTACGTTTGACAATAATTATTTCAACGCGCTCTACCAGGGAATCCCTATCGGGGGCTACACGAAGCTGATCGAGCGGCTTCTGGAAGGCATAGAAGTCCGTCTGGATACCGATTATCTGGAACAAAAAGAGTTGCTGGATGCCCTGGCGGACCGGATTATTTATACCGGTCCCATCGATGCGTACTTCGGTTATCGTCTGGGTTATCTGGAGTACCGTTCCGTGCGGTTTGAAACGGAGATTCTGGATATGGAGAATTTCCAGGGCAACGCGGTGATCAACTACACAGACCGTGAGACTCCGTGGACGCGGATCATCGAGCACAAATGGTTTGAGTTTGGAAAGAATGAGGAGGGAGAGCCCATCCCTCAGACGGTGATCAGCCGGGAGTACAGTTCTGAGTGGAAGCCCGGTGATGAACCATATTATCCGGTTAATGATGAGAAAAATGCTGCGCTTTACGCGCAGTACAAAGCGCTGGCAGATCGAGAGGAACGCATCGTATTCGGCGGACGTCTCGGGGAATACAAGTATTACGATATGGATGCCGTTATCGCATCCGCGTTGGATTTGTGTGAAAAGGAACTGTAAGTGACCGGAGAGGATAGTGTGAAAGTAGTTCTCTCATTACTATTTGTGCCGCCAACTGAACGGCGGTGGAATGGAGATTATTATAAACAGCGAGAATGAGATGTGTGGGACACACACATATGAGCATGTAGTGCAGTACTATGAGACAGATGCCATGCAGATCGTCCACCATTCCAATTATATCCGATGGATGGAGGAGGTGCGGCTGGATTTCCTGGCAAAAGTTGGCCTCGCCTATGACGATATGGAGGCGCACGGCGTTATCATTCCGGTGCTGTCCGCCTCATGTGAGTACAGACAGGCTACCCGATACGGCGAGACGGTGAAGATTATGGCAAAGATAGAGCGTTTTGACGGTCTTCGGTTTTTTGTCAGCTACCGGATTGTCGGCGAGGATGGCACCCTGCGTGCGACAGGGAATACATCCCATTGTTTTCTGAATAAAGACATGAAGCCGGTAAATGTCCGGAAGGCGGCGCCGCCGATCTATGAGTATTTTAAAAAGTTTAAGTAACGGTTTAGTGAAACAGCAAAATAAAGATGCAGTCTGAACAGATTTACTTTGTTAGAAGTGTAAAAAAGTATAAAAGGTTTGCAATCCCGGCAAAATGGTATTATACTACTACTACGTTGAGCAAAATAAAGGAGGAGTTTTTAATGGCAGAGATTACGAAGGACACTATGATCGGAGAACTGCTTCGCGATCAGGATCATATTGATGATATTGCGGAAGTGCTGTTTGGTATCGGCATGCACTGCCTCGGATGCCCGTCTTCCCAGATGGAGACGATCGGCGAGGCCGCTATGGTGCACGGTCTGGAAGCGGACGAGCTCGTAGCGCGTCTGAATGCGGTAGTTGCATAGAGTTATTGCTGAGACAGATCTGAAAGGTATATCTTTTGAGGTGTCTGCAGATATGTGCACTTTTGCATGAAAAAGTATGAATAATCCCCCACTGATGTAAGAAAGCATCCGGTGGGGGATTTCTGTTGATGAAATGTATACTCTGTTAAACAAAGTATCTGCCAGTCCGTCCGGTACACGGATTTGACAGATACGATCCGGCTTATATCTGAGCCAGCGCAGACACCGCTTTTCTGGGGAGAATCGTCTGTACATGCTCCCGGTAAAACGCTTCTGTAGCCGGAACACATTTCTCTTTTTTCAGATAGGAAGATGCTGCGAGGATGATTTTGCTGAACTCCATGGCAGTGTGCGGTCCCTGATGTAAGAACAGGGCGTAAGTGCCGGAGCACGGATCCTTGTAGAGGGAACTCTTACCGCGGAATGCAGCGTCAATTGCGTGTGAGAGACAAATCGCCGCTTCCATGTCTGTAAATGTAAACAGGCAGATCAGGTCTGTAGGAGCCTCAGCTGCCGGTTCCGGTTCGCCGCCTTCGACTGCGGCTGCGATCTCCTGCTTCAGCTGGTGCAGGACGTCGCTGAGCTCTGAAGGAATACCGGCCAGAAGTTCATCGGAATCTTCCTCGGAACTATTCGCTTCTTCAAAATCTGAAAATTGTGAAAACTCTGAGAAACGGGTATCCAGCTCCTCAGGGGATTCCACTTTGGTTATGATCAGTACGATTTTTTCCGAGGACAGGGGAATGGCTTCTACCATGATTGGGATATCCTCCGCTTCGAATCCGAAGTCCATGGAGGCCTGTGTCATCATATCCTGGAAAAGCGCCCGCGTCTTCTCGGAACCATATGCCAGCTCACTCAGCTTGATATGCCGGGCAGCTAAATCTTCCCGCGTGAGCGTGCAACGAATCTGATGTTCATTTAATTTTTCAATCTTCATGTCATCACTTCCTTACTTGGCTAACATAATAACAAAAAATCTGTCGAATAGCAATAAAAAATGGTTGAAATCTTTGTAATCTTATGCTATAAAAGATACATGAGTTTCCGTTTCGGACGGACAGGTTACAAATTCATTACCGCATTTTCATATGCAGTACAGATCGTACATTATTATTTGCATCTGCGGTAAGTTGCGAAGACAGCAGTTCTTCTGTGACATCCATGTGATCCCTGCGGATCATCGTATAGTATTTCCGAGATTTTATGATTTACACAGCAGAAATTAAGAGACATCTGTCCTGTGAAACGAATACTCTGTTAAAATCCTTTTTGTTAGTATATGAGATCGAAGGTAAAAACTGACAAAAAGAAGAAAGGAGGGAAGGTTTTTTACAGAGCAGGTGTGTCTTTTTCTTAATTTAATTTTAGCTACAAAAATTCTTTCAGAAAGGAAGGTACATAAGATACGGTAGAGATAGACGGGGTAGAAGACAGATCTGCGTGAACACAAATGGAATCTGTATATCACAGCACATGCTTCCGTTTGGTCAAAGAGGGGTGGTAATATGCAAAAAAAGCATAAAAGTAATGGTTACGCCCTGATGGTGGAGCTGCAGAATTATGAGCAGCAGGGGATTTCGATCTGGCTGGAGGGGAATCCCAGTGATTCAGCCAGCGTGATGGAAGCAATCAGGGTCAGAGAAGGAATCTCCTACATGAGGGATTATGTCTTTCGTGCGGGAGAGTTACGTGAAGTACGATTTGATAAGATATCGAAATCGTGATATAAGTCAGTCAGTGATTGTTTTTTCGTGAATGTCCGGCCGGCGCGGGGAATCTGCGCCGGCCGTGAACAGTTACTCAGCGGTGTGAGTGACTGACGAGTGAAAAGTAACAGTAAACATTGCTGAATTGAAAAAGTAAATTCCAGTGCAAGAGTAAATTCCACTTGATCTTTA
>JAJQAD010000200.1 GCA_021204005.1 Clostridiales bacterium
AAGTTCATTTGACCGATAATTAACGGTCAGCAGGCTCAAGATTCCGAGAGCCTATATTAACTTAATGATATCCCCAATCGGCAGGTTCGGATTTTCCGCGCCCTTAAACATAATCTTGCACAGGTAGTAATACAGATACTCCAGGTCTTCTCTGCTGACAGCCTTCACCTGATGCTCGAAGTTGAAATCCAGTCCATTGTCCTCCGGCCGATGCATAACAGTCAGGTACATGCCCTGGGTCGTCGCGCCGTTCGGATACCAGTGCGTCTTGTACTTGATATCGCCGATTTTTGTCAGCTCTTTTCCCTGAATATTGGCCGGCTGATAGGTCAGCGACATGGGCTCGTAGGTCTGGCCGCCCTTCTGCGGATACTTCCGGCCGCGGTACGCAAAATACTCTACCGGGTCATAGTTCGCATGGCGGAAATACTCGTTCTGCAAATCGCGGATCTCGTAAATTCCCTCCAGGAAAGTCTTATCCTCGGAAATAATCGTCCGGAACGGGAACGAGTGAATCCTGGTTCCACCGCATTTTTTCTCTTTCACCGTGGCGCGGCGCGCGATGGCCATGTTGATGGACACATCGTCGTTGCCGTTCATTTTCTGGAAATAGGTGCGCAGCCCCATCATCAGTAATACCGCCAGGGAAACGCGGTGCTCTTCGCAGAACGCCATCAGCCGGGCAGTCGGCTCCTCCTCCAGATGGAAGATATCCAGCGCGGAGTCCACAGAATCCGAGACATTGACAGCGGCACGCGCATTCGGATTCCCGGAGCGTTTGCGCTCCTCCTCCAGCTTCTGCGGTCCGCGGATTCCATTATAAATCGGCTCCGGCGTGCTGTCGATAAGATTCTGAAAATATTCCCGATCCCTCGCCTGTGCCTTGCTTCCCGCCTCATAGGCAAGGTCTTTCTGCAGCTGTTCGATATAGGAAGCCATTTCCTTCGGATAAGGAACACCCTCATACATGGCATTGCAGTAGAGCTCAATCACGTCCTTGAAAAAACAGGAGAGTCCCTGCGCATCCGCCGTCATGTGATCAATCAGAAGGTAAACGCCATTGTAACCGTCCGGCATGTGGATCATCACCACGCGGTTCATCGGGGAATCCACCCGTTTGAACGGCACACGGGACCATTTTGTCATCTCCTCGTTGGCTTCCTCCATGGTTTTCCCGGAAAAATCGACAAACTCGATATCGCGCTCCTCTTTGTCCACCACGTACTGATACCAGGTTCCCTCTTTATCTTTGGCAAACCGCAGCCGCATGGACTCGCTGCGCTCATATGCCTTGTAAATGCTCTGCTTTAACACATCCCAGTCCAGGTCGGTTCCAATCGTCAGACTGGTTCCGATGTTTAAGACTTCCTTCTTCGGACACATATCCTGATAAAATGTATGAAATTTCTGAGCTTTGGTCAGCGGATATACCGGATATCCTTTTCTTTTTCTCATCATTGAAATAATCCCTCCGTAAATTCATCCAGCGCCTTTTCATAGGCGGCCGGGTCTTTGTAATAGCTCTCCGCGTGAGCGGCGCCGTTGATAATCAGTTTCGTCTTCGGCGACGCGCAGTTTTCATAAATCTCATCGCACATGCTGCACGGGACAAAGGTGTCAGCATCGCCATGGATAAAGAGAATCGGTACTTTCGCCTTTTTCACTTCCCGCGCCGCGTTGCACTCATCCAACCCATATCCGGCTTTCCGCTGGTTGACAGCATCCGATATCGGAATCATCGGAAACGCGGGCAGGTGATACATGGAATGCAATACACGGGTAAACACGTATTTCGGTGAGGTAAACGCGCAGTCGGAAACGATTCCCTTCACCTGCTCCGGCAGGTGAAGGCCACTTGTCATCAGCACGGTAGAAGCTCCCATGGAGGTTCCGTGCAGCAGGATCTGCACATCCTCACCCGCTTTGTCAGTTACCCATCGGATCCACTCCAGCGCATCATACCGGTCCAGGCAGCCGAAGCCGATGTATTTACCTTCGCTTTCCCCGTGGGCGCGCTCGTCCACAAGAAGCATTGCGTAACCGTGCTTCAGATAGTAGCCGGAGAGGCCGATGTAATCACTCATGCCCTTGCTGGTGTAGCCATGAAAACAGATGACGGCTTTTTTCCCTGTCTGCGGCATGGTCTCTTCCGGATTATCCTTCTGCTGTTTTGCCTCTCCTGATCCGGGATTTTCTGACCCTGCCGCCGCATTCATATCACACCCCGGGAACCAGGTCCCGTGCAGCTTCAACCCGTCGTCGGATTCGATATACACATCTTCATGCGGCTGGGCGAGCATGAACTCCTTCCGCACTTCAATGAAAGGCATATGCTGATTCCAGTCAGTTCCCGCCATCTTCATCGTCCGCTCCACTTTTGCATTGTTCCGCTTCATGGTTCTGTTGTAAAAATAAGCTGTCGTTCCCGCCGTGGTTCCGGCCGCAATAGCAGCCAGAAGCGCTGCGCCTTCTATCCACTTTTTCATTTTAATCTCCATTCCGCCGCCTTTTTCATTGACGGCACAATCATAAGGAAAAGATTTCCATTTATCTCATCATATGCACCTCACAGCCAGTGCGAAGTGCTATATGGAATAATTACAAAACTTCATTTTTTCGCGCTACTCTGCTTCTTTTTCCCCTCTCTCATCTGTGGAACCCGCGTAGCTCTCGATCAGCTCTTTCAGCCTCGCAGCTTTCCCAAAATCTCCCTCGACTTTCAATCGCTGTGTTGTGAATGCCAGAATCGGGTTCAGCCTGCCGTCCGCCAGCTTCTTTAACACTTCCGCCGAACAGGTAAACATCGCATCCCTGTCGTAATATTCATAGGGTTCTACATATAGTTTTCCTTCCTTTACCTCCACATAAAAGATGCCTGACGACTCGCCGGTGATATTAAACTGGTACGCCAGATGCTCCTGAATCCCACTCACATCCGCATTCATCAGTTCCGCTTTAATCTCTGAAAAAAGTTCTGCGTATGACATATGTCCTCCTCGAAAAAATAAGCATAACCGGTCTGATCTCCCGCTTCCGATCACTGCCCATACTTTATATTTATTTTACTTTTCGACCAATGGTCGACTGTCTACACTTGTATAAATAACAGATTTTCGACCAATGGTCAATATACAGGAGCGCCAAGCTTTTTCTCATTTTTGTATTTCTTTTTGTGGAAATTATTAGTTGTACAGAGGTTACTTCCCGTGCTATACTGGATGAAATGATGAGCAAAAGAGGGCAATAAAATGCAGAACCGTACAAAATATGATAAAATACTGGACGCCCTTCAGGAATTACTGAGTCAGAAAGAAATTCAGAATATTTCTGTAAGTGAGATTGCCCGGACAGCCGGAATCGGAAAGGGAAGCATCTATTACTATTTTTCTTCGAAGGAAGCCCTCGTAGATGCACTGGTGGAGAGAAGTTATAAGAAACCGCTGGAGACAGCCAGACACCTGGCGGAACAGGAAAATATCTCCCCTTTTACCCGCATGGCTATGATTTTTCAGGCGTGCGTGAATTCCTCCCGGGATTTCCGGCTGCAGGACAGACAGACCCTGTCCGCGGATGACCGGGCGCAGGCGCTGCTGCACCAGAAATATGTCCGGTATCTGGTTACAGAGATGAAGCCGGAGCTGGCGGAGATCATCCGTCAGGGGATTGCAAGCGGAGAAATTCATTTTGACTATCCGGAAGCATTGGCGGAGATTGCCCTGATCGTGCTGACGGTAAAACTGGACAATACGATCGTCCCGTCCTCCCCGGAAGAAGTCGAGAATACGATCGACGGTCTGATCAGCCTCCTGGAAAACGGAACCGGGAACCCGAAAGGGTCGCTGAATTTTTTGAAGGTATAAAAAAGACTCCCTGCTTGAGGAGTCTTTTTATTTTATATAATTTTTATATTTTTTATTCTTTTTTCCCGGGGTCTGACCCTATACCGTTAGCTCTTTTATCAGCTCCGGCACCGTCGTCATCTCCGTAATCTCCCCCACCCGGGATCCGCAGAAAATCACGCCCTCATCCAGGTTGCCGATGACCGCATTGATCAGCGCCAATGAGATACAGTAGGGAGCGGTGGCTGGGTTGCACCCTTTCATACAGTTAAAGCAGTAGGTTACCTTTCCCGGATTGGCATTCATTTTGTCAATAAATGCGTTTTTGAGCGCGCGTCCCGGCATGCCCACCGGACTCTTGATAATGACCGCGTCCTCCGGCTTCGCATTGATATAAGCCTGTTTGAACGCATCGCAGGCATCGCATTCCTCGGTGGCCACGAAACGGCTGGCCGCCTGGATTCCATCCGCGCCGAGCTCCAGCGCATGCCTGACATCCTCCGGCGTAAACATGCCCCCCGCCACAAAGACCGGCATCGTCACACCGTACTTTTCCTCATATTCCTTTTTCACAGCGATAATCTTCCGGATTTCTCCGTCATAATCCAGGTTCTCCATATCATCTAACTGTTCCCTGGAAAAACCAAGGTGTCCGCCTGCCCGCGGCCCTTCGATAACCAGAAAATCTGCTGTACGGTGGTATTTCCGGTCCCAGAACTTCAAAATCACCTTTGCAGATTTCTCGCTGGATACGATCGGCGCAATCGCCACGTCGTAGCCTTCTACGTACTCCGGCAGATTAGTGGGAAGTCCCGCCCCGGAGATGATTGCGTCCACACCAGCCTCGCAAACCGTCCGTATGTACTCTGCATAAAGCCGGGTCACGACCATGACGTTGACCCCGACCAGGCCGTGCCCTTCAGAAATCTCTTTTGCCTTTTTTATCTGTCTGGGAAGAGCGCGCAGATTCGCCGCCTCCGGATCCTTCTTAAAATCCGAGTCGTCATATCCGACCTGCGCGGTGGAAATCACACCCATGCCTCCCTCCTTCGCCACGGAACCGGCCAGACGGCAGCGGCTGATGCCGATACCCATGCCTCCCTGAATGATCGGCAGCGAAAGTTTTTTCCCTCTTAATTTCACTGGTTTCATTAACATATGCTAGTCCTCCTGTAATCACAACCGAAAGCCGCTGTGCGAGCATCATCTTATTCTGCTCACCGGACAATGTCAAGGAAATGCACCCCGACTCTCAGTCGAGCCGTAAAATTATTTTGATAATCAAACGACTTTTTTATTGTACACAACATGGAAGTACAAGTCAATATAAATAGTTAACAAAACTGCTGAATGTAGTTTTGAAAACCATATTGCATGTCTGAGAAACATAAGCTATAATCAGTTTGAATATAAAAATATTTTATTTTCAAAACAATTACCGGAGGTCAGACATATAAATGTACCGCGATACCCTGATTCAGTTATTTCATGAAATTTTACATATGGAAGAAAAGACAGTCATCACCGATCGGTTTCGCGATATTTCCAACAATGACATGCACATCATTGACGCCATCGGCATATCGGAGCCGCGCAGCATGTCCGCAGTCGCCAAAGACCTCTCCGTCACCGTAGGGACACTGACCATCGCCATCAATAATCTGGTAAAAAAGTCCTATGTAAAGCGCGTCCGCAGCGAAAAGGACCGCCGCGTCGTTCTGGTCTCCCTCTCAGGCAAGGGCAGACAGGCCTATCGTCAACACCAGCAGTTCCAGGATGAGATGATCGAAGCCACGCTACACGGACTCGACGAGGAGCAGACACAGACGCTGATTCGGGCGATGGAAAACCTCAGTGGCTTCTTTCGTGAGTATGGGAAAAAATAAAGTGTCGAGCTGCGCAGCAACTCCTTTTTGCACTTGTAAAACGAAAAACCGTAAATCTGAACAAAAAGAGGGTCACTCAAGACCCTCATAATCAAACAGCGGGATAAAGCTCTCGCTTGCCGTATCCCCCTCCTGCACATATCCGTTACTTATCCCAATATTCAACGCAAAGTTTAAGACCCGTTCGTACTCCCGGCGGGTCACTTTTCGATTGAGCGGCGGCAGCTCCGCCACCTGCTCCAGCGGCGTATACTGGTTCATCAGGCTGATGCAGATTCTGTCTCCAAAGGTCTCATGCAGATACGACAGCACAGCCATGGAATCCTTCGTGTGACCGGGAAGAATCAGATGGCGGACGATCACTCCTTTTTTGATATACCCGTCTGCGTCAAATACACAGCTTCCCGCCTGATCCGCCATTTCCGACAATGCCGCCTTTGCCGCCTGAGGGTAATCCTCCGCATGGGAATAGCATCGGGCAAGCTGCGGATCCATATATTTAAAATCCGGCAGCCATACGTCAACCCAGGGTGCCAGCATCCGCAGTGTCTCCACCCGCTCATATCCGCTGCTGTTGTAAACGACCGGCACAGCCAGCCCATGATCCTTTGCCTCTTTCAGCGCCGCGGCCACCTGCGGCGCAAAATGGCAGGCCGTCACCAGATTAATATTCGCCGCGCCCTTTTCCTGAAGCTCCAACATAATCTCCGCCAGCCGCTCCACCGATATCATTTTCCCGCAGGAACCATTGGCAATCGCATAATTCTGGCAGAACACACACCGAAGCGTACAGCCGGAAAAAAAGATAGCTCCGGAACCTTTTGTCCCGGAGATACACGGCTCCTCCCACATGTGCAGCGCTGCTCTTGCGGCATAGACTTCGCTTCCCATCCCGCAAAAGCCCCGCTCCCCCGCCGAACGGTTGACCCGGCACATGCGGGGACACAACGTACACTCTCTTTCACTGTTCATCATCTGCCTTACTCCCCGGTCACAGCAGTCCGTACTGCCCTAAAACTCATACACGCTTTACAAACCAAACTCTTTTAGCAATTCTTCCTGATAAGTCCTGTCTTTCGCTGCCCGGGTGATATCGCCCATGCGGCCAAGTTCCGCCAGCTTCAGATTTAATGAATTGATTCTCCCGCCAGCTTCCTCCTGACCAGCAGCATGACCCCGATCATAATAGCTCTTCACCTGTGAATTATAATCGCGCAGCGCCTTTTCACGTGCTTCATATTCCAGGCGTTTCCTCTCATCTGCACTCAGCTTTTTCAATTCTTCACAGGCCTCTCCGATATACTCATCCGTCTGTGCCATGTCATCGAACTCCTTCCTGCTTTTCCCACTGAAAAATCTCATCCACTCATACACACTACTATTCAAAATGCTCTGAGCCGGTGCATTCACACCGCTATAACCCGCACACTCCTCGTCACTATGTTCCATAGCTTCCGGGCCAGCATTATCCGGGACATTTTTTTGCAGCTTCTTCAACTCCAGAATCTTAATCTCCATCAAGTCGCTGTAGAGTTCCCCGGTCTCAACATCACAGAAAGAAATCGTACGGTAACACCGCTCATCCTCCGGAAAATGAATAAAATCCAGAATACTTACGTGGATACATCTCTGCAGTTTTTCATACGACTCGCCTTTCTTTAACGGCTCCGTGTACATCCTGCTGAGATAAAACAGAATTCTTTTTTCCCAGTAGTCAAAAGAGGCTACCTGCATTTCAAAATCCATCTGTGTCCCGTCGATCAACTTTACGCGGACATCCAGAATCCCCAGCTTATCATCTACATGTTCCTGTGGAAGAATCGTCGGTAAAAGTTCCGTCTCTTTTACCATCTCCGGTTTCACCGCCAACAACGACGCGATAAACCCCTGCCTGACCTTCGCATTCTGCATCAATTCCTTAAAGCAGAAATCCACTATAGGCAGCATAATAAACTTGTCATCTGTGTTCTTCTTCATTTCATTCTTCCTCCATTATAAATAAAAGATAAGTAGGTGTAAACTGATTTTTGACGAATCCGTCGGAAAATCAGACAGGCATCACTGCGATACCGTAAGCGGGCAGCAGAACTCTTAGAAAATAACTGCCCTGAATTGTACCTTGAAGTATACTATTCCTCTGTTTTGGAAGCAACAGAAAAAGGAGAAAAATATACACAAAATTCTCCGGGCTATTTTTGTGGATTATTTTTTCCTCTTTGCATTTTTTAGCGGGGTCAGACCTCGCTAAGTGAAGAATACGAAAACTTATCAATTCGTCTTGCATCACCCCTGCCTCCATGTTATATTTAATTCAGTTAGATTTGATTCAAATCATTCTGAATCAAATCACAAAAAAACGAATGGACTCCGTGTATTTTCAGGAAAGACGAGGCGCGCAATCTGCTTACACAGGAATTTAACAACGTCACTCTGGTTAATAATGTAATAGAACAGATCGCATCCGGCGTGAATACTGTAAATACCATTGCGCAGAAAATCGGGGAAAATCTGTCAACGGTTCTCTATTCACTTGACAAACTGATCCGAATTGATCTGGTGCAGAAGAAAAAATGCATTACGGAAGAAAAAAACCGAAAGAAAGTTCAATATGTTTTAAAAAATCATATGTTTAAATTCTGGTATGCGTTTATTCCCAATGCCACAAGTGTCATCGAAATGGGGCAGGGTAATCTCTATTATGATAGAATTGTCCGGCCGAATCTTCATGCTTTTATGGGAAGTGTTTTCGAAGATATGTGCAGATACTATACACTCGAACAGGGAATTCAGGGCGCCTTCGGCAATTTCATTACGAATGTCGGAACATGGTGGGGAATGGAAACACTGAAATCCGCATCCGGTAAATATCAGCAGTCTGCCGACATTGATATCGTCGGAATTTCTGATATCGATAAAACCGTTGTGCTTGGAGAATGCAAATTTAAGAATGAAAAAACAGATAAGTGTGTTTTTGATATTTTGCTTCGGCGCTCGGCCGCAGTCAACTCAAAATACCGCGTTATAAAATATCTGTTTTTCTCGTTGAGCGGCTATACGGAATGAGTTCAGTCTGCAGATAATGATTCCGTCATTCTCCTTACACTTGACGATCTGTATCAATAGGACCGGCCGGATCGTTTATAGGGTTCTCTTTATACTTTTTTAATAAAGTTTACATTTTTTTACCGGGGTCTGACCCCGTAAAAATTTCACTTTTCCTGAAACTCCAACATAATCTCCGCCAGCCGCTCCACCGATATCATTTTCCCGCAGGAACCATTGGCAATCGCATAATTCTGGCAGAACACACACCGAAGCGTACAGCCGGAAAAAAAGATAGCTCCGGAACCTTTTGTCCCGGAGATACACGGCTCCTCCCACATGTGCAGCGCTGCTCTTGCGGCATAGACTTCGCTTCCCATCCCGCAAAAGCCCCGCTCCCCCGCCGAACGGTTGACCCGGCACATGCGGGGACACAATGTACATTCTTTTTCATTTATATCCATCTGCTGTACTCCCCGGTCATTGCAATCCGTACTTCCCGGAAAACCACACACGCTTTACAAACCAAACTCTTTTAGCAAGCCTGTGGCGACTCCGATCTTTCTAAAGCATCGTCCGATACTTTTGCCGGTCAGGTTCCGGTACTTTCAGAGCATCCATCGCCTCTTCAAGAGAAAGGTGCAGCGATTCCATAAGATTCCGGATATTATCTACCAATGTTTCCTGCTTGCCTATTGCCTGCCCTTCTGCATGGCCCTCCGCGCGGCCTTCCTCCCTCGCTTCCCGTTCATACATTAATCTCTCTTCCCAGGCTTGCATATATCGTACACCTACTTCCTCATTATTCTGGATGGTACGAACGCTCTCGCTGATCTTTCTGACTTTTTCGCTCTGAAAGACCCGCCCTCTGTCGTTCGTATTCTCTATGAGATACAGCAACTCTTTTAACTCCGGTGTAATGTTTTCCTCATCCTCACCGTGGGTATTCAAAAAAATCCGTACCGCCCCGTCATTTAACGAAATCCCTTCCACTTCCTCGCAACGCATGGAAAAAGTATAACGGTACTTTTTCTCGCGGAAGAGATCAAACGGCATGATCATGATGATAACAACAGAAATATGCCGTGAAAATCAGACCGGCATCACAACGACGCCGCAGCCGGACAGCAGAATTTTAGAAAATAACTGTCCAGAATTATATTTTGAAGTATACTACCTGCCGGAGCCGGAGGCAAGGAAAAAGGCGGAAAAACATACACAAAATTTCCCGCCTTATTTCTATATAACATTTATAACGCGCTTAGCATGGGTCCTGCAGCCACAGTCTCCAATCTTTTTTTCATGGAGATCTCTGGTGCTTAAGTCAATCCCTTTGCCGCAGTCACAGCGGCAATGCCAGACTCTGTAGCGCCCTTTCCGTTCGTCGGTCTCATATTCCACCGTCAATATACCGAACCTTTGTCCGGGAACAATCTTCGCCATACTTCTATTCCTGCATCAAAATGCCTTGTCCTGCCGCTCACAAGGTATACCTTATGAACACACTTCAGAATATAGAATACCTTCTGAAGTATGTATATCTGTATACTACTTCACATCGCAGGCCCGGCGCTCAAATGAGCTCCTGCTCATCCCGCATTCCCTGGCCGCCGCAGTCGCCGTCAGTTCCCCTTTTTTCCACCGCAGACACGTTTCCTCAAAATTATCCGGCAAAGGCTTGAACGGACGTCCGCAATGAACTCCTCTCGCTTTCGCCGCCGCGATTCCCTCCGCCTGCCGCTGACGAATGTTGGTTCTTTCATTCTCAGCCACAAAGGAAAGCACCTGCAGCACAAGATCAGATACGAAGGTGCCAATCAGATCTTTTCCGATTCTTGTATCGAGAATCGGCAGATCCAGCACAACAATATCCACATGTTTCTCTTTTGTCAGAATCCGCCACTGCTCCTGAATTTCCGCGTAATTGCGTCCCAGACGGTCGATACTTTTGATATAAAGGGTATCGCTCGGGCGCATTTTCCTTATCAGCTGCACGTATTTCGGCCGCTTAAAATCGGCTCCCGACATCTTTTCCACCACGATGTTTCTCTCCGGGACTTTCGCCTCCCGCATGGCAATCAGCTGCCTTTCCTCGTTCTGATCCTTTGCGCTGACGCGCACGTATCCATACCTCTGATTCATATTCGCTCCTTCTGCCACGGTCACGTTAAAAGAGCGCCACGGACCGGGCGCTATTCTATGTCGGCGCTGCTTTTATTATTACCGCAACATTAGCGTACATTCGAAAAACAGGCAAAAAAATAAAAAAGCATCTGTACATTTCATAACTCTCCCATTCGATGCATAAAGTATCATAACATCAAAAAAAGGACATCTCCCTTGAAACATCCCCGCTGCATACACCGCTGCCTGATCATCGCCCTGATTTCCATCCTCTTCGCCTGTCTGCTCACGGCCGCCGCCTGCAGCGGTACAGATTCCGGAGCATCAGCCGGCAGATTTTTCAATTTCGGTTCCGGATTTTATTTCGGCTCCGGTTCTGCCTTATCTGAGTCCGGTTCCACTCTGACGGAGCCCGATTCTTTCACTCCTGCTGCACCGGATTCCGATTCTTCTGCAGCAGCCGAAAGCCCCGCAGACGAACAATTCACCGCTTATCTCGACGCCCTGTTCTGCGAGGAAATCTCCGCCAGCGCGCTGAACCTCCACTACACGCTGAAAGATCCGGAGGAATATGGCATCACTGCATACAACACAGACCTCGGTACCTATTCCGCTCAGAGCATTGAAGTCTCCGCCGCTCTGGCAGAGAGTATCCGCCTTGCCCTAAATGAGTTTGACACAGCCTCTCTCGGAACAGAAAACAGACTCACCCGCGACATCCTGCTGGATTCACTGGAAACCACCATCGCCGCGGCTTCCTTTCCCTGTTACGAGGAACCTCTTCGTCCTTCCACCGGCGTGCAGGCGGAGCTACCCATTCTCCTGGCGGAATATGATTTCAATGACAAACAGGACGTCAACGATTACCTCGCCATTCTCTCCGGCATCCCAACATACTTTGAGAGTATCTGTGACTATGAAAAGGAAAAATATGACTGCGGGTTGTTTATGGCTGACTTTACTGCCGAAACCGTGATTGCCCAGTGTGAGGATTTTGCAGCTTCCGCCGAAAACAACTACCTGGTCTATACTTTTGAGGAAAAAATCACTGACATCTCTGGTCTGACTGCCAATGAACAGGCCGCCTTCTGTCAGCAAAACCAGGCGATTGTGATGCAGCAGGTGCTGCCTGCCTTTCAGAAAATCGCGGACACGCTGCGGGAGCTGAGTGATACAACAGATACTTATTACGGTCTCTGCGCCCTCCCCAAAGGACGCGAATATTACGCCCTTCTGGTCCGCCGGGCAACCGGCAGTTCCGACGACATCGAGACGCTGCAGGAGCGCGTGGAATCCCGCCGCACCGCAGATCTTCTGGAAATCTCTTCTCTTTTGGTCAAACATCCCTCCCTGGATGTCGAGGCATTATCCGCCGAAGCCCCTTGCGAAACACCGGAGGAAATGCTGGATCTTCTGGAGGATGCAATCCGCGCGGATTTTCCCCCCGTGGATGGCTGCGATTACACCGTGAAATATGTGGATGCTTCCATGGAAGAATATCTCTCCCCCGCCTTTTATCTGACCTCGCCGCTGGATGATTACACGCAAAACTCCATCTACATCAACGGCGGCAATGGCTATGAGGGAATTCGCCTGTTTACCACACTGGCCCACGAAGGATACCCGGGACATCTCTACCAAAACGCTTATTTTTTCAGCACCAATCCCTCGCCCATCCGCACCCTGCTCGGACCCTCCGGTTATTTTGAAGGGTGGGCGACCTATGTGGAGTTCTTCTCTTACCGGTACGCAGGGCTCTCCGATGAGACAGCCGAAGTGCTGGCGCTGGAGCAGTCCGCTATCTTAAGCCTCTACGCCTCGGCAGACCTCGGCATTCACGCCGACGGATGGACTTTTTCGGATACGATGGATTTTTTCTCGGAATACGGGTTTTCAGACGAAGACACCATCCGCGAAATCTTTGAGCTTATTGTGGCGGAGCCGGCGCATTACCTGAAGTATTACATTGGCTATCTCGAATTTACAGATTTAAAAGAATACGCAAAAGAGATCGGCAGCACATCGTACTCCGACCTCTCTTTTCACCGGGCGGTTCTCACCATGGGACCCGCGCCGTTCTCTATCTTAGAAATATATCTACCGGATTACCTGAATATGGTTTCAGGAGAGCAATAGCTTCTGCCTGATCAGCGCAGGCTTTCACGTACAATAACACAAGACAATCTCTTACCGGTTTTTTCTTGTTTTTCCAGGATCTGCCCCGAAAAATATGCTGTCATCCCGCACACTTCGCCAGCGGCTTGCCGAGGTGCTGTCACCCCGCGCACTTCGCCAGCGGCTTGCCGAGGTGCTTTCGCTCCAGCCGCCGCAGAATAATGCAGAAGATCGGTATGACCACCGCCGTCGCCGCAGCCCACGCCATGGGATCCGTATGACAGACTGCGTCATACCCATGTACAGGAATGGCGAAAAGCGACATGCATCCACGGGCCACCAGTTCGCTGCAGCCGGCAAACATAGTCACCGCCCCATAGCCAAGCCCCTGGATTGCCAGACGAATGCAGTTTAAGAAAGCCAGAAGCCAGAAAAACATCCCCGCAAATGCCAGTTGCTGCTGGACATATCCGAGCACTACCGTCTCTTCCGCATCCACAAAAAGCAGTGCGATCTTAGACCCGGCCAGAACCAGCACAATTCCTATTCCGATTGCGTAAATCAAAGCGATCAGCACACTGCAGGACACGCCCTGGCGAATCCGCTTAAACTGCCCGGCGCCGAGATTCTGGCTGCCGAACGTGGATGCTGCCGTGGCAAAAGCGTCAAACGGACTCATCGCCAGCTGCTTCACCTTCAGCGCAGCCGTGTAGGTGGAGACAAAGACCGCCCCGAGAGTGTTCACTGCACTCTGCAGCATAATGCTGCCAATCGCGGTAATGGAAAACTGCAGCCCCATCGGCACACTGATTTTTACCAGATTTCCAATATAGGCAGGCTTAAACTTCCGCTCCTCCTTTTCACACCGCAGGATATCATATTTTTTTACCATATAAATCAGGCAAAGCACACCGGAGACCGCCTGCGCCGCAATGGTCGCCAGCGCCGCTCCCGCGACACCCATCTGAAACACAATGATAAAAATCAGATCCAGCACGATATTCAAAATTGTGGAGAGGATCAGAAAATAAAACGGCGTTTTCGAATCTCCCAGCGCGCGGATAATCGCGGACGTCACATTATACAGTATCGTAAACGGCAGCCCCAGGAAAATGATCAGCAGATAACGGTAGGACTGCGCAAAAAGCTCCTCCGGCGTACTCATCCACAGCAATATGTTATCGCACAGCAGCGCCATGGCAACTGTAATCACAATCGCGATCAGAATGCTTAAATATGCCGCATTCATCACATACCGGCGCATGCTGCTGTAATCCCTTGCCCCGAACTTCTGCGCCACCGGCACGCCCATACCGGAACAGGTTCCGAAACAAAAACCGATGATTAGAAACATGATCGATGAGGTCGCTCCCACCGCGGTCAGAGCCATCAGTCCAAGGTAACGGCCGACTATAATCGTGTCTATCATATTGTACATCTGCTGAAACAGATTTCCGAACACCAGCGGAATGGAAAACTGCCAGATCAGCCGAAGCGGATTTCCCGCTGTCATATCTCTTGTCATAACACAATCTCCCCTGAATGCTATAATTTTTCCTGAATTTTCTATACTTGGGGATTAATTCTCCCCTTGCAACCCACTATTTTTATCTTCTTTTCATTTTTGTAGGTCTTTTCCCGCCTTGACAACCTACGATTTTTATTTTTTCCCATTTTTGCAGGTCTTTTCTCGCCTTGACCACACACATTTTTTATTTTTCCCATTTTTGTAGGTCTTTTCCCGCCTTGACGACCCACGGGTTTTACTATTCTTCACTTTTGTGGGACTTTTCTTGTCTTGACGACCCACAAGTTCTCACTTTTTCCTATAATATTAGGTACCACTCATTTTTTCTGCCCCGTTTTATATCTAACATAAAATGCACCGGAAAGAGTTCTCCTAATTATATTTGCTTTTCATCCTAAGCCTGCTCCCCGCCTGTATACAGTTCCCGGTAAATCTCGCGCTTCCCGACGCCCCGGTCCTTTGCCACCTGCTTCATGGCGGACTTCCGGTCCATCCCACTGTCCGTATAGTATGCCATGTGCTCCTCAACGGTCAGGCTCTCCCAGCTCTCCTGCTGCTCGCGGATCAATTCCCGGCGGTCGCGACCCTCAATCACAATGACACATTCGCCTTTCACTCCGTTTGCTTCATAATAGGAAATTGCCTCAGAAAACGTCGTCCGAAAAACCGTCTCAAACTTCTTCGTCAGTTCCCGGCAAACAGCTATTCTACGCTCCCCAAGCGCAGATTGCAAGTCTTTTATTGTTGAAATCAGATGGTGCGGCGCCTCATATACGATCAGTGTCCGTGTGTCATTTTTCATCTCCTCCAGAACCGCAGTGCGCTCCTTTTTCTCCCGCGGCAAAAACGCCTCAAAGGAAAAGCGCCGCGTGGGAAGCCCGGACAAGGTCAGCGCCGTGATGCACGCCGCCGCACCCGGCAGGGAGGTAACCTCAATGCCCTCCTCATAGCAGATCCGCACCAGATCCTCGCCCGGGTCAGAGATTCCCGGCGTACCTGCGTCCGTGATGAGAGCAATATTCTGGCCGGCTTTCATCTTCTCCACCAGCGCGTAGGCTTTCTCGATCTTATTGTATTCGTGATAGCTGGTCATCGGCGTTTTGATCTCAAAATGATTCAGAAGCTTAATCGAATTCCGCGTGTCCTCTGCCGCGATCAGATCCACCTGCTGCAGCGCCTTAAGGACGCGCAGGGTGATGTCGTCCAGATTGCCGATGGGCGTTGCACATAAGTACAGTTTTCCGGCCATAATCTTTTCCTTTCCTATAGATTTCTGTAGCAACATGGCATATAACTACTCATACCTGCTCATGCGTTTTAGTACCAAAACTATTGGCACACCACTTTTCACATGACAATTAAGTATTTTTACACATTGTACGGACTGTAATCATTTATATAGCATTCTCGTCCGTTTGTCTCATTATGCCATACGGACAATTTCAACACTCAGCCTGCTCTCGTCCGTTTGCTGCACTATTTCCTACGGACGATTTCGACATTCAGCCTGTTTTCGTCCGTTTGCTATACTATTTCCTACGGACAATTTCAACATTCAGCCTGTTTTCGTCCGTTTGCTATACTATTTCCTACGGACAATTTCAACATTCAGCCTGTTTTCGTCCGTTTGCCGCACTATCTCCTACAGACGATTTCGACCAATAACCTGATCTCGTCCATTACAGCGCAAAATCACATATAAATTTTAAATATAATGTCTATATTCTGATCGGCAATTATAAGCAACACCTTCACAACGTTTCAAAAACAACTAAAACACATTATTTCATGATATCCTGGCAGCACGAGACCAAATCCCTTTTTTAACGATATCCTGACAACCAAAACCAGGTCCCTTTTTTAATTAGTACCCATACACCTCGTATATCTCATCCGTATACTCCCCCGGCGCTTTATACACCACCAGCGGCCGCTCCACCGTCATACCGCTCCTCCCGCCGCGCAGACCCTCGATCAGAACCATATTCGGCTCCCGGTCGGCGTAAGGATGAACCAGCCGCATGCGCTTGGGCTCTATCCGGTACTGCACCATCAATGTAAAAATCTCCGCCAGCCGGAAAGGACGGTGTACCATAAAAAACCTCCCGCCCGGTACCAGCAGCTTCGACGCCTCCCTGACCACATCCTCCAGGCTGCACAGAATCTCATGGCGGGCAATATATTTCGCTTCCTCCCGGTTGATGATTCCGCGGCCGGCCGACAGATAAGGCGGATTTGAGGTGACAACGTCAAAAGAGGATGCCCCAAATATCTTTGAGGCATCCCTGATATCTCCCTCCACAATACGGATTTTCTCTTCCAGATGGTTGAGTGCGACACTCCGCCGCGCCAGATCGGCGCTGTACGGCTGAATCTCCAGCCCGGTAAAATGCCGCCCCTCCGTCTTCGCTTCCAGAAGAATCGGAATGATTCCGTTGCCGCACCCCAGATCCAGGCAGTTCGCCCCGCTCCTGATATTCGCAAACCCGGACAACAATACCGCGTCCATGCCGAAGCAGAACTTCTGCGGATTCTGAATTATCTTATATCCATTCCGTTGGAGATCGTCCACGCGCTCCCCCAGCTGCAGATCAGTCATCATCTAACTTTGACTTTCCTCCCTTATCCTCCAGGGCGGAGAATTTCTTTTTTTCCTCTTTGCTGACCCGTTCCTGATCTTTCTTGCGCCGCCCGCGGAACTTCAGCTGGCTGAGAGGATACTCCCGGCTCTCTTTTTCATCCCCGGTATTCACCGTCACCTTAACCATCTGGCGCAGCACATTGACGCCGGTAACTTCTCCCTTCAGGCCGTCCGCCGTCGTCACCCGCTCTCCCATCCGCGGAAGCCGGCTGTTCAGATACTCATACGTATCCTGCTCATTCTTCAGACAGCACATCAGCCGCCCGCAGGAACCGGAGATCTTCGTCGGGTTCAGGGACAGATTCTGCTCCTTCGCCATCTTGATGGAAACCGGCGCGAACTCGGACAAAAATGTATGACAGCACAGCGGCCGTCCGCAGATGCCGACACCGCCGAGGATTTTTGTCTCGTCCCGGACGCCGATCTGACGCAGCTCAATTCTGGTGCGAAAGACACCGGCCAGGTCTTTGACCAGGTTCCGGAAATCAATCCGCCCATCTGCCGTGAAATAAAAGAGCAGCTTATTATTGTCAAAGGTGTACTCCGCCTGCACCAGCTTCATCGCCAGCTCGTGCTTTTCAATCTTCTCCTGACAGATCAGATATGCTTCCCTCTCGCGTACCCGGTTGCGCTCTTCCCGGCGGTCGTCCTCCGGCGTCGCCATGCGGATTACCGCTTTCAGCGGCTTAACCACTTCATCATCCGTTACATCCTTCGGCGGCAGGATCACCGTGCCGTACTCTATTCCACGCGCCGTCTCCACGATCACATGGCTCCCCCGCTCAATCGGAAGATCTTTCGGATCGAAATAATATATTTTGCCCGCCTGCCGAAAGCGGACACCGACTATTTTTATCATATACATCTCCATTCCGCCGCTCTTTTTTCCGCGGCAAAAATCAGTACTGTAATTATTCAGAACCAGGCTCGAAAATGCTTCACATTTCCTCCTTTATATCCATCATCAGCAGCTCCAGTGTCAGCGGGAAATTCACATTCGCCCGGATACGCCGGTCTGCCGTCCCAATCGCCTGCAGCACCCGGTTCGCACCCGCATAGGAAATCCGCCCGCTCACCTGCCTGACGATATGCGCCTGCTTCTGAAAAATCAGCCCCTCCGACGAGGCTGTCGACTTATATAATAACACATCCCGGAAGAAAAGCAAAAGCAAATCCAGGAAATCCGGCGCGTTTTCTTTCTCGTCGGTCAGAAACTGCAGTTCCTGCATCAGATCACAGACCGGAATACTGTCAAGACGGCGCAGCAGCTGCACCGTTTGATCCTTCAATTCGTTAAACTGCTCCGACGAAGCCAGAAGCATTGCCCGCCCCACATTTCCCTGGGCAAACGCCACACTCAGGTCCGCCTGATAGTCCGGTACCCGGCAGCGCTGCATCAGCAACGCCCGGATATGCTCATCCGAAACCGCCCGCAGACTCAGCGTCACACAGCGGGAGCGGATTGTCGGCAAAAAGGCCTCCGCGTTGGTTGTAAGGAGCAAAATCACCGCATAGGACGGCGGCTCCTCCACGGTTTTCAGCAGCGCATTCTGCGCCTGAACGTTCATTTTTTCCGCCTCGTCCACGATATAAATCTTGTACCTGCTGCTATACGGTTTCAGGGCGATGTCTCCGTTTATCTGCCGACGAATGTCGTCCACCGAGATACCGGTCTTCTCATGCGTCACGTAAATGATATCCGGCTGGTTTTTCCCCGCCGCCTGTTTGCAGGAATGACACTCCATACAGGGTTCCGTCATGGCCGCGCGGTCTTTTGCCGCCTCCGAAACGCCGGAACTGACCGCCGCCGGCATCTCAAACAGCGTCATCTGCTCCGTCTCTTCCTCATCCGAAAATTCCCGCTGCACGGTCTCACACTGCAGCGTCATGGCAAACGCCTCCGCCAGCATCCGCTTCCCGGCATGATCCGGCCCGTCAAAAATATAGGCGTGGGAAACCTTGTCCAGTGCGATGGCATTCTTCAAATGTGCGATGATCTGTTCATGGCCGACGATATCCTGAAATCCTGCCATCCGGCTGCTCCTTTCTACCAACATATGTCATTTCCCGCAATGCACCCTCGATGCAGACATATGCACATGCAAATATCCGAATGAGTATACATTACTACATCCGAAACTCCAAATATCATAATAACGTAACTGTTCAGTGCCTTCACAGTTACGAGGAAAAGTCCATTAGAAATCGCTACGCGATGGGACTTTTCCTTGTGTAATTTACGTCACCAGACGCACTTCGCAGCAAATGCGAAGTACTGTCATAAATAGTTACATAATAACTTCTTTTAATCCTACGCTTTAATGTATCTGCTTGAGCGCCCCTGGCCAACTCGTCTGACAGAACCGGTCTTTACCATAGCCCCCAATACCGCTTCCACGGTAGTCGGACTGACGTCCGGCAGTATTTTGCATATTTCCGCTTTGGAAATCGGTGTCAGGCTGTTTAACAATACCGCTTCCACCCTTGCTTTTTTCGTAATCTTCTTCCCATGAACCACAGCAAATCTTTTGTCCAGTTCCTTATAACACATATACAGGGAGGTCAGGAAATTCTCAACAAACGGAACGTACGTATTTTTATTTTCCTGCCAGTTTTCAGATGACTGGCGCAAAGCTTCGTAATACCATGCCTTGCAATGATTAATCTGTTCCTCAAAGGAAACATATTTTCCGGCATCATACCCGTTTTTATAAAGAAGCAGCAGTGATAGCAATCGTGACACTCTTCCGTTGCCGTCCCGGAAAGGATGGATACACAAAAAATCCAGGATTACACAGGGTATCAAAAGAAGCTGGTTGATATTCGCATCATTCCTGGCATCCAGATACGCCAGTTCAAGCTGTTCCACCGCGGCTTCTGTCTCTGCCGCGGGAATCGGGCGAAAACGCACGCGCCGGTTTCCGTCAGCAGCTACCTCCAGTATCACATTATCATCTGTCTTATACTGTCCTCCATATTCATAACCCGCAATGGGCATCATCGTCTCATGAAGATGAAGAATATCGCTCTGGCGAAAATCCAGATGCGCATATCCCAGATGAACCGCATTCAACGCATCTCTGTATCCGGCAATCTCCGCCTCGTTATGATTCAGCGGCGCGCTGTTCTGATTTACGATAGCCGCAATTCGTTCGTCACTGGTCACAATGCCTTCGATCGCATTAGAACTTTTTACTGACTGTATTTTCGCAACTGCTTCTAATTCCGTAAAAATAGTTCCGTATTCTTCTTTTCGTACACCCGCCATCGTTTTCAGGCTGGAAATATTCGCTGTCAACGACACCAGGTTAGCCGGGAGCAGACCGTTATTCAAAAAGGAATAATCAAATTTTCTCATACTGCGTTCTCCTTTCTGCATATAATTATGTCATTTTATATGCAGAAAAACAAGAAAAATCATTCCTTTCTGCATATAAATTTAGATTTTATATGCAGAAAAAGTTTACTCACTGCATAAGCCAGGCAAAAAAAATGAATCCGCATTTTCTACTCCGTCAGAAGCCTCTGAGCAGCCCGAAATTGTTCAATATATGCAGCGACATCCGCGAGAATCTGCTCTTTCTCCCGGTTTTCAAAGCAGCCTCTCACGGGTGGTTTCTCCGGTTTTCCGGAGCAAACGCTCCTGTCCGGATTCTCCTCAGGAAAAAGATTTACTCCCGCTTTCCGCAGATTCTCCTCCGAGAAATCCCTCTCATCCGCCAGAAATCTCCGGCACATCTCCGCATACTTCGGCTGCTCCTGCTTGCGCTCACGCTTCAGGGCCCGCGCCAGGCGCTCCCCGTCGTCCACCCAGATGTAGACCGGGCAGACGGCATCCGCCCCGAAATACTCCCGGAGCTTCACACAGGATTCCGGTGTCCCGATCATCAGATAATCCTGCCGGGACAGGTCAATCTGCC
Organism: Clostridiales bacterium; assembly: GCA_021204005.1. Classification (GTDB taxonomy): domain Bacteria; phylum Bacillota; class Clostridia; order Lachnospirales; family Lachnospiraceae; genus Eubacterium_I. The sequence goes on from JAJQAD010000200.1 coordinate 21,096, forward strand.
CGTCGTCCGCGGTAAAATACTTCCAGACCCCGTGCACGGTATCATAGGCGCGCATCTCAATCACTTTTCCGGCGCGCTCCATCGCCTCCGCTTCCTCATCGGAACAGAAAAAATAGGTCAGACCCTCCACCTCCCCGCTCCGAATCGGGCGGGTCGTATACGGAACGACATGCTGCAGCTGCAGATCTTCCCGCGCGATCAGATTTTTATATACAAAGTCCTTGCCGGACGCGCTCTTTCCCATCAGACAGAAAATTTTTCCCATGTTCCTCATACCTCATAAAAGCCTGCCCTGATCGATTCCAGCGGCAAAAATTCCCGACTGATTCTACTTGTAAGTATTCAGTACCAGCCTCTGAATAATCACCCATATTTTAACATCAGTAATATATGAATTCAATCTGCAATCATACGCCTACCTCTGAATTTTACACAAAAAAACTTAAACTTCCCCCAGCAGGAAAGAGATTGCATTCTTATGGATAATTCCATCCCTGGAAAAATCCATTTTGTCAAATGAGATAACATACTTCGGATAATTATCCCTCACTTCACGAAACGCCCCGAATTCACAATCTATCACCTTCTGATCATAGAGATAGTAGGCTATCTGATAATATTCTTTTTTCTGATCCTGTATACTCACAAAATCAATTTCACCATTCCTGGTCTTCCCGACATAAACCTCCTGCCCGCGGATCAACAGTTCATTATAAACTACATTTTCCAGCAAAGCCCCCATTTCCAATTTAAACCCCGGGTTGCGAATCCTTCCCAAACCCATATCTGTGAGGTAGTATTTGTCCATTTTTGTGAGAATACGCTTGCCGCGAATATCATACCGGCTTGCACGCTCCACGATCAAAGACGCTGTAATATATTCCAGATAATTATAAATCGTCTCTCTGGAAACTTTACGGTTGGCGCTGAGGAAATAATCCGACACAGAGGAAACCGAAAAAATCTGCGACGGATTACAGACCAGATACTCCAACAATCGGTTAAACAGGTCAATATCCCTTATCCCCGCCCGCTGTACAACATCCCGGAGAACAATCGTGTCAAATACATCCCGCAGAAAAGTCTTCGTCTGCTCCTCATCCTGCATCTGAAACCGTTGCGGCAGGCCGCCCCAGATCATATAGTCCATGAGAACTTCATCCGTAACCTCTTCTCTGGACACCCCCCTGATTTCACACGATTCCGCAAAAGAAAACGGATAGATGCGAAAGCTGACTGTCCGGCCGGAAAGGAAAGTAGCCATCTCTCCGGACAAAAGCCTGCCGTTGGATCCTGTGATAAAAATACTGGTATTAAACTTCATTCGTATCGAATTGACCACACGCTCAAAATCCGGAATCGTCTGAATTTCGTCTAAAAAAAGATAATACCTCTCGGCCGTTATGATTTTTCCTTTGATAAATTCATGAAGATCTTTTCCGGTACGAATAAAGGAATAATCATAGTCTTCAAAATTGAGATAAAGAATCTGCGTCTCCGCGATACCCTGTTCCCGCAGTTCATTCATAATCTGAGTCAGAAGCACAGATTTTCCGGATCGCCGGATTCCGGTAATCACTTTAATCAGGTCAGAGTGATAAAAACCGCGGATACGGGACAGATAGCGTTCCCTTTTTATCATAGCGCGCCTCCCTGCTTTCTGACATTATAGTACCAAATTGTCAAAACGTAAAGTAAGTTCGATTCCGTTAGACTTACCGCAATTTCAGCCTGCGATAACCTGTACCCGCTCCCCGCCCGGATCCTGCATCCCCTGCACCTGCATATGGCGCGCACGGCAGAGTGCCAGTATTTCAAGCACTTCACTTGTGATCACTTCCCCCGGCACCAGAATCGGGATGCCGGGCGGGTAAAGCCAGACAAAATCACCGGAGATTTTCCCGTCGGATTCAGCAAGCGGAACCGCTTCCCGGTCGGCATCCATCGCGTCCGCAAGCTCCATTCTTTTCTCACGGGAGCGATAGAGGCGGACGGGCGTCAGAAAATCTGCCGATTCGCCGGCCCTTTTCCCACTGCTTTCCTCCGGCTCTCCCATCGCTGAACTTCCGGAACCATCCATCTCCGCGCACGAAAAAGCCTCCCGTTCAATCTCCTGCAGTGCCTCGTACAGCCGCCGGAAGCCTTCCTCCGTGTCCATGATACTCGTCAGCGCCGTCACATAATGCCCGGAAGCCATCTCCATCTGGAGATGATATTTTTCCAGCAGCAGATCATACAGCTGCTGCCCGTGCAGTCCTGCCGCCTCTGCGGAGATGAGAATCTTGGAATTATCCCTGGCAAAAACTCCGCCTGTATTTCCAACACATTTTCTTTCAAGATCATCTGCTCCGGCTTTCGCAAATTCCTCCTCAAAGACATCCTGTCCGCTTTCCCCGGACATAACCGTACAGCACGCCGAATCGCAGTCATTCTGTCCTTCACGCCGTCTTTTTATATTCACACAGGTATCCCCGCACACAGGAACATAAGGAAACACTTCCACAAACCGGAATTTTTCGCACGCCCCGTAAAACCGTCGCAGCCGCCCCTCAAACTGAGCAAACAGACTCTCCTCCCTGGTGTCTGCCCCGGCATATCGTTTCACATCCTCTTTCACCATGCGCACGCAGCGGTCCATCCCCGCCATCAGGACATAGGAAGGGGAGGAAGACTGAAAGATACCGAGATATCGCTTCACACGCGCAGAGTCAAACCAATATTCTCCGGGCAATCCTGCCGCTTTCTCATTTTCTTTTTTCCCCGGCGCTCCTCCCTGCATGGTAACGTGCGTCAATGCCTTACCGGTTTCGCCTGATAGTAATCTGTTTCTCTGTCTCGCCATGTGCAGCACCGCCGTCTGCGTATAGGACGGCAGCGTCTTGTGCAGGCTCTCCACACAGAGATCCGCCCCCAGAGCAATCGCTTTCTGCGGAAAACCTTCCGAAAATCCAAAATGCGCCCCGTGTGCCTCATCCACAATAAGCGGTATGCCATATCCATGAACGATATCCGCAATCGTCCGGATATCCGAGACAATTCCATCGTAAGTCGGAGAAGTGACGACCACCGCCCGCGTATCCGGATACTCTTCCAGTTTTTGCTTTACCTGTTCCGGCGCAATGCTGCCCTGAATCCCGAATCCCGTGGGTTCCGGGTAAAGGTATTCCACTTTCGCCTCCATGAGATACGCCGCGTGATATACCGCCTTATGGCAGTTTCTCCCAATCAGAATACGGTCGCCTTTCCGGATGCAGCCGCAGATGGCGGAGAGTAGCCCTGCCGTACTTCCGTTTACCAGATAAAAGCTCTCATCCGCTCCGAAAAGCCGGGCCAGACGCTCCTGTCCCTCTTTCAGAATCCCCTCCGCGTGGTGGAGATTGTCAAACCCTTCAATCTCCGTGATATCAACCTCCTCCGGGCGAAAATCTCCCAGCTTCTGCCGTTTATGCCCAGGCATGTGAAATGGATAGTAATCGGAACGGCTGTATTCCAGTAATTCTTCATCTAAATATTGACTCATAAAATTTATCCTTGCTTTGCTTTTTGTTACAAATAGCTATGCGTTGCCGCATAGCTATTGTTGTAGCAACTCCATCAGAGTTACTATCGCTTTTAGCAGTCACACTTTGTGGTAGGACTCACCATTAATAGTATAATACCGCATTTCAAAATTCAGTCAACTTTTACTTTTTCAAATATTTTTTCAAATGTTTCATAATAATTAATCGTATACAACCAATACAGTCTACTACCCCTCCATCTCCTCAGTCAGCTCTATAATTTCATCAATAATCTCCCCGATGTATGCAATCGTATCCATCAGCGGTTTCTCCGATGTCAGATCCACTCCGGCCGCCGCCGCAAACTCCTCCGGTGAAAGCGTGCCGCCCGCGGCCAGCGCCTTTTTCCAGTCAGTCAGCGCCGCATCGCCCTCCGTCTCAATCCGGCGGCACATCTGCGTCCCGATGGTGAGCCCCGCGGAATAAACATAGGAATACAGCTGCATATAATAGTGCGGCTGACGCATCCAGGTAAGCTCCGCTCCCTCGGTGAGTTCCACCTCATCACCCCAGAACCGCTCCAGGGTCTCCCTCATAATCCAGTTTAAAGCCTCCGCCTGCACACTGCCGCCCTGATCGACGATCTTATAAACTTCACGCTGATATGCCGCCTCCAGCAGATGGGTCACAAAATTGTGGTAATAAGTATTGGAAATCATACAGGAGAGCACCCACCGGCGAAACCGCTTGTCCGGGTTCGTCTTTAACAGGTAGTGCGCCATGATAATTTCATTGGTTGTAGAGGGCGCCTCCACGATAAAATCCTGATCATAGGTGTCAAACCAGGACTGGTTCGTCGACGCCAGACGAAAATGCCCCGCATGTCCCAGCTCATGGGCCAAAGTCAGCACATCCGACATCCGTTCATTCCAGGTCAAGAGGATATACGAATTCTTCTGATACGGCGAAGCGCAAAAACCGCCGGTCTCTTTTCCCTGGTTTCTGGCAAAATCCACCCACCGGTCACGGAACGCCTCATGCACCATTTCCACATAATCCTCGCCCAGCGGAGAAAGCCCTTTCGCCAGATAGTCCTCCGCTTCCGCCATCGTGATTTTCGGGTTATAATCGCTGTCAATGGGAAGTTTCAAGTCCGCGTAGGTCATTTTGTCCAGGTGATGCACGCGCTGAATCAGCTTCGCGTAGCGCCGCATGTGAGGCGCCAGATGCTCCATGATCAGGTCAATCTGCCGGTCATAGATTTCCCGGGAAACCTTCTGTCCGAACAGCATGCTGTCAAACACGGAGTCAAACCCGCGCAGATCCGCCATGGTTTTTTCCCGCTGCACCTGCGTGTTGTAGATAGCCGCCGTGATATTCTCATACTGCTTCAGCTTGTCCGAAAAAGCACGAAACGCGCCGCGCCGCACAGCCGTCCGCGCGTCATACTCATAATCGTCCTCAAAAAGAGAGTATCCCAGCGGATACTCGACGCCATCCGCCACAAAGGGATCAAACTTCATATCCGTCAGCTTTACCACATGGTACAGCTCATAGGGCGCCTCCAGTGTCGCCGAGAGCCGGGTCAGCACTTCCTCCGTCTTCGGATCCAGGCGGTGCGGTTTCTGCCGAAGAATCTCCTCCAGGTAGTGGCGGTTTTTCGTGGCAACAGCCATCGCCTCCCGCAGCAGGGACTCGTCCGCCGCCGAGAGCTCACTCTCAATAAAACTGTATTCTCCCGCCATCTGCGCCTGATCCCGCTGGATCATCGACTGGCGCTCCTGAAGCTTTGCGTCATAGTAATCCACCGAGGCCGCCAGAGAACAGTAGCTGGCGACATGATCCATTTTGACCATCAGTTCCTGCCAGGCGTCCAGGCAGGCGTCAATCTGCTCCGGGGTTGTCAGCTTTCCTTTGTAATTCTCCGTAAGCTGCGCACACATTTTCTTCGTCGTCTCATGCTCCGCCAGCATCTCCGCTTCCGTCGAATACAGGTGGGTCAGATCCCAGGTAAGTTCGACGGGCACGTCCTTTCTTCTTGGTAAATCCATCCCATTTTCCTCTCTTTCCACTACAATATCTATGAGTATCCGCTTTTATCGCTCTGAGCCGGTTATTCCCAAAGA
>JAJQAD010000092.1 GCA_021204005.1 Clostridiales bacterium
TCTGGCGCATCTGCACGGGAGGAAGATCTTTCTTACCGTCAATACGTTATTAAAAAACAGAGAGACAGGGGAGGCGCTGCAAAACTGGCTCAGCCCTTTTTACGAACGAGGATTGGACGCCATTATCGTACAGGATTATGGCGTATTTCAATTTGTGAGGGAACGTTTTCCCGGACTGCCTATCCATGCCAGCACGCAGATGTCGGTGGCGAATGTATACGGCGCGGCTTTTCTGAAAGAGCAGGGCGCTTCCCGGATTGTCACGGCCAGAGAGTTATCCTTACAGGAAATTCGCCATATCCATGAGGAGACCGGCGTGGAGATTGAGAGTTTTGTCCACGGCGCGCTCTGTTACTGTTATTCCGGCCAGTGTCTGATGAGCAGTCTGATCGGCGGCCGCAGCGGGAATCGCGGACGGTGCGCCCAGCCCTGCCGGCTTCCTTATCAGGTTATGGGTGAAAAAGGAAATGTGTTCCGGAAAAAAGAGCGATACCCCTTAAGCCCGAAGGACCTGTGTGCTCTGGAACTGATTCCGCAGATCTGTGAAGCCGGAGTGTATTCCTTTAAGATTGAGGGAAGAATGAAATCTCTGGAGTATGCCGCCGGAGTGACGCAGATTTACCGGAAGTACATCGATCTGTACGAGAGTACGCCGGAGCGCTTTTTGGTGGAAGAGGAGGATAAAAAAGCGCTGCTTGCTCTGGGAAGCCGCAGCGGTTTTACCCGGGGCTACTATGAGATGAGGAACGGAAGAACAATGATGGCGCTTAACGATTCCTCTCACAGCAGCGGGAACGCCGCTGAGGCATACCGGGGAGCGGTGCTGAATAAGATTCCGGTGAAAGGGGAGCTGACTCTTCGCGTGGGGGAGCCTATGCGCTTGACGCTGGAGACAGAAGCGGCAGCGCAGGGGAATCCTGCTTCAGATTTGTGCCTCGGTCCGGGTTCTGATACCGCAGAGAATAGTGCTTCGCGGAATGATATGACGGAGACAATCGCACGGAATCAACCTGCCGTTGTGGAAATTTGCTCAGAAGAGACGGTTATGCGAGCGGAGACACGCCCGCTCTCCGAAGATGAGGTGAGAAACAGACTCTCAAAAACCGGAGACACTCCTTTTTCATTTGCTGATCTGCAGATTGATATGGAGACCGGGTGTTTCGTCCCGGTGAAACAGCTGAATGAACTGCGGCGAAGCGCTTTTTGCCGGTTGGAGCAAAAGATGCTGCGGCCGTATCGCCGTATGCTGCCCGATAGATACTCAGAACAGCCGGATAGGGGTAAATTTATCGAAAAATCAGAATTGCCGAAAGAGAATCATACCGATAGGAAGAAATCTGATTTCCTTAACGTACAGGTTTCGAATGAAGCGCAGCTATCCGAGGCTCTGCGTCATCCGTTTGTAAATATGATTTCCCTGGATTTCACAATTGGCGCAGAGTACGCTTCTTATTTTAAGTCGGTCAGCCAGGCACAGCAGCGTATACGGTCGGCCGGAAAGCAGGCGGCTTGTTGTTTTCCCTACATTTTCCGGGAAAATACATCGGCTTATTATCTGATAAAAGAGTGGCAGGATATCCTTCGCAGCTTTGACACCGTCTGGGTGAGAAGCTACGACAGCCTGGGCTTTTGCCTGCGGGAACTGCATTTGAATCCGGAACAGATTTCCCTGGATTCCAACCTGTACGTCTTTTCCGATATAGCTTACCGCGCCTTTGCAAAAACGGGGTTTCGTCAATATACCGCCTCCCCGGAGCTGAATCAGAAAGAGCTGGCGCATATGCCCAATGCGAAAGCGGAGTTCTGCCTTTACGGCGAAACGCCGGTGATGATTTCCGCGCAGTGCGTGTACAAGAATTATCTGCACTGCATGAAAGAGGAAAATTCCGGGCCAGAGCTGTCTCTGTCTGATCGCTATCATAAGAAATTCTATGTTCACAGAAACTGCAAAGACTGTTATAATGTTATTTACAACAGCCAGCCGTTATATCTGTTCCGCCAGGCGGAGCAGGTAAAACGCCTTTCCTTTGGTTCCTTCCGGATTACATTTGTCCGGGAAGACCGGGAGGAAGTGAGCAGGATCCTGAGGGACTATGAACAGGTTTTTTTACAGGGGAAAGAATTGCAGTTCCGATCACGGAATGATGGATTTACGAATGGTCATTTTCGCAGAGGCGTAGAGTGACAATTAAAAAAAACGGGACGAAGAGTGGACAGAAATGCGGAAAGGCCGTAAGAAAAAGAGAATCTTTCGTATACGCAACGGAGTGACCGTGTTGGAATTGTCCGATGATGTATAGAGGAGCAATTTATGTTACATTTGATCACAGAATCATCGAAATATGTGATGATCTTTCTGTTTATGATCTACACCTATTACAGCTTTGCTGTTCTGAGTGTGAAAAACGAAGCGCGCCAGAGGCGGATGTACAAGAGCCAGACGACCTGCATGATGCTGATCCATCTGGACGCCTTTCTCGTGCTTTTTGCCGCGCAGATGCAGATTAAGATATTGATTTTTTACGCGGCGCAGGTCGTTTTTGTCCTGTTTCTGTTTCTGATTTACCGCGTGATCTACCGGCGGGCGGCGCGTCTGGTGGTTAACCATATGTGCATGCTGATGATCATCGGGTTTATTATTCTGACGCGGCTGGATTTTGAGAGTGCGCTGAAGCAGTTCGACATCGCTGTCATTGCATCGGTGGCTACCATTTTTGTGCCGCAGCTGGTGCGGAAGCTGAAGTTCCTCCGGAAGTTTACTTGGGTCTACTGCGCGGTCGGCATTCTGGCGCTGGGCGTGGTGCTGGTCCTGGGTCAGATGACAGGAGGAGCGTACCTCTCGTTTACGATCGCCGGTATCACGTTCCAGCCTTCGGAGTTTGTGAAAATTATCTTCGTGTTTTTTGTGGCCTGTATGCTTTATCAGTCTACAGATTTTAAGCAGGTCTGCATCACGACCGTGGCGGCTGCCATCCACGTGCTGATACTGGTTGTATCGACGGACCTGGGTGCGGCGCTGATCTTTTTTATCACTTACATTGTCATGCTATACGCCGCGACGAAAAAACCGCTCTACTTTTTCGGCGGGCTGGGGGTCGGCTGCATTGCTGCGGTGGCGGCGGCTAAGCTGTTTTCCCATGTCCGCGTCCGCGTGACTGCCTGGCTGGATCCGTTCGGCAACATCAGCGGCAGCGGGTGGCAGGTGGCGCAGTCATTGTTTGCCATCGACACCGGCGGCTGGTTTGGCCTGGGACTTTATCAGGGACTTCCGGAAAAAATCCCGGTGGGCTCCTCGGACTTTGTCTTTGCGGCGATTGTGGAGGAGATGGGTGAAGTCTTCGGCATTTGTATCATTCTGGTGTGCCTGAGCTGTTTTCTCATGTTTTTAAATATCGCGATGCAGTTAAAGGATCCGTTTTACCGGCTGATCGCGCTGGGGCTGGGCTGTGTCTACGGCGTCCAGGTGTTTTTAAATATCGGCGGCGTGATTAAGTGCATTCCGTCTACCGGACTTACTTTGCCGCTGATCAGCTACGGCGGAAGTTCCATATTGTGTACGATTATTATGTTTGCAATCATACAGGGCCTTTATATATTGAGACAGGATGAAGGAGAAGCAGATGAGCAGAGGAAGAAAAGACTTAATCCGCGACGATATCGAGATTCTGGATCTGGACGACAGTCAGAACGAAGAAAAGAAGAGTACACGGTCAGGGAAGGAAAAAACGGCCAGGACCGGTACAGCAGGAGCAAGACGGCGGGAAGCGTCAGCAAATCCGGGAAAGACAGGAAGAACAACGGCAAATCCGGGAAAAACGGGTCGGGCAGCAGCGGATCCGGCAGAAGCTCATCGGGCTTCGGGCGGGAGGACGAGATCGAGGAAATCTGGTAAAAACCGTGAATTTCTCATCATTACTTATCTTTTTGTGGGGATGTTCTGCCTGCTGATTGGGTATCTGGCTTATTTTCAGATTGTAAAAAGTGAGAGCGTAATCAACAGCTCCTACAATTCCAGACTGGACCTGTACGCGGAGCACGTGATCCGCGGGGATATCCTGTCCAGTGACGGTGAGGTTCTGGCTACCACCAGCGTCTCCGATGACGGTACGGAGACGCGGACATACCCTTATGGGCGGATGTTTGCGCACGCCGTCGGATACTTTAATAACGGGAAATCCGGTATTGAATCCACGTATAATTTCAACTTACTCCGTTCTCACTCATTTTTCCTGAAGCAGATTTTAAATGATCTGATGGATGAAAAAAATATGGGCGACAGCGTGGTCACGACACTGGATTATGATGTGCAGGCAGCGGCATACAATGCTCTTGGGAGCAATGACGGCGCTGTGGTTGTGCTGGAAGCTTCCACAGGAAAGGTGATCGCCATGGTATCCAAGCCGGATTATGACCCGAATACGCTGGCGAGCGAGTGGGACTCCATTGTCAATGATGATTCCAATTCCGTGCTCTTAAACCGCGCCACCTCCGGCTCCTATCCTCCGGGGTCTGTGTTTAAGATTTTTACGACGCTGGAATATATTCATGAAAATTCAGATTACGATACCTACACGTTTACCTGTGAGGGGGAATTGTCCATAGACGGAAACGAGATTCACTGTTATCACAATTCCGTGCATGGGACGCAGGATCTGATCACGTCCTTTGCCAATTCCTGCAACACATCCTACGCGAACATTGGACTGACGCTGGATATCAGCAGTTTTCAGTCTTTGATGGACGATATGCTGTTTAATACCACGCTGCCCGGTACCCTGTCAGGAACGGCCAGCAGCTTTACTCTGTCGTCGGACGACAGTACCGGAAAAATCATGCAGACCGCGATCGGTCAGGGTGACACGTCAGTGACGCCGCTGCACATGGCGATGATTGCCGCGGCGATTGATCAGGATGGTGTGCTTTATACGCCTTACATCGTAGATCACACAGAGAATGAAAACGGGACAGTGGTCAAACAGTACCGTTCTTCCGAGTATGGCACGATCCTCTCGGAATCCGACGCGGCCATTTTGCAGGAGTATATGTCTGCAGTGGTTTCTTACGGAACAGCTACGGCCTTAAGCGGACAGAGCTATGATGCCGCAGGGAAAACCGGTTCGGCTGAGTATGACAGCGTGGGCAACAGCCACGGCTGGTTTGTCGGGTACGGATCCAAAGACGGATATTCTGACATCGCCATTGCGGTAATTGTGGAGGATGGCGGCAGCGGAAGCTCTTCCGCGGTGCCGGTGGCGAAAGCGGTGTTTGACTGTTACTTTAATCAGTAAAACCGCTTGGCATATCAGATTTGGTGAAATAT
>JAJQAD010000221.1 GCA_021204005.1 Clostridiales bacterium
CTTTATCGCCGAGTTGGGCGACAAGACCCAGCTTACCGCCATCGCGTTTGCCGCAAACGAGGGTCTTCAGCGAGCGCTTCTTGTCTGGATTGCCTGTTCCATCGGCCTGTTTGCCGCCGATGTCGTGGGAATGATGATCGGTTATCTCTTGAAGAGCAAAACGCCGGACGGCTTCTTAAACAAGCTGGCGTTCGTGATCTTCGCGATTTTCGGATTTACCACTATGGCGGAAGGCGTCGGACTGCTGCACGGGGAAGGCATGCTGCGCTGGGTTGTTGCCTGTACCGCAGCCGCTGTGTTTGCTGTGGTCTGTCTGATCACCTGGCGGCATGTCAGAAAAATAAAAAAAGAGGAAGAGTCATTATGAACAACATAATAAACATCAATGAAATTATTGATCTGGTGCACCAGACCAAACCTGTCATCATGAACGAAACCGCCCGGCAAAATATCACTGTCAAAGGGCCCGCCGATTTTGTCACCCGGGTAGATACCGAAGTGCAGTACTTTCTCCGTGACGCACTTGCTGAAGCATATCCCAAAGTACAATTTATGGGTGAGGAAAATCACCTTCACCAGATTGACCCGGCTCGCCCGGCCTGGATTCTGGATCCCATCGACGGTACAACCAATCTGATCTACGACTACCGGCAGAGCGCGGTTTCTCTGGGCTATTACGACGAAGGACAGATTATGGCGGCAGTAATTTACAATCCGTTCAGTGAAGAGACTTTTTCCGCTGTCCGCGGCGAAGGCGCTTTTCTCAACAACATTCCTATCCACGCAAGTAAAAAGACTGCCCTCTCAGACAGCCTGGTTTCTATCGGCACCTCACCCTATGAAAAGGATCTGGCACCGGTTAATTTTAAAATATTTCAGGATGTCTTTACACACTCTCTGGATATCCGCCGCAGCGGTTCCGCTGCACTGGACCTGGCCTATGTCGCCTGCGGCCGGATTGACGGATATTTTGAGCGCAACCTGAAGCCCTGGGACTATGCCGCAGGAACGCTGCTGGTGGAGGAAGCCGACGGACATGCCGCTACCTTCCGCTCCGACCAGATAGACTTCCTGAGAAATCAGGATATCCTGGCAACAAATGGGAAGATACAGAAGGAACTGCGGGAGAGAATTCTGTCACACCTCAGCTCATAAAAAGCTTTCCGGACAAGCTCAACTCTTTTATTCATATAACAATGTATTCACAAAAAACGGAATCTGCTTTTCCCAGCTTGCCTCACAGTGCTCTCCTCCTGGCACAATGCGATAGTTCAGTAAAACCCCCTTTTCCATCAGCAGGGTGAGAATCCGCCCAATGGACTGCCGCGTCCTTTTGGAAGTTCCCAGTTCCAGGGAACCATAATCCATGTAGAGCACCGAATCCGGCCGCGGATTCGCATCCTGTATCATTTTCTTTGCTTTTGCAGGGGCAATTCCCAGAGCGGGTGAGAGTGCCGCTGCCCGGGAAAAAATGTCATTATAGTAAAGCAGCGCATACAGGCTCATCAGCCCGCCCATGGAACTTCCGGCAATAAAGGTGCACTCCCGGTCCGGGATGGTGGGAAAATGTTCATCGATGTACGGCTTAAACTCCTGTGTCAGCCAGTCCATGGTCGCTTTGCCTTCCCCGGTGATTCTCCCGACACTCGGCTCATTAAAATCATAGGGCGAATACTCCCGCAGCCGTCCATGGTTTGGGCTGTGATCGCACTCCACCGCCGCAATGATCAGCGGCGTCTGCGTAGCATCCATATATTCTTTCATCCCCCAGGATTTCCCATATGTAGCATCCTCATCAAAAAAAGACATTGTGCCCGTCAAACATATATAATACCGGGAAACGCGCCTCGTCATCCTGCAGGCAGACATCCGGAAGGTAAATATAAGCATTGCGAGTGCCGGAGCCCGCAGACCCCGGCATTGTGATATCCCATTTATCTATCATAATGAATACATCCTTTAATCAGTTTTTCTCATTATAACAATCAACAGGATCAATTTCAATCTTTATCTTCCGCCGCTCCCGAAAACAGACTCCAGCGAAAAACTACCGCTTCCGCTCGACGCAAAGGAAAATCCGTAATTGACCACATCCAGGATGCTGTAACAGTAAGTGTCTCCTTCCTCCAGGCCGGAGGTGATCTCCACGTTCTCGCCGTCAGAGAGCCCCGTCGTCACTTCGACAAGCTCGCCCAGCGTGTCGGTCTCCTCATCATAGCTTGTATAGACATACGTCGTATTATTTTCTTCCACCAACGCATCCTCCGAGACAAGAAGGACATCTTCCGCTGTGCTTAAGGTAATCACTGCGGAGGCATTCATGCCGGCCAGCATTCCCTCCCCGCGATCCATGGTAATCACTGCTGTATATTTGCTGCTGCCGCCGGAATTGGTGCCACTCTCGTCGATAGATGTCACGGTCCCGGTAAAGGACTGCCCCGGAAATGCGTCCAAAGTGATCGCTGCCTCCTGGCCGATCTCCACCGAGAGAATGTCCATCTCATCTACCGTGATTTCTATCGTCATTGTGTCCTGCGGCGTGATGGCCAGCCAGGTCATCTCGCCGACACTATAAGTGCTGCTCACCTCTTCCTCCAGCGCTTCGGTTGCAGCCTCCTCCGCTTCCGTCGCGGTGGTTGTATCTGTACCTGTCATATCAGATGCTGTATCTCCGGCATCTGTCACATCCGACATCTCTCCCGAAACGGCTCCGCTGTCTTCTGTCTGGGACTGGCCGATTTCCGTCTGCGCGGACTGCTGTTCTCCCTCACCGCCGGCAGCAGTGGCATATTCCTCCTTATTTTCAGATGCATTTTCCTGATTCTCTCCATCTGATTCCGGACTTTCCTCACTTTCCTGGGAATCAGAGGAAACAACGTTCGAAGAAATACACACAACCCATGACACAGTCTCCCCATTGTAGGATACGATTAGCACATCTCCCGCAGAGATATCGCTCACCGTCCCCTGGGAAACAGAACCGTTATAAATTGTGACACTTGCCGAAGAATCCAGAGACAGCGTCACACTGCTTTCTTCGGTGTCTGTCAGAAGCGATATGGTCACGCTGCTATCAGACACAGCGGTGACTACACCGGTATACATGATGACAGAAGAGGAAGCTTCCTCATCTGATATGCTTTCCTCAGCTGACGTACTTCCCTCAGCTGACGTGCTTTCCTCATCCGATGTGCTTTCCTCATCCGATGTATCTTCCTCATCATCTGAAGTATCATCTTCCGTGTTGCTATCCGCTGTACTTACGGTCTGGTTGTCTGCTGTCTCCCCATTATCTGCAGTGCTGCTTGAAGAAACACTTTCCGAAGCCGAGGAGACGGTCAACGCAACCGCTCCCTGTCCGGATTCTATCGTCAAATATGCGGTGCTGTTTCCTGCGTAAGATAATGTCTGCGCCTGATACCCCGCTGTACCGGATGCTGCCGTGGAAGCTGCATCTGCGCTGTCTTCCGCAGAATCAGTGCCTGACGTGTCCGAAGTATCTGCGCTATCCTCCGTGGAATATGTATCTGACGCGCTCGTGCTCTCCTCTGTGGAATCCTCTGAGTCAGGCTCGCTATCCGAGGAAGCGTCATCCGTGCTGTCACTCAATCCGGAAACCACGCCGGAACAGGATGCATAAATATACCCGTCCTCATAAAGCTGAAATAACGTATCCATCTGTGTTTCCAGCTCAGCGCGCTGTTCCAGCAGAAGTTCATACTCTCCCGTATAATCTGTATCGGTAAGTGAAATCAGCGTATCTCCGCTGTCCACCTCATCCCCCTCAGACACAGAGATGGCGGAAACTGTGCCGGTAAATCCGGTCACTTTCAGTTCACTGTGAATGTACAGCGTTCCCTCACCGATCACCGTGCCGTCCTCGTCCGCCACCGTTACGAAATCTCCCAGTTCCGGTCCGTCGTCTGAGAGAATGACGACCGCCGTTGTGTTCGCCAGGCTCTCTACTTTCCCGCTGACCACCGTGCCGTCCGAGAGAGTCACATCCACAGAATCTCCGGTGGAAATATCCGCATCTGTCTCAAAAGAAACCGCCATATACCCGTCCAGAGAGAGAAGCATCAGGGCATCACTCTCATACATGGTATCCACCACGCCGGTATCGGCGGAGGCATAGATTTTGATCACTCGTCCGTCCGCCGCCGCAGTGATTGTACCGGACACCGCATCCTCCTCACAATCTTCCAGTGCTTCATCCAGTGAGGTCATCGTATCCTGCACGGAAGCAATCGCCGTCATGACAGATACCGCGTCCACCGCTGCCAGAGTGTCTCCTTCCTCTACCAAATCCCCGTTGGACACATACCACTCCGTAATTTCCACCTCATCCGGGAGGGAAAACTCCTCCGCATCCTCCTCCTCCAATGTACCTGTGCCGGGCAGAACCGTGCTGATATCACCGACTTCCGCTGTCTCAGAGTAAGTCGTCGCTTCTGTCTCTGTCCCGGAAGAAGCCGTCTGTCCGGTCAGCGCTTTCACGATAAACACAAGCAGGACAATCACGACCACCGCAATAATCCATAGGTAATGCGAATGCTTACTCTCCTTCTTTTTCGGCCGTGCCAGGTGAACTTCTCCGTCCGCCGCCTGCTCCAGCAAAGCCAGCTGCTTCGCTTCCGCCTCCTTTTTCCGGCGTCGCGAGATTTTAACCAGCATAAAAATGCTTCCCGCATCCAGGGCTGCCAGAACGATCAGTATAAGCAGCCAGTGTGCGCGGATTGTCTGCAGCACGCTCATCACAGACAGTATATTCTGCTGCGTGCCGGAAGTATCCCCCCGGTCAAAAGAACCGCCCTCTGCGTCTGTTTCCTCATCAGAGCTCAGATCATCGCTCCCATCTTCTCCGGCAGAGGACATGCCGGGCATCTCACCATCGCCTCCGGAGGACATATCCGGCATCTTGCCGTTTTCGCCCGCAGATTCACCATTCTCCGAAGCACCACCGCGAATAGCAGTTGTACTGTCACTATCTGTGTCTTCTTCAGCGCTATCTTCGATTTCTGCATCGCTCTCATCTGTGTCAGCAGCATCCTCATTGCCGGTTTCAGAGTCTTCATCAGCAGTGTTCTCACTCTCACTGCCGGTTTCACCGGAAACCGATTCATTGCCATCCGCATCTTCCGCTTCGTCTCCGCCATCTGCAAAGCCGGAATCGTCTCCGAACTCCACCCCGTCACCTGACCCCGGCATCTGCATTTCCTGCATTTTCCCGGCATTTCCCATATTTCTCATATCTCCTGTATCGGGAAGCAGCACGGCCAATGCC
>JAJQAD010000017.1 GCA_021204005.1 Clostridiales bacterium
TGGAAAATGCTTACCTGGCGAGGACCAAGACCAAACGCATGAGCCAGAACGAACCGGATATTCGGCCGGATTCCGATGTTCTGGGACAGCATGACCTGAACTCTTTCGGCTGGTCGGAACCCGTCACCTACGAACCGGTATACCGTCTGGGTGAAAACATTTTTGAGAGCATGGAAAATATGGAAAAAGTGGAGACAATTCTGGAAGCCCTGCCCGGGCTGGACTGCGGTTGCTGCGGCTCGCCCACATGTAAGGCGCTGGCCACGGATATCGTTACTTCGAACCGGGATGCAACGATCGGGGATTGCATCTTTTTGACAAGGGATCTATCATGATTCATTGACTTGAAAACAAACATATTATACACTACCAGTGTAAAAATTTTTTATTGTTTCCCACATCAAATTATAACTATCACTTTAAAAAGGAGATCCTAAATGACCGTTAAAGAATTAATAGAAAATAACCAACTCGAAATCATCCACTCCGGAGACGTGGATACTGAGATTACCGAGCCCTACTGCTGCGACCTCTTAAGCGTCGCCATGGGCAACGCGCCGGAAGACTGTGCCTGGTGCACTGTGATGGCGAATATGAACACGCTGGCAGTTGCTTCACTTGCGGATTGTGCCTGCATCATTCTCTGCTGCAGCACCAACGCAGATGACAATATGAAGTTAAAGGCCGTATCCCAGAACATTACCCTGCTTCGCACAGACAAGCCGATCTTTGACATGGCGCTTGCCGTTTATCAGCAGATCCATGGTTAAGCTCTCGTATGACCTTCACATCCACTCCTGCCTGTCCCCCTGCGGGGACGATGATATGACTCCGGCAAACATCGTGGGCATGGCTAAAATCATCGGTCTGGACCTGATTGCGGTGACAGACCACTCTTCCTGCAAAAACTGTCCCGCGTTTGCCGCGGCTGCGGAGGAGTACGGCATGCACATCCTCTTTGGTATGGAGCTCACTACCATGGAGGAGGTTCATGTGCTCTGCTATTTCCCCACCCTTGCAGATGCTTTGGCCTTCGACAGCTATGTCTACACGCAGCTTCCGGACATTCCGAACACACCGGCTTTTTTCGGAAATCAGATCATCTATGACACCTCTGACCGGATCTGCGGTAAGGAAGATAAACTTCTGATCTCCGCCACCATGATTCCGCTGGATGCCGTCTATGATCTGGTGCGGCAGCATCATGGCGTTATGGTTCCGGCTCACATCAACAAGCCCACCACCAGCTTGCTGGGAAATCTGGGATTTATTCCGCCCGACAGCCGCTTTTTCTGTGTGGAAGTGAAAAACCAGGCGGACTGGCCCGGTCTTCAGAAAGAACATCCTTATTTACAAAACTGCAAAATGATCAGCAGTTCTGACGCGCACGACCTCAACTCGCTGCATGAACCGCTGTATTATCTGGAAGCGGAGGATGCGTCGCCGGAGGCAATCTTGAAAGCACTGGAAATGTCCTGACATCTTCACAGAATGTTTTTCTTCTGCTTCGCGTGCTTTTCTCCCAGATTCTCAATACTGCCATCCGGGTTTTTCACATCGATATTGTCCAGCTGCACTTTTAAATTGCGCTTAAATGACGCGATATACTCTGCACGAAGCGCTTTCTGCTCCGCCTGCTCTGCTTCGCTCAGCCCTTCTGTCTTTGATTTGTGATAAAGCTCGTTGATACGGGCGATTTTTTCGTCTGTCATTCTTTTCTTTTTATACTCCTTAATAATTACCAGGATCTCTGATTCTATCTGTCTCATAATCAGAAAACACTACAGAAATACTTTAATGCTTCTCAAGAAAGCTCTGGATATCAAATTCCGTATTTTTCTGCGCCCTGAATAAGGTTCCGCGGAAGTCCCCCTCCATAATCTCATGGAGGATTCCCACATCCTGTCCATTGACAATAAGCATATCCGCGCCGGAGGTCGTCGCGATTTTGGCTGCGGTCAGCTTGGTCGCCATGCCGCCGGTGCCCACGTCGCTTCCCGTTGTTCCCTTGGCCATCCGGTCTATATGGCCGTCAACTTCCTCCACAACCTCGATCAGCTTTGCATCCGGATTCTCTCTGGGATCATCCGTATAAAGGCCGTCGATATCCGAGAGCATGATCACAAGATCTGCATCCACCAGTGATGCCACCAGCGCAGATAGCGTGTCGTTGTCGCCAAACTGCATCTCATAGGTGGATACAGTATCATTTTCATTGATGACCGGAATCGTGCCAAGCGCAAAAAGGCGTACCAGCGTGTTATGTGCATTCTCCCGGGAAATCGGCCGGAACATCGTATTTTTCGTCAGAAGGACCTGCGCCGTCATCTGATTATACTCCGCAAATAGTTTCTGGTAAATCATCATCAGCCGTGCCTGCCCCACCGCCGCGCAGGCCTGCTTTGTGGCGTTGTCTTTCGGGCGCTCCTCCAGTCCGAGAGCCTTCCGTCCAACGGCGATGGCACCGGAGCTGACCAGGCACACATCAATCCCACGGTTGCGGATATCACAGAGTTCCCGCACCAGCTTTTCAATCTTGTTATAATTCATATCTCCCGTCCGGGGATGCTGGAGTGAGGAGGAACCAATCTTTACCACCACTCGCTTTTTATATTTAAAGTAATCATTTGTATGCATATCCTGTTTCCTTTCCTGTTGCCGCGCAAAAAATTCCTATACTTATCTCTTATTTTGACCCTGGTATCATCATATGAACAATTTTCTCACATCATTAAACATTACAAAAATCATCAGCGCAAACAGACACATCAATCCGATCAGATGCACCATACCCTCTTTATTTTCGCTGATACGTTTTCCACGTATCGCCTCGATAAACAGGAACACTAGCCGCCCGCCGTCCAGTGCCGGAAGCGGCAGCAGATTCATAACCCCCAGATTCGCCGACAGGAGTATCCCGATATTCAGCATATTTAAGAAGACATAAAAGTATCCGTCCGCCAGGCTCTCCTCATAAGTATCCCCGATGGTTTTTACAATACCGACCGGGCCGGAGAGGTCATTCACCGTGACCTGACCCGTGACCAGCATTTCCAGACTTCTAAAGGTATACTGAATCCAGTATTTCACATCGTATATCCCATATAATACCGTTTTTGCCGGTCCGAATTTCGTATAGGAACTCTCGGCATAGATGCCGTAAAGATAGCGGCCGCTTTCTTCATCATATGTCGGCGTCAGCGTCGTCAAATAAGTCTCGCCGTCCCTCAGATAAGTCACAGTAACCGTCTCACCCTCGTGAAACAGGGAGTACATGCTGACTTCTTTATAAAAATGGATATTTTTGCTGCCGATCTTAACGATCTCGTCACCGGCCTGCAGACCGGCTTCCTCCGCAGAATACCCCTCCATGACATCACCGACCACCGGCTTCATCACTCCAAGGCTGGCGATGATGATCACGGAAAATATCAGAGCCATAATAAAGTTAAAGATGGGTCCGGCGGCTACCACGCTGATCCTTGCCCAGACAGACTTTTTCTGGAAAGACCGCTCGTCGTCGCTCTCGCTGTCCTCCCCCTCCATCATGCAGGCACCGCCAAAAGGAAGCAGTTTGAGAGAATACTTTGTCTCACCTTTTGTAAAACCGATGATCGTCGGTCCGAAGCCGAGACAAAACTCGTTCACGCGGATGTTGTTGGCTTTCGCCAGGAGAAAGTGACCCAATTCATGGAAAAGTATGATAATGCTGAATAAAATAATAGCTACGATATATTTTACGATCAAATTTTTACCTGTTCCCTTTCTCTCCCCTTACTTTTTCCCCTTATTCCGGCTGCCTGATGTCGTGTTCATATCATTTGCCGCCGTTAACCGCGACAACCTTTGCAATCCTGTCATAGACAGCCTGCTCCGTAGCCAGAATATCCTCCAGATCTGGATTTTCTATAAAGGCAGCGTCCGCCATCGACTCTCCGATCAGCTCCGCGATCTCCAGAAACCGGATCTTCTGATCAAGGAACAGCGCAACCGCCTTTTCATTCGCGGCGTTAAAGACCGTCGGCATATTTCCGCCTTTCTTCATTGCCTCAACCGCAAGCTTCAGCCCCTGAAACGTCTCCAGATCCGGCTGTTCAAATGTAAGTGTGGCAAGACGGTAAAAATCCAGCCGCTCCTCATTCAGATATTTCCGCTCCGGATAATAGAGCGCATACTGGATCGGCAGGCGCATATCCGGTGTACCGAGCTGCGCAATCACCGCACCATCCGCATACTGTACCATGGAGTGAATCACGCTCTGAGGGTGCACCACCACCTGAATCTGATCCAGTTCCACGCCAAACAGCCACTTAGCCTCCATCACTTCCAGACCTTTGTTCACCATTGTCGCGGAATCCACAGTGATTTTTCTCCCCATAGACCAGTTCGGATGATGGAGAGCGTCCTCCAGCGTCACCGTCTCCAGGTCCGCCCGCTTTTTTCCGCGGAACGGTCCGCCCGAAGCGGTCAGTAAAATCTTATCAATCGCGTTGCCGCAGGCCCTCTCCCCGTGCCAGGACTGGAATATTGCGGAATGCTCGCTGTCCACCGGCAAAATCTGCACTCCGTATTCCTCCGCCATAGGCATGATCAGATGCCCCGCGGTCACCAGCGTTTCTTTGTTGGCCAGAGCGATATCCTTTCCTGCCCGGATCGCCGCCATGGTGGGTCGGATACCCATCATACCGACCACCGCAGTCACTAATATATCTGACTCTTTCTGCGCCGCCACAGCCAGAAGCCCTTCCATACCGTATGTGATTTCTATATCTATATCTGCGGTCAGAACCCGCAGCTCTTTTGCTTTTTCCTCCGTACCGGCAGAAACCAGCGCCGGGTGAAACTCCCGTATCTGCCGCTCCAGCAGTTCAATATTATTTCCCGCCGAGAGCGCACTCACCCGGAAGTCATCTTTATGCTGGCGCACGACATCCAGCGTCTGCGTTCCGATGGATCCCGTAGACCCAAGGATTGCGATTGTCTTCATACTTTTTCTCCTAAATCTGAACCATCGGTATCAGATACAGCGACAGGTAATAAATAATCGGCGCCGTGAAAATCACGCTGTCAAACCGATCCAGTATCCCGCCATGTCCGGGAATCAGCTTCCCGTAGTCCTTTATCTCATAATTTCGCTTGATGGCCGAAGCCGCCAGATCTCCGACCATGGAAATCAGCGCTCCCGCCGCGCAGATTCCCGCCATCATCATAATTTTCGGGACTTGTGGTCGATTAGAACCCTTAAAAAGACATCCGTATATAAATTTGAGCACCGCCGAAC
>JAJQAD010000003.1 GCA_021204005.1 Clostridiales bacterium
GGTCGTGGTGTATGACAGCCTGGTGGGACAGGAGGTCTTAAGCCGGATGCCTGCCGGTGCGGAAAAAATTGACGCGGGAAAGCGTGCTGGGAATCATCATAAATCCCAGTGGCAGACCAATGAGATTCTGGTGGAGGAAGCACTGAAGGGAAAACGGGTTGTCCGTTTGAAAGGCGGAGATCCGTTCCTGTTCGGCCGCGGCGGGGAAGAACTGGAGCTGCTGACAAAATACGGGATTCCCTATGAGGTTGTGCCGGGTGTCACTTCCGCGATTTCTGTGCCGGCCTACAATGGGATTCCGGTGACACACCGGGATTATGCGTCGTCTGTTCATATTATCACAGGGCACAGACGCGCGGGAGTCGGATATGATATCAATTTCCGCGCTCTGGTGGAGGCGGGAGGGACTTACGTGTTCCTCATGGGGCTTGCCGCCCTGGGCGATCTGATGCGCGGGCTTTTGGACGGCGGAATTTCGCCGGATATGCCGGCGGCAGTGCTGCAGCAGGGTGCGACTTCCCATCAGAGAAAGGTTCTCGCAACGGTGGCGACCATCGGGGAGACAGTTGCACAGGCGCATCTGGAGGCGCCTGCTGTGATTGTGGTGGGTGAAGTATGTGCGCTGGCACAGGATTTTTCCTGGTATGAGCATCTGCCTTTGTTTGGGGAGAAAATTGTGGTGACGCGGCCGAGAAGACGGAGCGCCGCGTTGGCAAATGAATTAAAAAAACTGGGAGCGGAAGTGGTCAGCGCGCCGGTCATTCAGACGGTGCCGGTGACGGAGAAAGGGAAGCTTGAGGAAATTGAAAAGGCGTTCCGGGAAATCGGGGAATACACCATGCTGGTGTTCACCTCCCCGTATGGCGCGGAGCGTTTTATGGAATTGTGCAGGGAGCATCATGTTGATCTCAGGGCGCTGGCGGGCAAGCGCCTGGCGGCTATTGGAAAGACGACGGCTGAGGCTCTTGAACGGCGGGGAATGTTCGTGGATATTATCCCGGAACAGTATGAGTCTGCAAAACTGGGGAAGGCGATCCGGAAAGTGTGCCGTCCGGGAGAAAATATTCTGATTCCGAGATCATCCATC
This sequence comes from Clostridiales bacterium, assembly GCA_021204005.1. GTDB lineage: Bacteria > Bacillota > Clostridia > Lachnospirales > Lachnospiraceae > Eubacterium_I. The sequence continues at coordinate 1,088 of JAJQAD010000003.1, forward strand.
GGGTCGGCGGTTCTGGTGGAAGAGATTATGCAACGGGATGTCGTGCAGGCGGCCGGGATTGTTCTGCCGCAACTCGAAGCGAATGATGAAGCGAATGATGGAGCGGAGTGTGAAGACGGCATCCGGGTGCATGATCTGCCGCTTTATGATACGGTCTGCGATACCGGAACCGCAGATTTTCTGCAAAAGGAAATGGAAGCCGGGGATGTGACACTGGTGACATTTACCAGCGCTTCCACGGTGCGGGGATTTGCCGCCATGCTACCGGATTACGATTACAGAAAAATAACGGCTGTCTGCATCGGAAAGCAGACGGAGGCGGCCGCCGCTTCCTATGGGATGAAGACAGTGACGGCAAAGAACGCGACGGTGGAGGATATGACAGACTGCATTTTGTCTTACCATGAGAAGAAATTTTCGGATTGAAGTAAGCGGTGTGAGTGGCTGACGAATGAAAAGTAATAAACCGTTTATTATGACACAGGAAAAGAGGAACATTCATGGAGTTGGGAATGATCGGGATAAACTATAAACAGGCGCCCCTTGATGTGCGGGACAGGACGTCGTTTACAGAGAATACTAAAATAGAATTTCTACATCAGATGGAGGCGAATACGCATCCTGCGGTGACGCAGTGTATGATTCTCTCCACCTGTAACCGCAGCGAGATTTATTTTTTTTATGAGGAAGAGGAACAGTTTTCGCAGATGAGCAGTTTTTACACGGACTGGTTTACGAGTGAAGTCTGCGGACCATATCTGGTGTCCTGCAAGGGGGAGGAGGCGGTGGCGTACCTCTATCGCACGGCTGCGGGCCTGGAGTCGATGGTGCTGGGGGAGGATCAGATTCTCGGGCAGGTCGGCGAGGCGCTGGATTTTGCCAGGACGCTCGGCTATGCAAAAAAAGAGATGAATAAGGTGGTCCGGGACGCCGTCACCTGCGCCAAAAAGCTGAAGACGGAATTGAAAATCAGTGAGGTTCCGCTTTCTGTCAGTTATATCGGGATTCTGCAGGTGGAAAAAACGCTGGGGATTCAGGGAAAAACAGCTGCGGTCATCGGCTTGGGTAAAGTTTCAAGGCTGGCCCTGAAATATCTGGACTATTATGGAGCTGGAAAAATCATTGTCTGTACCCGTGCGATCCAGCGTGTGAAAGAGCTGAAGGAAGAATATCCGCAGGTGGAAGCGGCAGAGTACAGTGCGCGGTATGAGGCGATTGAGAAGAGTGATATTGTGATCAGCGCGACCGCCGCGCCCCATGTGATCCTGACGCGGGAGGATTATGAAGCAAACTGTGATACCGCGCGGCCGAGAGTATTTCTGGATCTGGCGACGCCGCGGGATGTGGAGCAGGAGATGGAAGAGGAGCCGGGCGTTACGCTGATCAATATGGACACGCTCCATCAGATTTCGCAGGAGAATCAGAAGGAGCGGGAGCGGCTGGTGGCTCTGGGGCGAGCAGAGATGCAGCAGGAAGTGGCACAGACCATGGAATGGCTGTTTACCAGTCAGATGGACGGTACGATTGAATCGCTGCAGAAGCGGTGTGCCGGGATTGTGGAGGACAGTTTTACGTATCTGGACCGCAAGCTGGAACTGACGCCGCGGGAGCAGAAGCTGGTGAAAAAGATTCTGAATGCTTCTCTGCAGCGGCTTTTGCGCGAACCGATTCATGAGATGAAGACGTTGGAGTCGCCGCGGGAGCAGGAGGATTGCAGGCATTTTGTGGAGCAGTTGTTTCAATTGTAGATGCAGGATAATCCGGATTAAGATGGGATGAGTGAAACGAATTGACTGAAAATTCCGGCTCAAAAGATGGAAATGGATGAGGAAGGCAATGCAGGGATTCTCTGGCTGTCTTATGTAAAAGAAATAAGAGGGATGACGATGGCAAAATCAATTATGGTGCAGGGTACGATGTCCAGTGCAGGGAAAAGTTTTATCGTGGCGGGGTTATGCCGGATTTTCAAGCAGGACGGCTACCGGGTTGCGCCTTTTAAGTCCCAGAACATGGCGCTCAACTCCTTTATCACGGAAGAAGGACTGGAGATGGGGCGGGCTCAGGTCATGCAGGCGGAAGCCGCCGGTCGGACACCGTCCGTATATATGAACCCGATTCTGTTAAAGCCGACCAACGATACCGGGTCGCAGGTGATCGTGAACGGAAAAGTAAGAGGCAATATGGCTGCCAGAGATTATTTCCGATACAAGACCTCGCTGATTCCGGATGTGATTCACGCTTATGAGAAACTGTCGGAGGATACGGATATCATTGTCATAGAGGGAGCCGGAAGTCCGGCGGAGATCAACTTAAAAGAGCAGGATATCGTCAACATGGGAATGGCGAAGATGGCGGATGCGCCGGTTTTGCTGGTGGGCGATATTGACCGGGGCGGTGTGTTTGCGCAGTTGTACGGTACCTATGCTCTTCTGGAGCCGGAGGAACAGAAACGCGTCCGTGGCTTTGTCATCAATAAATTCCGGGGCGATAAGACGATTCTGGATCCGGGCATCGATATGCTGCAGGAGAGAATCCCGGTGCCGGTGCTCGGCGTGGTCCCCTATATGGATGTGAAAGTGGAGGACGAGGACAGCCTGACGGAGCGTTTTTCCCGGAAAGAAAAAGCGGGTATAGACCTGGCGGTCATCCGCTTCCCGCGGATTTCCAATTTTACGGATTTTTCAGTGTTTGAACAGATGGACAACGTATCGCTGCGCTATGTCACGAGCGTGCGGGAACTGGGAAGTCCGGATATGATCTTCCTCCCGGGCAGCAAAAATACGATGAGTGATTTGAAATGGATGCGTCAGAACGGTCTGGAGGCTGCGATCAAAAAACGGGCGGGAGATATACCGGTGTTCGGCATCTGCGGCGGATATCAGATGCTGGGGAATACGCTGTCAGATCCTCTTGGCGTCGAGGAAGGCGGGAGCCTGCGCGGGATGGAGCTGCTTCCCATGGATACCGTGATGCGGGAGGAAAAGCACACAACGCAGGTGGAAGGCAGGATTGGACAGCCGGATGGCATTTTTTCCGTGCTGGCAGGGCAGGAAATCAGAGGTTATGAGATTCATATGGGCGAGAGTACGGCGGATGGACATGCCGGCCCTCTGTGCCGGATCCGGAAAACCGGAGCCGGTAAGGAAACCGCAGGAGCGGAGACGGCGGACGGCCTGTTTGCGAATGAGGTATACGGAACGTATGTACACGGGATTTTCGATCAGGGGAAAACAGCCTGGATGATGGTGCAGGCGCTGGCGAAAAAGAAAAACCTCGAGGTCAGCTCCGGCGAATGGATGGATTACGCGGCTTTTAAGGAGACGCAGTACGACAAGATGGCGGATATCCTGCGGCAGCATATGGATATGGAGGCTATCTATAACCTGCTGGGATAAGGATGACGGTATCAGTTCTGAGCTATATAAATCATGGTATCAGGCAGTCTGGTCACTGACAGGTAGAAAGAAATATAGATGATGGGGCAGATGAAGCAGTAAGGAACTGTCACAAAACGGGAGACGGTATGGGAAAAGTGGTTCACGGCGGCGATATATATAGAAACCAGGTCATATATGATTTTTCAGTGAACGTCAATCCGCTGGGCGTGCCGGAACGGGTGCGGCAGAGCATGGAGGCGGCATTGAGGGATTGCGCATGTTATCCGGATCCTCTGGCGGAGAAGCTGCGGACAGCCCTGGCTCAAAAGGACGGCGTCAAAGAGGAACAGATCGTGTTTGGGAACGGCGCGTCTGAATTGTTTTTTGGAATCGTCCATGCTTTGAAACCGAAAAAGGTACTCATTCCCATCCCTTCTTTTTCTGAGTATGAGAAGTCTGCACTGGCGGTTGATGCGGAGGTGATCTATCATCGTTTGTCCGGGGAAAAGGATTTTGCGTTGGATGAAGATATTTTTTCCGGTCTTTCGGAGGATATTGATCTGCTTTATCTGGCAAATCCGAACAATCCCAATGGCCGGTTGATTGATAAGGAGATTCTATTATCTATTCTGCGCTTTTGCAGAGAACGCGGCATCCGTGTGGTGCTGGATGAGTGCTTTCTGGAGTTGAATGCAGAAGGAACGACCGGGAGTATGCTTTCGGAACGGGAGAACTATCCGAATCTGATTCTGGTGCGGGCGTTTACCA
>JAJQAD010000177.1 GCA_021204005.1 Clostridiales bacterium
CATACACCACGACCTCCGCCTCCGCCAGCACGGACTCGCCTTTCTGCGTAAAGAGGCCGGAATCCCCGGGGCCGGCACCCACAAGCCAGACGCGCCCCTCCCGGTAGGATACGGTGTCGCGGACCTCGGTTTTACCGGTCGGGCAGGAGGCATCTTTTGTATCATGTCCGTCGTTCGGAGTGCGGACAGCACAGCTGCCATGTTCCATAGTCACTCCTGTGGATTTCAACAGCGCCGCAAGCTGGCGCCCCACGGCCGCAGCTTTCTTTCTCGGTCCCGTGATGGAACCGACCACCGACCGCCGCGTTTCCTCATCATAATAGAGACCTCTCACAAACAGATTTTCTCCGTCAATTTCGGCATAGGCCGCCACCGGTGAACTGCACCCGCCATTTAAATATGCGGTAAACGCCCGCTCCGCCGATGCGCAGTCCGCCGCATCCTGATCCAGAAATCCTTCCAGATAATCGTAATTTTCTCCCCGGCGCCCCTGGATACAAAGAATCCCCTGACCGGCTGCCGGAATCATCTCATCCGGAGAAAACACTCTGCTGATTCTCTTTTCCAGCCCCAGCCGTTTTAAGCCGGCCACCGCCAGTATAACCGCACCATATTCTCCCTCGTCGAGCTTTCTTAAGCGGGTCTGCACATTGCCCCGGATATTTTTAATCTCTGCCTGCGGGTACAGCTTTTTTAACTGCAGCGCCCGGCGGCTGCCGGAACAGCCGATCGGCCCTGTAATCTCCTCCCCGGAAGCTCCCTGCGGAAGAATCAACGCATCCCGGGGATCCTCTCTCACGGAATACCCGACCACCGGCAGATCATCCGGCACCTCCATCGGCAGATCTTTCAGACTATGTACCGAAAAATCCGTTTTTTTCTCCCGCAGCGCAACATCCAGTTCCTTAACAAACAGACCCTTGCCGCCGATATCGTCCAGTTTTCTGTCTAAAATTTTATCCCCCGTCGTTTTCATGGTGAGAATTTCCACTTCATACTGCGGATAATTCTGCCGGATGTAATCCGTCACCATCTCCGTCTGGGTGACAGCCAGCTTACTTTCGCGGCTTCCCGCTGTTATTTTTCCCATTAAAATCCCGGTTCCTCCTCTTATTCACAAAATAGTTCAGAATCCCGCCGACCACAATGATCACCGCCGCCATCACAAGGACCCGCTTCGCCGCCTCCTGGGGCAGCTCGCTCTTGTCCGTGATGGAATCCGCATAAAAAGTCAGCTGATACTCGATCTCATGGGGCGCGCCCATGGCCGTTGTGTCAGCGAGAACCGTCATCTCCTCGTCAAACACGGTAACCGGCACGGTAAACGTCGAATATCCGTCCTTATTTTCATTCTCATAGCGCCCGCCGTCCACAATCATATAATCGTAGTTAGAACTGCTCCAGATCAGCTCCGCGTAGACCTTTCCATCCTCCACGACCATCACAGCAGGGGAGACAATGCTGGCCTTCCCGCTGCCGCCGGTCATGGTAAGTTCAATCGCATATTCCCCGTCGTCCGCGTCCACCGACAGCGGATCCGCGTGGGCGGTAAGCGGAGTGACTGCCAGAGCGGATATGATAAAAAATGCAGAAAAAATGACTGTTAAAAAGCGTTTCATGGTAAGTTCCTTTTTTAGATGTTTTTCTTCCTATAGATAAATATAAAGGCCAATGCCAGGAAAACCGCCACATAGGCCAGCAAAATCAGTATCCCTTTCGCCGAGGCGCTCCCTCCGCCCGCGATCTCGCGAATCATCAGGCTGGCCTGCGACAACAGCAGGGCATTCAGCACTTTGGAGGCTGCCGGCGGCAGGCTGTCCAGCGAGAAAAAAGTGTTGCACAAAAAGGACATCGGCATGATAACAAAATTGCTGAACCTCGGCATGTCGGTATGGTTTTTTGCACAGAACGATATGACCACCGCGATCGTGGAAAACGCTGCGCCGTTTAAAAACATAATAAGGAAAGTAAATCCGTTAAACACAAGCCCTGTTTTCACCGGCAATACCAGAATCATAATAATCAGGCCGGAATAGATTCCACGCAGGCTTCCGGCAATGATCTGGCCCACGATAAACTGCCAGAGAGGCGTGGGCGAAATCATAACCTGATCCAGTGCACGCTCATACATCCTCTGCACCGTCAGGTTCTGTGCAACCGCGCCAAAGCTTCCGTTCATGCTGGAGAGCGCTACAACACCCGGTATCAAATAATTCAGATAAGATTCCCCGTGGGACATCATCTGCAGGCCAAACCCAAATACCAGAAGATACATCAGCGGCGCAATCATAGCCGCCAGCGTGATCTTATAGAAGTCCCTGACGAATTCTCTCCATTTTTCCCATAAAACTGTTACTATTCCCATTTTTATTCCTAATCCATTTCACATCCGACGCGGTAAAAAACTCTGCTCACCTGTTTGCGACCTCATTCACAAACACATCTTCCAGCGTCGTATTCCGGAGCGCCGCATGCCGGTCACTCCCGGCCAGGAACTGCACCGCGGCATCCCGGTCACTGAAAAACCGGCTCTTTTGCTCATCGCCTTCCATAGTATCCACCGCATAAGCTCCAAGATTTCGGATCATCGCCTCAGGACTGTCCACAACGGTAAGCTTTCCTTTTTCCATGAACGCCACTCTCTGACACAGCGCCTCCGCCTCCTCCATATAGTGCGTGGTGAGAACGATGGTCAGATTCTGGTTGTTGAGTTTCCGGAGCAGCCCCCACATCTGCCGGCGGGAAACCGCATCCATTCCCGCAGTCGGCTCATCCAGGAGAAGAATTTCCGGCTCCGTGAGAAGTGCGCGGCAGACCATCAATTTCCGCTTCATTCCGCCGGAAAGCCGGCGGACCGTCCGCTTCCGGAAATCAATCAGGCCGCAATATTCCAGCAGTTCATCCGTCCGCTCCCGGATCTTTTTCCGCGGCATATAATAGAGCCGCCCCTGGTATTCCATAACCTCATCCATCGTCATCTCCTGGCGCATGGAATACTCCTGTGTGATCATGCTGATCTTGCGTCTGAGACGGGTGTTCGTCCGGGTCATCTCCTGCCCGTCCACCAGAACTGTCCCTTCTGTGGGCAGCAGAACCGTTGACAACAGGTTGATCGTCGTGGTCTTTCCGGCTCCGTTCGTTCCGAGCAGACCGAAAAACTCCCCGGTCTCAATCTTTAAATCCATATGATCGACAGCGGTAAACTCTCCGAATTTTTTTGTCAGATGCTGCAGTTCAATCATTTTCCGCTCTCCGGCTCCTTCGCGATAATCAGAGAATAATATCCCGCGTCATCCGGTATCTCATCCACACTATGATAAACTTTTTCCGTTTCCATCCCACAGTCCTCAACCATGCAGACCTCTTTTTTGCTCTCCCGCAAAATCTCTTTCACCTGATCCATCTTTTTACCGGACTTCATCAGGACATAAGTGCCCTCTCCATCCAGGCGTTCATCCAGGCGGTGAATCGCCGGGATGATATGCAGCGGCTCCTGCCAGAGAGAAAGCGGCATATTCAGCCTGGCTGCGGCCGCACAGAAGGAAGTAATCCCACTGACCAGCGCAGTCGGATAACCATCCTCCTCCACGCGCTTTTGCAGATAACTGAATGTCGAATACACCGTCGGGTCGCCCAGCGTCAAAAACACAATATTTTCCCCGGTATCCAGCACCTCTTCCAGCATCTGCACGCCCTTTCTATGACAGGCTTCCCGCTCTTCTTTATCATGACTCATAGACATGTAAATTGACATCAGTTTTTTCTCTTCCAGTTCCGGCACTGCCTGGAGCGCAATTTTGTAGGCCACGGTGTCCCGCGCATCCTCCCCCGGCGCCGCTATATACGTATTTTCCCGGATCAGGCGTACGGCTTTCAATGTCATCAGCTCCGGGTCCCCCGGTCCTACTCCCACTCCATATAAAATTCCTTTCATCTATGATGCTCCTCCTGTAAGTTATTTTTGATAACTGATGTTTTGCGAATTGCTACTCAGCCTATCCATTTTTCAGATAACGGCATTTTAAGGCCGCCTCCGTTTTTATCCGGCGCCGCTCCTGTCAGGACAATTGTCCTCCTGCCCAGGAGACTTCCATCTGCAGATCTTCCCTCGCAAATCGGACAAGCTCCTCATTAGCCCTATTACCCTCCGAAAACTCCGGCACCGCAACCAGAACCTTTTTACATTTTCTCATACATGCCTTCGCTTCCGCCGTCTTATCCTCTGAGATGGGAAGAAATGCTTTCTGTACAATCACCTCTGCCGCCAGCTCTCTGGCCACCACGTAATCGACGTCATTTTCCTCCAGCACTCCGGCTGCAAAGGGAATTCCCTGCCTCTGCAGCATACGAAAATACGGAATCCCGCTCCCATTCCCGGCGATGACGAAAACCTCCGGCTCACCGATTACCGGCTCCATCTCCACACAGCCGAAGAGAGCATTGTAACTCCCCTTTGTGATATCATAGAGGCTCTGCACATAGCCGTCTGTAAAAATTTCCTCCGGCGTCCCATATTTTTCAATCTGGTTGTTGTGCACGCAGACCACCCGGTCGGAAATCTTCTGCGCCAGATCCAGCTCATGGAGCGACATCACCACGGTAAGCTGCCGCTTCCTGACCATATCCTTTAAGATATGCAGCAATTCCAGCTTGTGCCGGATATCCAGAAAAGAAGTCGGCTCATCCAGCACCAAAACCTCCGGCTCCTGGCAAAGCGCTCGGGCCAGGAGGACCCGCTGCCTCTGCCCATCGCTGATGCAGTTAAAATCCTGTTTTGCCAGCTCCGAGGCGTGAACCAGCGCCAGAGACTCCGCAACAATCCGCCAATCCTCCTCCGACAAAATCCCCAGTTTCCCGGTATAGGGGTAGCGCCCCATGCTGACCATTTCCTCACAGGTCATCATCTCCGGCTGCAGCCGCTCCGGCATCATCACCGACATCTTCCGCGCAATCTCCGGATTGCTCATCCGATCCATGGCCTGCTGATCCAGGTAAACCGTCCCGCCCATCCAGGCAAGCTGTCTGGTGAGACTCTTTAAAATAGTAGACTTGCCGGCGCCGTTCGGACCGATCAGCGTCAGGATCTCCCCCTTCTTCAGCTGAAGGCAGATATCCCTGATCAGGGGCGTGTCCCCGTAACCGACACTTAAGTTATCCGTATAAAAGTAAAATTCACCCATACGACTTCCTCATCTATGATTTTTCTTCCCTTGTATCATCATATATATGAC
>JAJQAD010000065.1 GCA_021204005.1 Clostridiales bacterium
GAATAGAGGAAGGCGGAATTAAAATAAATGTAGATGATGTTAGCTCCCAGGCTGCTTTTTATGACACTACGATCGACGGAACAGATGTGGAGATTTTTGCAGTTCTCGCTTCTGACGGCACGGTTCGACTTGCAATGAATACCTGCCAGGTTTGCAACGGGTCTCCCTATGCTTATTTTGAGCAGGAGGGAGATGATTTTGTCTGCCAGAACTGTGGAAACCATTTCTCATCTGATGAAGTCGGGATTACAAGCGGAGGCTGCAACCCCGTTCCGATTACGGAGGATGATTATACCGAAGAAAATGGCATTATTACAGTTTCTGATTCCTTCTTAGAAGAAAACGCAGATCGTTTTTCCAATTGGAAACAGTTTTAAGGGAGAAGGAGGCGTTTTCGTGAGTAAGGCTATTTTTCACGTTACGGGTATGACCTGCTCCGGTTGTGAAAGACGACTGGAAAGAGCAGTATTGGCGATTGAAGGTGTGCAGTCCGTAAAAGCGGATCACGGCAGGGGGGAATTAACAGCTGAATTCGATCCTCCCTGTACAGAAAATCTTATTGTTGAGACAATAGAAAAGACCGGCTACGGAGTTGTCAAAAAAGCCCCAAAAGCCTGGAATACCGCCGCAATCCTGATTATTATTTTAGGCGCGTATCTGATCGCCCGGTACATGGGATGGCTGGAGATATTTCAGAATATTCCGACGATCAGCGAAGAACGGATGAGTTATTTTGCCCTGTTTGTGATTGGGCTGCTGACCAGCGTTCACTGCATTGCCATGTGCGGAGGATTAAATCTGGCTCAGAGCATTTCTTCCGGAAATATAAAACCCCTGCGCCGAAGTATCCTTTACAATCTGGGGCGGCTGTCCAGCTATACTCTGATCGGTGGTATCATGGGCTTTATCGGCGAAAAAGCTGCTATCACCTTACAGGTGAGGGGTGTGATCGGCCTGATTGCCGGCGGATTTATGCTTCTCATGGGCATCAATATGCTGGGGGGTATTTCTTTGTCAGTCCGTCCTTTCCCGAGGCTGTCCGGAAAGCTATCCGCCAAAATACAGAGCGTGGGGAAGCACAGTTCCTTTGCAACAGGTCTGGCCAATGGGCTGATGCCCTGCGGACCATTGCAATCCATGCAGGTTTACGCCATCGCCAGCGGCAGTATGCTGACCGGAGCCCTGTCCATGTTTTTCTTTTGCCTGGGTACGATTCCCCTCGTCTTTGCATTTGGCCTGGCGGCGGGAATGCTGAAAATGCGCTGGCGGCAGCGTATGCTCCAGGTCGGTTCCGTCCTGTTAGTTATCATGGGAATCTTTATGATACAGAACAATCTTGTCCTGACAGGTTTTTCGGTCTCACCGACTGTCTCATCTACAAACGCAGATGGGGCTGTTGTTTCTGCTATTGACGGGGATGTTCAGTATGTGACGACAACACTTCATTCCAACGGTTACGACGATATTCAGGTCACTGCAGGGATTCCTGTCGTGTGGACGATAGAGGTAGATGAGAGTAATCTGAACGGCTGCAATAACGAGATTGTGTTGTCGGCATTTGTCAGCAGGTGAAGCTTACCACAGGTGAGGTTGTCATAGAATTTACACCGCTCGAGGAAGGAACGTATACATATTCCTGTTGGATGGGAATGCTGAAAAATACGATCACGGTCGTCGAATAGTGCGTTGTCACGCCGGATTATTTCGTTAAAGTGAGCCGATGGATCGCGGACAGGAAGATAAGCGATCGCAGCGGTCTACTCTCAGCTTTCGAACGATTATGGTAACAATGCTGTATCGGAGCAGACGGGAGATAATATTTTAGCTTAACCCGTTATAGATAAAATCTATAACGGGTTATTTTTTTATGTATTAGACAGATTTCTAAGACAATGATAAGATTGCATACATAACATATAGGATTAATATGATAAAGAGGGAGGAAACCATGGACTATCAGATGGTGTTTGTTTCAGCAGGAGGTAAATCGTTCTGTTGAAAGAGGAGAGATCATGACAATAAGGATACGTGGTGATTCCGGAGCAGCCGGAAGCCGTATCGGGTAAAACGAAAAACGTGAGGAAACTTTATGAGGAAATGGAGTACAGAAAGAAAAATCTCGGTCACTACCGTCGTTGTGATTCTGTTTGCCTGGTGGCTGGTAACAAAGATCGGGATGTTTCCGGAAATTATTATCCCGTCGCCGAAGAGCGTCTGGGTCAGTTTTGTGACAATCATACAGAACGGGTATAAGGGTTACACGCTGCTGCAGCATCTGGGCACAAGCCTGAAGCGGTTGGGTATCGCTTACCTGCTGGTTGTGGTAACGGCGGTTCCGCTCGGATTATTGAGCGGATACGTTTCGAAGATACGTGCGATTCTGGAGCCGATTGTAGAGTTTTATCGACCGCTGCCGCCGCTGGCCTACTATACGATTCTGGTGTTGTGGATGGGTATCGGTGAGAGCTCCAAGCTGACATTGCTGTATCTGGCAGGATTTGCACCGGTGTACATCGCCTGCGTGGCCGGAGTGATCCGGATTAAGGAGGATTACATAAACGGCGCCAAGACGCTGGGCGCGGGAAAGGGACAGATATTTTTATATGTCGTCTTTCCGGCGGCACTGACAGATGTATTTACCGGCCTGCGGACAACACTGGGCGTAGAGTATACAACACTGGTTGCCGCGGAGATGGTCGCAGCTGCAAAGGGAATCGGCTGGCTGGTTCTGGACGCCAGTAATTATCTGCGGAGCGACATCGTGTTTATGGGCGTTATCCTTATGGGGATTACCGGTATTATTCTGGATCAGCTGATCCGGCTAGTGGAGAGAAAGGTTGTCCACTGGAAAGGGAAAAACTGAAGCATTTTACATAAAAGAAAAACAAAAAAGGAGTATGAGAAAAATGAAACAGAGAGCAAAAAAATTACTGACATTGACAATAGCAGCAACGGCATCGTTATCACTTCTCGCGGGATGCGGCCAGTCTTCCGCTGACACCAGCACGGCAGCTGCGGACAATGAGGATATTGAAGACAGCAGTGTTTCGGCGGAGCCGGAGGAGACAGAGGAAGAAGCAAGTTCGGATGCCTCCGATGTAACAGTGAAGATTGGCACCATGGATCTGGTCAACGGCGACCTGATTGCGCGGTATGAAGATCTCTATGAGCAGCTGCTTGGCGTAGACGTGGAAATTGTCAGCTTCGATTCAGGTAGTGACGTCAACACCGCACTGGCATCCGGAAGTATTGATATCTCGGAGCTGGGTTCCTCCCCGACTGCTTTGGGTATTTCCAACGGCCTGGAATATGAGGTGATATGGATCGGTGATGTCATCGGTTCGGCGGAGACGCTGGTAGCAACGGAAGAGTCCGGGGTAACCTCCGTGGAAGATCTGGCAGGGAAAACGGTTGCCACCCCGTTTGCATCAACGGCACATTACAGCCTGCTGAACGCGTTGGAACTGGCGGGGCTTTCTGAGACAGATGTTACGGTTTTGGATATGCAGCCGGATGATATCTATGCTGCATGGCTCCGCGGCGACATTGATGCGGCTTATGTATGGTATCCGGTTTTGAGCGAGCTTCAGGAGACCGGCGTCAATATCACGGATTCCGCCCAGCTGGCAGATCAGGGGATTATTACGGCAGATCTGGTGGTAGCCAGGACTGAATTTGCCGAGCAGTATCCGGAAATCGTGGAAAATTACATCAAAGTGCAGATTCAGGCGAATGAGGTATTGTTAGATGATCCGGAGACCGCAGCGACAGAGATTGCCAGTGTTTTGGAAATCTCGGAAGAGGATGCGGCAGACCAGATTACACAGTATGTTTATCTGAAAGGCGAGGAGCAGGCGGATTACCTGAATGATTACATCGCAGATGCCCTGAAGGCGACAGCGGATTTCCTGGTGGAGCAGCAGAGTATTACCAGCGCGCCGGATCTTGAGACATTTGTAAACAGTATTAATACCTCTTATCTGGAGGCCGCTCTGGCGGAGTAAAGGAGCAAGTATATGGCAGATTACAGAGACCTGCAGGAACCCAGCGGCGAACTCGTCTCCGTGGAGCGGCTGCGCTACGAGGGGAAAGAGCCGGTCACCGAGGAAGAGCTGATTTCGATTCAGAATGTGGATCTGTATTATGAAGCAAAACAGGACCAGATTAAGGCGCTGGATGATATCACATTTAATATCTACAGAGGAGAATTCATTTGTGTCCTGGGACCGTCCGGCTGCGGCAAGAGTACGCTGCTGAAAATACTGGCCGGTTTCATCAAGCCAACGGACGGAACTGTCCGACTGGACGGAGAGCTGATCGACGGCATTGACAAAAACCGGGGCGTGGTCTTCCAGAATCCTCCGCTTTACGAGTGGTTTTCCGTGCGGAACAACGTGAACTTCGGCCCAAGAATGAGCAAGGTGCCGAAGGCTGAGTATGAAAAGCTCACCGATGAATATCTGGAAAAAGTAGGGCTGACAGAGTTTGCGGACAAGAAAATATATGAACTTTCCGGCGGTATGCGGCAGAGGGTGTCCATTGCCAGGGCGCTGATCAATAATCCGGAAATCCTGCTTATGGATGAGCCGTTCGGTGCGCTGGATGCGCTGACGCGGGAGAATATGCAGAACCTTACCCGGAAGATCTGGTGGGACACGGGCAAAACGATTCTCTTTATCACACATGATGTAGAGGAGGCGCTGCTTCTGGGGTCCCGGATCCTCGTGCTGAGCAAGCGGCCGGGTCGGTTGATTGAGGATATTCAGGTGACCTTCTCCCGTCAGATTATCGAGGAAGGCGTGGAAGACATTCAGTTCAGTGAGAAGTTTTACAGGTACCGTGAAAAGCTGCTTCGGCTGATCAACGAACAGATTTAAGAAAATGCAGGGAGTGATATTTAATATCCAGCCGTATTCTCTCCATGACGGGCCGGGCATCCGTACGATTGTATTTCTCAAAGGATGCCCGTTGCGCTGCCCATGGTGTTCCAATCCGGAGTCGCAGTCCCCGTATCCGGAGGTGTATCTGGATGAAAAAAAGTGTATCCGAAGTGCAGGGTGCCGCCTGTGTGACGGCTTGTGCCGATACCATGCGCTTTCGAATGGCCGGCTGTATCATGCCAAATGTATCGGTTGCGGCGAGTGCCTGAAAATCTGCCCTTCCAAAGCGCTGGGGATTTACGGCCGGACGGCAGATACGGAGGAGATTCTGGACCGCATTGAGCGGGAG
>JAJQAD010000212.1 GCA_021204005.1 Clostridiales bacterium
CCGTACGTTCGGTGCTGTGAGAGGACGGCGGCTAATCACCGCCTCCTACTCGATGCGCAGGGGTGCGTAAGGAATATGACAGCTGTGCTGTCCGCACCCCGCGCAGCGAGTATGAGGCAAAAGTCGCCTCCTACTCGATTACGCAAAGGCGCGTAAGGAATATTAATCCAGATCGTCAAGCTCCTGCTTATTATTATAGGCTTTCACCAGCTCTTTGATCCTGTTGTAAGGATTCAGAAGGTCGCTGATGGATGCGTCGTGATTTAAGGTGTCAATGATATAGGCAATGTATTTTGCCATATCACAACAGATGTAGTAAGGTCTTGCCAGGAGCTCCGGGGACTGATAAGTCAGGTTAGTGCAGACCACGCGATAGATTAATCCCTCTTCTACGGCTTTGTCAAACTTTTCCAGTCCGTTTGTAAAGAGACCGAAAGTGGCAATGACAAAAATGCGGCCTGCATGGCGTTTTTTCAGTTCCCGCGCGACATCGATCATACTGCCGCCCGACGAGATCATGTCATCGATAACCCAGACATCCTTTCCCTCCAGGGAGGAACCCAGAAACTCATGCGCGACAATGGGGTTCATCCCGTCTACGACGCGGCTGTAATCGCGGCGCTTGTAGAACATTCCCATTCCTACACCCAGAACGCTGGCCAGGAAGACGGCACGCTCCGTGGCGCCCTCATCCGGGCTGATGATCATCAGGTGATCTTTATCTACTTTGACATCATTGCAGGCGCCGAGGATACCCTTTACAAACTGGTAGGAGGGCTGTACTGTCTCAAAGCCGTTCAGGGGAATTGCGTTTAACACCCGTGGGTCATGTGCGTCGAAAGTGATGATATTGTTGACGCCCATGTTTACCAGCTCCTGGAGCGCCAGTGCGCAGTCCATGGATTCTCTGCCGGTTCTCCGATGCTGACGGCTTTCGTACAGGAAAGGCATGATTACAGTGATTCGTTTTGCCCGCCCGCAGGCGGCTGCAATGACACGCTTCAGGTCCTGATAATGGTCGTCCGGGGACATGTGATTCTCCATGCCGCAGAGTTTGTAGGTCAGGCTGTAGTTGGTGATATCCACGAGAATGAAGAGGTCATAACCGCGGATGCTTTCTTCAATCTGTCCTTTCGCTTCACCGCTGCCGAAACGAGAGCAGGTGGCCTTGATTACATAGGAGTCCCGCATGTAGCCCCGGAATGTGATGTCGTTCTCGTGCTCATGCTGGCGGGCGCACCGCCATCTTACCAGATGTTTATCTACGGCTTCCCCGATTTCCCGGCAGCTCTCCAGCGGAATAATGCCGAGGGAACCGGTGGGGATGGAATCCAAATTCCTTTTGTCGTCATGCATTGGAAAAAATCCTCCTTAGAATGTTTTTTGTATTCTGATATCTCTCCCAAACAGATGCAGTAGCATAAAATCGCTGGTAATCCGGGAGAAGATACGCTCGGAATAAATGGAAGCAATATCCTGCAGGTTGAGATTGCTGGAAATGAGCGTGGATCTGCGGCGCAGAATTCTCTCATTCAGACAGACAAAAAACTGGGACGACGTAAATGAGTTGGTCATTTCCGTGCCCAGATCGTCTATGATCAGCAGGTCACATTTGAAGATATTGCGGTAATCGGATGCCGCCGCGCTTTCTTTGCGGAAAGCATGCTCTGCCAGCCGGTCAAAAAACTGCTGGGCAGAAAAATAAATCACGGAATGTCCGCTGTCCAGCAGTTCTTTCGCGATGCAGTGCGAGAGAAAGGTCTTCCCTACGCCGGTATCGCCGAAGAGCAGGATGTTCTGATATTCCGTGTCGAATTGTTTTACAAACTGACGGCACTTTCCGCAGGCATTCCGTGCCGCGGCCAGGGAGGAAATCCCCGTGTCCGAATCGAAAAGACTGTCGTCGTAATATTTGAGAGAAAAGGTTGCAAAATTCTCTTCCTCCAGAATAGAAGAAAGGTTGGACTGCGCGTAGACCAGGTCAATGGAGGCCTGAGCCAGACAGTGGCATCTTTCGTTTCCGATATAGCCGGTATCTCTGCAGTCCGGACAGGTATAAGGCGGTTCAAGGTAGTCTGCCGGGTAACCAAGCGAGAGCAGCAGGCGCGCTTTTTCGGCGGAAAGAGCAGATATCTCATCCCGCGCACCGACAAGCGCAGCGCCGTCTCCGTCAAGGAAACGGCGGGCCCGTGATACGCTCCGGTGGGCAATCTCGGCATTCAATTCGGTCATCCGGGGTGAGAGAGATGCAATCTCCTCTTTCCTGGATGCGATGAGATGCTGCCGGCGCAGCTGTCTGTCCTGATAGGAGCGCATAATTTCGTCATACTGTGTATTGGTAAGAGACATATCTACTCCTTATTGCAGGGAATTCTGAACCAGGTGCTTCTGTATTTCGTCGTAATTGTTTTCGCGTTGTCTGAAATTGATAAAGCGGTTCACGGTGCCGGGGGGATTCCCCTGGGTTCGTTTGGTCCGCTGGCTCTGTGCCTGGCGGTAAGCCTCATCTGATTTTTTCACATCTGCTATCGTATGTATGCCCTGATCGTGCCAGGTCTGGAGAATTGTGTTGGCATACCCGAAGCTCGGCTCATGTATGGCGCGGATGGTGCGCGTGCAGGCTTCTGATATCATATCGATAGAAAAGCCAAGAGAACCGCTCCATTGCTTCAGGTAGTTCATCTCGGAGGGGATCAGGCTGCGCCCGCGGATGCCGAAGGATTTCATGACCGCGTAATAGACGGCAGAGTTCTGGCTGGTAAACAGCCGGGCTTCCTCCACAGTGTGAATCTCCCTGGCGGCATATTCTTCCGCGATTTTCTGCATGTAGTGCAGGCTGGTATGTCCGCTGTCTACGCAGTTTTCAATAAGAAAACCGATAAGCTCCGCGGAGAATCCAAGCTCATCATACCAGAAAAAGATGGTGTTTAGGTCCGTCTGATTCAATGTACGGCCCAGATACTGCTCCGCGATAAATACCAGCTCCCGGACATCATCCTTTTTGCAGAAGTCCTGCAGATTGTCTGCGTCAGCGGCAGTGTGACCGGAATTGTCCGTCGCTGTGGCCCGGACAAAGCGGCTGGCCGTACCGGAAGGCGCATTCTCCGTGACAGACTGCGCATCGTGACAGTGGTCAGTCAGAAAGCAGATGCCGGACAGATTGCGGCTGCTGTCATACTCGAGGCGGAGCAGGTGCAGCTTCTCCCAATATTTTAAAGCGCGCAATACATCCCGCTCGGTGCAGTCGAAGTGATCGGCAATCTGAGACAGGGAAAAACTGCACTCCAGACGGTTCATGCTGCGCAGCAGGTAAAGATAAATCTTAACATATTCACCATTAGCCTGCGCCATGTATTCGTCAATAAAAATATTCGGCACAGTAGTAACAGCCATCGGCTGTTCGTTGTATAATGCAATCTTTGACATATCAATCTCTCTCTTTCGTTTCAAAGTATATCACACGAGATAAAAAAAGAGAAGAAAAAGATACCCACAAATCTTCGTGGAAAACCCGTGAAGCATTTGTGGATATCGTGGAGAACTTTGTGTAAAAGACATTTATCCTGCAAAAACCGGAAACCCGGCAAGTGCGTTTTTTGCAAAAAGATTATCTGCCGGTCAAAAGGTTTTCCCCGACCCGATAAATGTCTCCGGCGCCCATAGTTATCAACAAATCTTTGTGTAAAGAATTTTTTACGATAAAATTTTCGATGGACTTAAAGTCCGGCAGGTAGTAACTTTCCGTGCCGCGTTTCCGGATCTCTGCCGCGAGATCTTCGGAGCGGATGCCAAGCGTATCCGTCTCCCTCGCTGCATATACATCAGCCAGGATGACAACATCCGCGAGAGACAGAGCGTCAGCGAATTCATTCCAGAATGCTTTCGTCCGGGTGTAGGTGTGAGGCTGGAATACACAGACAATGCGCCCGTGGGGATAATTCGCTGCTGCCGTCAGAGTGGCCCGGATCTCGGTGGGATGGTGAGCATAGTCATCGATGACAGTAACGCCGTCAAAGGATCCTTTATACTCGAAGCGGCGCGCCGTGCCTCCGAAAGAAGACAGTCCGCGGATGATGATGTCGTCGGGAATGCCGGCCTCCTTTGCAAAGGCGATGGCGGCCAGGGCGTTGGAGATATTGTGGGTTCCCGGGACATGAAGAGGTACATAACCCCCCGGCTGCCCATGGCAGACGAATGTAAAGGAAGCGCAGGCTTTCTCGTCATAAGTGATATCGGCTGCGGTATAATCCTCCGTGCCTTCTGTGCCGAATGTCACCACGCTGCGGTTTAAGTCCGCCGTTATTTCTTCCGGGGCGTCAATGGCACTGTTCAGGATCAGAACGCCGCCCTCCAGGGTATTGGAGGCGAAACGATGGAAGGAGTGCCGGATGTCATCCAGATCCTTGAAGAAATCCATATGATCCTCTTCTATGTTCAGGATGATACTGTAGCGCGGGTGAAAGTTCAGGAAGCTGTTCGTGTACTCGCAGGCTTCCGTGAGGAATACCTTTGACCCGCCCACACGGATATTCCCTCCGATGGCGTCCAGCATGCCGCCCACGGAGATGGTGGGGTCCGCCTTGGCTGCCAGCAGAATATGCGCGATCATGGATGTAGTGGTCGTCTTGCCGTGTGTACCGCTGACAGCGATGGAATCCGTATAATTATCCATGAGCTGCCCGAGAAATTCAGCGCGGCTCAGCATCGGTATGCCGGCCGATTCCGCGGCCTGCCACTCCGGATTATCCGGATGGATCGCGGCAGTGTAGACCACCAGGTCCGGATGATCCGCTACATTTTCCGCTTTCTGGCCGATATCAATCCGCGCACCGTGCGCGGCGAGGCGGTCTGTGAGGTCGGAAGTTTTGTTGTCCGAGCCGGAGACCGTGAATCCCTCTTTTAAGACAATCTCCGCGAGACCGCTCATGCTGATGCCGCCGATCCCGATAAAGTGAATGTGGATGGGTTTTTGAAAATTAATTTTATACATATTTTTATCTCGCTTTCGTGTAGTGTTAGTTGTTTATATAAATAATAGTTGTTGGAAAAGATACAAGCATTAGCACAGGATGCGGGAGAGGTCATCGCCCGCGTCCGTCACTCTCATTTAATTCGACATTATTATATCATGAACTCCGCCGTGCCCACTCGGAAATCCCTGATTTCCTCGTTGTCCGGGCTTCGCCCTATATCAGAGCACAGATGGGCATCCCCTTACATGC
>JAJQAD010000112.1 GCA_021204005.1 Clostridiales bacterium
AAGCAATATCGTATCCTCAATGTAGATTGGCTCTCCCACCACCGTTTTGGAAGATACGAATCCATCCATTCCCTTCATCAGAGAATCCACCGTCTTCTGAAAGGTACCGTTTGTACCATTGCCGTTACCGTTAGTCTCCGCCATAATGAAAACCTCCTTTAAATTTGAAACTCAGGCAGCGCTCCTCGCCGCTCCGATAAACACTCTGACATTCTTCTGTCTGATCCAGCGGATCAAAAGCATCACCACATGGAACAGCATCATATGCCCTTTTGCATAAAAATTGCCGCTGATATAGGTCTGTTCTGTCTCAAAATCAGGCAAAATGCGCAGGTCCGTCTGGTAAAGAAGAGGAATCATCGCCAGGCCGCCCACAATCTGCCCCGTCGTGGCCGGATCAGAAAAACCAAATTCCAGGGTTCCTCTCACCTGCCGGGGGCGGATCCGAAACAGAAAAACCTGCAGTCCCGGCCAGATTGCATCCGGAATATCATACTCCAGAGCACGCCCGCCTGTGCGAGCCACGGTTCTCAAAATGCCCAACACCTTTTGGAACGGACCTTTTTCCGGTTCCGGCTCCTGATCATCCTCGGGATTCTTTTTTTTCTTTTTTCGTTTTGCCGCTTTTTTCTCTTTTTTTTCTTTTCTCTTCCGGCGTTTCTCCTGATCCAGAAAATCAAACCGGAAAAAGAGTATGTTCAGCAGCAATTCCGCTTTTTCCCCGTAGAAAAAACGAAAACGAACCAGGCGAAGCAGCCAGTGTACCTTCACACTGTACCTCTGCTGATCTATATCTGCGTCAATCTCATAGGATACCGGAAGAAAAAGGAGCGCGGCAAGCAGAGCCAGCACAACCAGAACCACGATTCCTATGATTTTACACACTGATAACACAATAAACATGCTTTGCATCCTCTGGTTTGCAACCGTCGCAGCTTGATTTAAAATTCCGCAGTTACAGTTGACTTATAAACGCTTCCACATCTGCCTTCCCGCATTCCTGAAAAGCGCCGGCTATGATCTGCTCCGCCAGAGAAAATGCCTCTTTCCGGGTGGCGGCCATGCCGACAATCCGCAGATTTTCATCGGGATAATCCTTCTGAAGCAAAAGCAGACTGGGAATGATCTCAAGAACCGCATGCTCACTCTGCGGAAGAACGAGCAGGAAGACACCCGGGTGCGCCAGTCCGTTGGAAATCCGGTATTGCAGCGTCTTAGCTCTGCCGCGGCATCTCTTCCCGATAAACATGTGATTGTCCCAAATCATCTCTCGCCCTCATAGTTTTATATAGTATGTTCCGTATTGCAGCAAAGTATTCAGAAGTATTTTTTGCTTCCCCAGAGATTGCTTCTCTTCAGATCCTGATACTCGCGGTACGCTTTCTCCAGAATCTGCTTCTCATTGGAAAACTTCAGCAGATGATATGCCTCATGGTACTTATAATATCCGGAGTCCACAAAATACTCCTCCCGCTGGGGCTTGCTGTAATAGCTGTCAGCCATCATAAGATACCAGTGTAGCTGCTTATTCACAGTGTCATCCGGCACAGAAAATGAATACTCACTCATCCCAATGTATTTGATGATCGCGGCGTCTACGCCGGTCTCCTCTTTTACCTCTCTTGCGGCAGTATCTTTATACCCCTCACCGGGCTCCACCGTCCCTTTCGGAAGAACCCATCCTTCGTATTTGTTGCGATAATTCTTATACAACAGCAGAATCTTTCCACGGAATATAACCACACCACCACAGCTGGTTGCCTCAATCATTGCACTCCCTCCTGATGTGGTCTTCACGCACTGCCCTTCATCATCCCGCATGGAAGAGCAACGCCTCAAACTATTCCCAGTATACGCTTTTCCCTAAAAACATGCAAGATAAAATGAATGCTCCCCGGCGCATTCCTGCGCCGAACTCGGTCGTTATAGCGACAAACTCTCAAACAGCTTGTTTTCTACCGGTCTGTCAGATCCAGCTGCATCGGTTCCAGATAGGGAACCATCAGTCCGCCGTGCATGGAAAAGAAAAACCGCTCATCCAGTTCCTCCCTGCGGAAGCTTTTCCGCCCGCCGGAAACCCCTCTCTCCCAGAAGCCCCTAAGCTCCTGATATCTCAGATAATAAAACTCATCGCGGTGAGCGAAAAAAATAATCAGGAAAGCCACTCCGCCCTGACGCTCAAAATCGCGCATAAAATTCACCTGATGCTCATGGATGTTCTGCAGAGGGAACGTGTCCGTCTGACACTCTTTCGCATCAAAGCAGACCGGTATTCCCTGCACCACGCCGATATAGTCCACCGTGCTTTTCTGATCAAAATACGCCAGCGTAATATGCCGGCTCTCCTTGTCGATCTGAATCGGCGTGATCGGCGTCGGAATCTTCTGAATCAGAGCCAGCCCATGCTCCAGATATTTTTCGTTTGTCCGATTGATAAATTCCTCCAGCGTGGATCCCCTGAGGCCCCTCGAATTCCATGTCGCCATGCCTATAAAATCCCCCGATGCATCAATTCTTCCGATTCATAGTACAGAATGTTTTCCTGAACGGATATAAAGATCCCATCTTTTAACTCTATCTTATTGATACAGCAGTTCGGCTGCCGTATTTTCCAGAAGCCCTCCAGATCAATTCCGTTGATTCTGCTTAAAAAAGCACGGATCACCGTCCCGTGACAGAGCACCAGCACATTTTTCATCTCCGGATTGCGTTCCAGCGGCAAAAGCTCCCGTTCCATAAAATCATCAATCCGCGCGTAGACTTCGTCATAGGTCTCGCCGGTCTCATCGGCTATGTACAGAGCAGGATGTGAAAAACAGTTGACAATATTCTCATCATGATTTCTGAGTTCTTTCAGCTTCAGCCCCTCGTATTTTCCAAAGCACATTTCCCGGATACGCGGGTCAATCCGGAACTCTGATTGCTTCTGAATGTCATCCTCCGCAGCTTCTGCTGTTCCTTTATCTATTTTCAGATTCTTCTCCGCAATAATCTCCGCGGTCCGTATCGCCCGGGTCAGAGGGCTGGTATAAATACGGTCAAAACAGATGCCGTCCCTCAGAAAACCGTCCGCGGAAAGTCGCGCCAGTTCGACTCCGAAATCCGTCAGTTCAATATCCGACGATCCCTGAATCTTCCCGTCCTTATTCCAGTAAGTCTCACCGTGTCTCATAATGTAAATATACATAATTCTTCATATCCGTTTCTTTTGTAGTTTATATTCATTCCGGGCCAGACAAATTGCAGAAAAATAATGTCATATGCCTTGCATTTGCCTGTCTCGCCGTTCTCAAGATGATTATGAATAGTTCTCAGGACGATCAGGAACAGTTCTCAAGACGACTGCAGCCACTTCTCTGCCCGGCGAAAATCCTCCGGGTCTTCCGCCCCGATCACTCTCCCATCCGCCAGCTCGACACGGCAGGCGTGAAGCAGCTGCCGCTTTATTCCCGTTTTTTCCCTGAGTCTCCGGTTCCCGGCAGGATCGCCGTACTTCGGGTCGCCCAGAATAGGATGTCCGACAGAAGCCAGGTGCGCCCGGATCTGGTGGGATTTTCCGGTGATCAGGTGAATTTCCAAAAGTGTCGCGTTGCCAAAATGAGCCAGCGGCCGGTATGCCGTCTCAATCCGTGACTCCCCGGCATATGAACCCCGTTCCTTTGTCTCATCTTTCCGCTTCCGACCGTTCTTTTCCTCCGGCAAACGGGTCTCCGGATGTATCTTTGCAGTGTCAGCTTTCTGCCGGGATAACTCAGGGAATACTCTCACCTGGTTAGTTCTGTGATCTTTCACCAGATAACCGCTCAGATGCTGCGGCTCCGTCATTTCGCCCCACACCAGCGCATGATAGTACTTCTTCACAGACCGGGATTTCAGCTGCGCTGCCATATCCTGCAGACCGCGCATCGTCTTTCCAGCGAGAAGGAGGCCGGAGGTATTGCGGTCCAGCCGGTTGCAGATGGACGGGTGAAAGGTGCGCAATTCCTCTTCCGTCAGCTGTCCGCTCGCCAGCAGATACGTGAGAATACGGTCATTCGCGGAATCATCCCCCGCCCGGGCTTTCTGGGAAAGCAGACCGGCCGGTTTATCGATCACAAGAATATCATCGTCCTCATAAACCACCGCAATGCCCGCCTGAGCGGCGGCATGTTCCGGATTCAGAATATTCCCTTTCATTTCAACAGAGGATTGATTATCAAAAACATTCGTTTCCAGTGCTGAACCGGATTTTCGTATCCCCTCATCTGATTTCTGTCCGAAAGAAACCGCTGCAGAATTACTCACAAAATCGATGGAAGAGAACTTCGAAAAAGTCTCGTCCGAAAGAAAAATTCTGACACAATCCTGCGCCTGTAAAAGTTCTTTCCCGGATGCCTTTTTCCCATTCAGGGTAATGTTTTTCTTCCGCAGCATTTTATAGACAAAACTGTCCGGAGCCTGATTCAGCACTTTGAACAGATACTTGTCCATGCGCTGCCCGGCTTCTCTGGATGAAACCTTAAATTCTTTCATAATCAGATAATTCCTTTTTATATCATGAACCCCGCTGTGCCCGTTCGAGATCTGTCTGGTATGAGCGCGGCGAGCTCCCGGAAATCTTCTATGTAATAATCCGCCAGCTTCCGCTTTTCCTCCCGCTGTCCGGTGGAATAGTCATCCTCCACCGCACAGACGCGCATACCGGCGTTTTTCCCCGCGCGGATTCCCATGGGAATATCCTCAAAAACCAGGCAGCGCTCCGGCGCGGCATTCAGCTTTTCTGCCGTCACCAGATAAACATCCGGCGCGGGTTTTCCTCTGCTGACGTCGCAGACGGTAGTCACCGCGTCAATCTGTGAAGCGATTCCGCGTGATGTCAGAAACGTATCCACCAGAAGCTGCGAATTGCTGGTAGCTATCCCCGTCTTTATCTTCCGCCGCCGCAATTTAGCGAGAAATTCCGCGGCACCCGGCTTTAAGGGCACTTTTGTGCGGTATTTCTCAAGCGCCATGTCGTTCCACAGCTGCTTAATCTCCTCCACCGACTCTTTCAGCGGAAAATGATCTACAAAAAACTGCGCGGTCTCCGTAAAGCCCAGCCCCTCAATCTCGCGGTTTAAGGATTCCGGAAAATCAATCGCATGTTCCCGGAAAAAATCCCGATCAATCTCCGACCAGACCCACATAGAGTCCGCCAACGTGCCGTCCAGGTCAAAAATAACGGCATCTATATCAT
>JAJQAD010000133.1 GCA_021204005.1 Clostridiales bacterium
GCCCTACAAAAAGTATGCCGCCGATATAATACCAGTTGCGCCTCCAAAACTTCATAAAATCAACCTCCTTAGGCTGTCATGATCCACAGCCTTAATATTGACATTTTTTTATGACTTCATTATAATTAACACAGGCTCACAAAGTCAACAGACTGTTTGCGTAAAAAAGATGTGTGGTAAACAATCCCACCTGTTTTTGCTTTAAAGTCAACATTTTTCTGAAATTTGTCGAGGAGAAATCAAGCCATGGAGAATCAGAGAATCCGCCTCAGCAAAGAAATGCTGAAAACCGGGCTGTTAAAACTGTTAAAAGAAAAGCCGGTTGGACAGATCACCGTCCACGAGCTGTGCATCGTGTCGCAGATCAACCGCACGACCTTTTATAAATACTATGGCAGCCAGACAGAACTGCTGAATGAGATCGAATCAGATTTTTTAAACCAGCTGGATGAGTCGTTAAAGGAGATCATAACGCAGAATTCAAATGCCCTGCTCCTTGTCCTGCAGTATTTATATGAACAGAGGGAGTTATTCTGTATCCTCACGCGGTCTGTCCCGGTGCAGGAATTTTCCGCACATGTGTTTTCCATCCCCAACATCCGTGTTATTTTCCAGAGCATGATCAACGAAAGCAACTACTCCGATACGGAAGTAAAGTATATCCGCCGGTTTGTCTTTGAGGGAGCCTTTTCTGTGCTCTATAGCTGGCTGAACAGCGAGGATCCCGAACCGGCAGCGGAGATTGCGGATGTGCTGGGGCTGCTGAAAGACAGGCTATAATTTAGGTGTGAAGCCGACAATCACTATTGCAACGGCATGGTTAACGTAATAAAGGGTCTGACAGTCCGGCATAACGCCCGATAATCCGATTCCTGGCGAGGTATAAGATTCATTTACTGTACCAAAGAAAGTACAGCAGCCTGCAGTTGAGGAGAACAACTCTATCACGATTGAATAACAGATCGATGCGGCATAATCCGCCGCAAAGATTGTCCCTTCGCTTTCCTGCGGTGCGGCCAGATGGCTGTACCGCAGTTTTTCAATAAAAAGTTTCTCTTCCAGAATGATAGAAAACGGAGTCAGCCGTTTTGCATCCCGGCAAGGGTTCCTTTTTTCTAATGGATATGACTGCTGGCGCAACGCGCTATATCTGGCCCACAGCGTTTGTAACAAAAGAGCACAACTGATCAGCCATTTCCGTTTTTGAAAACTGGTCCATGTGATTCAGCCACCAGCCCATGCCCTGGTAAAGTGACCCTATCAGGAACTGGCTGGTCAGCTCCATGTACGCCGGAGATAATTTATCACCGCCGGCACTCTTTGCCATATAAGCCTTGACATTTTTTGCGGTTTCATTCGACAGGGATTCCCAGACAAAGGATGAGGAAAAACTGCTTTGCAGCGAACGGTATAATTCCTGGTGGATTTCCAAATACTCGAACAGGCAGAGAATGTTATAATAAAAATCCT
The DNA here is from genome assembly GCA_021204005.1 of Clostridiales bacterium. Classification (GTDB taxonomy): domain Bacteria; phylum Bacillota; class Clostridia; order Lachnospirales; family Lachnospiraceae; genus Eubacterium_I. The sequence goes on from JAJQAD010000133.1 coordinate 1,471, forward strand.
GATGAGCCCCATCGTCAGAATTCCGCATTTCCAGCGCCTTTTTATCAATTTCCTCCTGAATTTCCTTTGCGACGAATAAAAGCAGGCCGTATTTGTCTCTGAAGTGCTTGTAAAATGTAGTGCGCCGTATCACGGCTCTCTCGCAGATCTCATTTACGGTGATCTCATTCAGCGGCTTTTTGGAAAGCAGGTCTTTTAATGCTTCTGTGAGTGCATGATAAGTTTTTATGACTCTTAAATCCAGTTTTTGTTCCACTTTATTTTCTCCTGCATTGTAAATACAATTTTTGAATTTTGACATTTATCTTACTGTTACACAAATGTGTATTATTGCAATATAATGTCAACTCTATTATAATGGTTCCTAAAACATATGTCAAATAATAAACAACTGTACCAATAAAATAAATTATGTTCTCCCAGAAACAAAGGAGAAGACGCCATGTATTCATTTTCAAGCAGAGCCAGATACAGTGAGGTTGATGAGGCCGGAAACCTGAATTTAGTCAGTATGATGAATTATTTACAGGACTGCTGTCTTTTCCATGCGGATTCTCTGGGTGTCGGGCCGGATTACCAGAAATCGCATCATTGCCTGTGGGTAGTGACAGGATGGCAGATCATGATCGATCAGTATCCAAAAATGTTTGAACCGATTATAGTTGAAACGATTCCCTATCAATTTTCCGGTTATCTTGGATGGCGTAATGTCCTGATCCGTGACGGACAGGGGAAATGTCTTGTCAGGGCAAATTCATCGTGGGTTTATTTAAGCACTGATACATGGAAGCCTGTGCGGCCGGAGAAAGCAGAAATTGATGCGTATGGAACGGAAGGCCGCATTCAGATGGAATATGCCCCAAGAAAAATAAAACTGCCCGAAAACATGGCGGATTCAGGATGCATCCCGGTAACGGGCTATCTCATAGACACGAACCATCACGTAAATAATTTGAAATATATTGAATTGGGCCGCAGCCTGATTGACGATAATTTTCCGGTCAAAGAATTGAGGGCGGAATATAAGAAACAGGCAAAACCCGGAGATATTTTCTATCCGAAAACCGGCAGACTGGCTGGATGGAATTATGTATCGATGGAAAATGAATCCGGAAAACCATATTTTGTAATGGCGTTAAAATAAATCTTTTCTGTTTTATCTAAAAGAAAAGGATGGTGAGATAAGATAAAATGAAGATTATTTTTATTACACCTGCCTCTACGCTTCGCAGGATTCCCTTTTACCGTTGGGGCGGGAAAATATACGGGCAGTCCAACTCCATCACAGGCCCTTTGATACTCGGAAGCATTTTAAAGAAGGCAGGTCATGATGTAGAAGTATATGAGGAATTGAATGCGCATGTCAACTATAAAAAAATAATTCCGACTGCAGATGTATTCTGCTTTTCCGTAATGACATCCAATGCGCCCCGTGCATATGAACTGGCGGACCGCGTACACAGGGAAGGCCACGCAATGGTAGTCATTGGGGGAATCCATGCCACTTACCTGCCGGAAGAGGCTGCCGAGCATGCCGACCATGTGATCACAGGCGAAGGGGAGAAGGTGATTTTGGATGTCGTGGAAGGCAGGAGGACGGAAAAAATTATCCATGGCATCCCGATTGAGGACCTGGATGATGTGCCACTGCCGGATTATGACATATTAAAAACGCCCTGCGAAAGCGCAAATGTGCTGACGACCCGCGGATGCCCGTATCTCTGCACCTTCTGTACTACTTCCAGGATGTTTTCCCCTTACCGGCAGCGCAGCGTGGATAACGTGATAGAGGAAATCCGCATGTATAAGCAGCGCGGCTTCCGCTATATGAATTTTGAGGATGATAATTTTACCGCAGACAAGGAACGCGCAAAAGAAATCTGCAGGAGGATGATCGCGGAGGATCTGCTGTTTAAAGAAACTTTCTTCTTCGGAAGGACCGATATGGCGGAGGACGAGGATCTTTTGGAGTTGCTGCGGGAGGCGCACCTGACCCGCGTGCTGATTGGAATCGAATCTTTAAACCAGAAAGCATTAAATTCCATCCACAAAGGACAGAATATAGAGAATATCCGAAAGGCTGGCGCGGCCTGCGAAAAATATGGAATCCGTATAATTGCCAGTATCGTATTAGGGCTGGATGATGATACGAAAGCAGATATTCACAGATCCATCCAATTTGCGAAAGACATCCATGCCTACCAGCTCCAGCCGGCTATCCTGACGCCCTATCCCGGGACGCCGGTCTATGAAGAAATGCAGAGGGACGGGCGGATGCTGGATGGCAGCTGGCAGGATTTTGATATGATGAATGTTACGTTCCAGCCGAAAAATATGTCCCCCTGGGATCTGCAGGAAGAGTTTTACAAAGCGTCCCTGTATTTTTACGATTTCAAATCGACAAAGGTTATAAAACAGCTTTTTGGAAAAGAGTATGGCAGGCGCCGCGTCGGGCTGGCTGTCATGGCACGCCTGGGGGTATTCGGAGCACATCTGGCATCAAAGATAAAGAATACACCATATTACCGTATTCGACATACTGAATGGATTTATCATGAATGAATGTGATAGACATGGCTATCTCAGGTGAAGAGTTCCCTGAGGATATGTACGCGCAGTGAGGAAAGATTATGGAGATAACCTGGTATGGCACAGCCTCGGTACTTCTGCTGGATCATTATGATGACGCATTTCCGCCGGTCAGTGAACTGACACCTGTGGACGACTTCTGCCGAAGGATGTCAGCAAAAGTGCCGACAGAAAAAATGATGGAAGGTAAAAGAATAAAAGTCTGACGGAATAAATACTGTTTTGATGCCTGCCCTCTGGGATGCCATCAGTTTTTCCGGAAGTCCTCCGATTGGCATCACACAGCCGCGCAGTGACACTTCCCACAGCGGTTGCATAACGAATCCCAGTCCTTTCGCCATTTGAGCCAGGCCTTAAAAATACGAATCCACATTTCATATGCCTCCAGGAGTATCAGACAATCAACCGGAAAACCTCATCCGCGCCCGCACGGATATTGATAGACGCGTAAGAATCAAAATTGGTTTCGCCAGGATTGATCTGGATGATTTTTGCACCTCGTTTCCTGTAATTAAAATACGCATTCCCGTAGGAACCGTTAGCACCGATGGTCAAAATCAGCTCAGCTTTTGAAATCCAGTCCTGTGCCTTCTTCAGGTTTTCCTCGTGAAGACCGGCACCGGTGATAGCAACGGTGTATCGGCTCTCATTCAAAGCCTTTTTAACTGAAGCGCCTGTTTGGAAATATTCATTCAAAAAACCTTCCTTTCTGCCAGCTTATGAAATACATCATCGCACGCCTCCCGGATATTCAAGTCCGCGGCATGGTCAAAACTGGTATGCCCCGGATTGATTTGCACAATCACGGCATCCCTTCTCCGATAATCCCAGTACGCGCCTCCGTAATAACCGTTCGTTCCGATTACAAGGATCAAATCTGCCTTTGAAATCCACTCCCTTGCCTTTTGTACGCCTTCCTCCCAAAGACTGATGTGGCTGTAAAGCTCCCAGGGAAGAATCCTTCCACCGCACGATTCGCATCTGGGCAGGTTTTCCTGCTCCCAGATTTCATACCCGTCATAATGGCGGCCGCATTCCGAACAGCGGTTAATCTGAAAACCGCCCTGGATTTCCGCTACATTCTCGGAGCCGGCCATGGTATGCATACAATCCTCATTTGTAGTGATAATTCCGGTCAGCT
>JAJQAD010000216.1 GCA_021204005.1 Clostridiales bacterium
GTGTTGTATGCCCTTTCTATTCCGGCTATCCTATAACTCCAAAATACTATAATCATAAACTATTATAACGAAAGGGGATATAATGTCAATATTATAGAATATTAAAATTATAGAAACTATTCAGAACCTGGCTCGAAAATGTTGTTGGTATGCTCTGCGGGCACATTTCTTCGCTGCCGCATTCCCGCCAGATAAATTTGTGCAAAAAGCTGCTTACGAATGCAAGTATACGACACTGTTTTTTGCACAAATTTGCCTGGTTCTGAATAATTACAAATTACATAAAAAGAGTAAAAGAATTGTTGTGACGCTTTTTCTTTTCCTCCGGGAAGCGGACGAAAAATGATACCAGCCCGTCTGCACAGATTACCTGGATTTCGCCCCGGTGCTCCGCTACAATATTCTTTGCGATAGTTAAACCCAGCCCATAGTGACCTGTATCATTGCGGGTTGCATCGCCTCTGTAAAAACGGGAAAAGATTTCCGTTCTGTCCTGTTCGGGAATAAAGCCCGGATTGGAAACAGTGAGAACAATTCCGCCTTTTTCCTGACAGAGTTTGATCGTGATCTGACCTTCTCCTGCGCTGTGGGAAAGTGCGTTATCTATCAGAATGGATACCAGCTGGTTTAAGAGTGATGCGTTGCCGCAGATGGTGATACCGTCTGCAATCTGATCATTGAGTTCGCGTCCAAGGTCGAAAGCCACACTCTCAAAAGGGAGCACGCCGCCCAGCACGAGGCGGCTGAAATCCAGAGATTCCATAGGAGGGGATTCTCGCTCTGTCCGAAGCAGCGAGAGCAGTTCGCTGACCAGGCCTGCCATGCGGTTGCTCTCAAAACGAATATTGTCCAGCCACTTGTTGGAGCCGATTTCCCTCTTCAGCAGCTCCGCGTTTGCCTCAACGACAGACACCGGGGTCTTCAGCTCATGTCCGGCATCAGAAATAAACTGTCGCTGACGGCGATCACTCTCCTCTAACGGCCGGATGATCCAGCGAGCCAGGGCGATGGCGCACACAAAGAGAAGAACTACCATGACCGCTCCGAGAATCAGCGTGTTGCGAAAGAGTGTAGTAAAGCTGTCTGAAATCAGTGTGTTGTCCATCAGAACAACCAGGGTGTAGGATTTCTCTGTATCAATACAGTAGATAAAATTTCCGTAGGTCCCCTGTTCCCGGCCTGTTTCCAGAAGTTCTTTTGCTGCCGCAGAGAGCTGCTCTTCTGTATACAGGGTGCCGCTGCCCGGATCGACACTGGAAACGCTGCCATCTTCATCAAAAGCTACGGAATAAAAAGAAGAAAGGAGGTATCGGGCGGCATCGTGGCTGGGCAGATTATTTTCGTCCGGTAATTTGCTTTGGTCCGGGAAAGTGTCCTCCGCAGGCAATTCATTCTGTTCCGGTAAAGTGTCCTCCGCAGGTAATTCATTCTGCTCCGGGAAAGTGTCTTCCGCAGGCAATTCATTCTGCTCTGGCAGAGTATCCTCCGGATCAGACTCTGAACCGCGTACCTCACTGGGGTTCCCGTTTTCCCGATATTGGTCGATATAGGCTTCCAGCATGTCCTGGTTTTCCTGATATAGCTCCCGATAGCTCAGAGTATAGATTGTCGCCAGCGTAGCAATAAATAAAAAGAGGAACACCGCCATCACTACAGCGATGATCTGTCGCCGGGAACGCTGAAATGCACTCTTGTTGTGGATTTTATTCATGTTTCCACCTCAATTCATATCCTGCGCCGCGGACCGCCTTGATTTCTACATGAGATCCGACAAAGCTGATTTTTTTCCGGGTAAAAGAAATGTAGACTTCTACTTTATTATATTCTGCTTCATTCTCGTATCCCCATATTTTTATAGCCAACTGTTCTTTCGATAAAATCTGGTTCTGATTTGAAATAAAATATTCCAGGACACGGCATTCTTTTTCGCTCAGGTGGACGCTCTGACCGGTAGTAATGCAATGCAGAGTCAGCGATCTGGTATCGAGAGCCAGGTCGCCGATACAGAGTTTTTCTTCCACAAACGGCAGGCTCCGGCGGCAGAGGGCGCGCACGCGGGCCAGAAGCTCCCGCGGCTGAAACGGCTTTGTCAGATAGTCATCTGCTCCGGCATCCAGGCCAAGCACTTTGTCCTCCAGATCGCTTTTTGCAGTCAGCATCAGAATCGGTGTGCGGATACCGGCTTTTCTGCTCTGTGAAGCGACCGCTACTCCCGACAGGCCGGGCAGCATGACATCCAGGATGACGCCGTCGTACTGGCCGCTGCAGAGCGCCGTAAGGCCGTCGTCGCCGCGGAAAAAACAGTCCACATCATAGCCTTCCTGGCGCAGAAGTTCTCTGAGCGCGTCCGCCATCCGGGGTTCGTCTTCTATTAATAACAGTTTCATGGATGCTGTCTCCTTTTTAAGGGTATGATACCACAGAAACCTTGAAAATAGATGGAAAGCTTCAATCTTTTTTCAAGGTAAGTGTGATAAAGTCAAAAAAAATGAGCAAGGAGGATTTCCTTATGAGAAACAGGAAGAAATTCATAGCATGTACGTGTGTACTGGCTATGACGGTGAGCCTGGCCGCCTGCGGCAGCGCATCTTCGGATACGGAAACGTCAGTTTCTTCGGAGGAATCGGCCGCTGCGGGAACCCAGACGACGGCATCTGACAAAGAGTATATCGAATCTGCGCTGAATCTGGCTAACAATACAGATTATACCTGGAGTTATGATTCCGGTTCGGATGCATGGGTGATGTCCATTGTATCCGCTGTGGCTTACCCGGAGATTGAGGACGAGGAGGGCGTCTCTATCTGCGTCCCCGGCGGTTATATCGCCGGTATTGATACGGATGGAGACGGCGGGGCAGATGTGACGGCGGACAGCTATTCTGACGCTGTAAACGGCGCTCTGGTCATTGACTATGATGCACAGATTACCAGCACCAACGGACAGGTGTACACGGCGGATTCTGCGCCGGTGATCCTGAATACCGGTGCGGCGGGTTACTCATCGTCCACTAACACACAGGCTGCAACAACTTATGCATCCGAGGGATATATCAATGTGGCCTGCGGCAACCGGGGCAAACAGGATACGGCTGATGATGAGAATGGGAACACATATTACACAGGAGACGCTCCGTCCTGTCTTTCCGATCAGAAGGCTGCCGCCCGGTTTGTGAAGTATAATATTCTGCTGGGCAACCTCCCGGGAAGTGTGGATTATTTTGTATCCACCGGAGGATCCGGCGGCGGGGCGCATGCGACGATGTTTGCAGCCACTTCAAATAACTCGGATTTCTATCCTTATCAGGCGGAAGTGGGAGCAGTTGGCTGTTACCTGAATGAGGACGGCAGTTATTCCACAACGGTTACCATCGACGGCGAGGAGGTTTCTCTGTCCGACGGAGCCTGGGGCTGCATTGCGTACAGTGCAATTACTTCCCTTTATGAAGCGGATATGGCGCTGGCATTTGAGTATTATCTGGATACGGACTATGCGTTTGGTTCTGACTTCCAGGCACAGCTGGCCGGGTATCTGTCAGAAGAATATATGGAATATATCAACGGGCAGAATCTGACCGTGGAGGAGGCTGAAGTGGGATTCGATCTGGACGAGGATGGTGAACTGACCAGCAGCATCGCCCTGACGATCGAGTATGATGAGGATTTATATGCTGACACCAACGGTTATGGCGGCACTTACCTGGATTTGTATCTGGCGGAGTTTGTTTCCAATCTCCAGTGGTATCTGGATAATCTGGATTACGCGGATGGGTGGACCTGGTTTGATGCGGACGGAAACGCATTGTCTGACGAGGAAGTAGCTGCGATGAGCAGTGAGGAGAAAGCGACCGCTTTCCTGGAAGGACGCTATACGGCGGGCAGCAGCGGCGGGATGAGCGGAGATCTTCCCAGTGGGATGAACGGTGCGGCTGATTTTTCTGATGAAGACGGGGAAGTATCCGACGGAGAAATGCCGGGCGGTAAGGATGGCGTTTCTGAGGGGGATATGCCGGATGATATGGATACGGACAGCCTGCCGGATATGGATGACGACAGCAAATCCGGTGGCATGAGAGGCGGCGGAGCTCCGGACGGCGGGATGCCGAATGATATAGATACAGACAGCCTGCCGGACGATATGGATACAGACAGTTTACCGGATGGTGATGCGCCCGCTGACCTGGGCACGGACGGTATTTCCGGGGATGACAGCACACCGGATGATGCGGATGCGGAGGATTCTTCTTCCGTCAATGAGAATGTAGACAGCAGCGGCGATACCATGGATGTGGGAACTCCTGACGCGGGAACCACCCAGGCTGCCGGCAGCTCCGCGGATTCCGCCAATTATTCCAGCTACGAGGAAATGGTAGAGGCCTATGCCGCTGATATCGCGGAGATTGAGGCGGGGGATGAGTATGGCAACAATATTGTCTCTCTCTACAATCCTCTGAACTATATCGGTGATGATGACACGGAGGACGCTGCCTGGACCCGTATTGTCATGGGCGCTTCCGAGGGCGACATGTCCATGTTTGCCTCCCTGAATCTGCAGATTGCCTGGCTGAACGCCGGGACGGATTGTGAGATTGAGTGGCAGTGGGATGGCGGTCACGTACCCTCTGAGGTGCTGAGCAGCTCCTTTGCGCTGTACGTGGATCAGATGTATGCTGCATATGCGGATGGCGTGGAGGTGGAAACCCCTGAGGCAGAAACGCAGACCGCGAATGGGACCTCTGCCGAGGCTTCGGGCACCGACCTGAGCAGTTGGGTAGATTATACGGATATTACGAACGTATCCTTCTCCCTGGCGGATGCGGCCTCCTACCGGACGGCGGGAGCCAGCAAAGCGATGCCGGGTTTTGACGTGATTGATTACGGCCAGGAAGACTACGTATTCGGAAGCGATTCCCAGGATGCCCGGCACTGGAATACATTCCTGCTGGAAATCTTTGAGGAGCATGCAGATACCCTGTCGGAGTTGTTTAATGAAGGATAAACAAAAGATTATAAAAACAGCAGCGGTTTCGCTGCTGTTTTTACATAGGGAGATTTGAGTTATGAAAATGTACATCCTTTGAATGTCATACACTCAACAGGAAGTGTCAAAAAAGGTATATTGCTTTTTTACATTTATTATCTTACAGAAGAAATATGAGCAAATTATGACAAAACCATAAAAGATAGAAA
>JAJQAD010000115.1 GCA_021204005.1 Clostridiales bacterium
ACTAAAATCCACTATTGAATGCAAAAGTAGAATTTACTTTTTCATTTTTCGTTTATTATAACCATTAAGCTGCTGTGTTTACATTTTTCAGCATGTAGGTTATACTATAAAAAAATCAAGTTTTCTTTATATCTCAAGAAAAGAAAGGAGAGGTTATATGAATTTAGCAAGAGTTTCTTCTAATGGACAAATCACTGTGCCTGTGGAAATCCGGAGACTATTAGGACTGAAATCCGGCGATAAAGTTTTGTTTTTTCAAAAGCAAGACGGCGAAGTAGTTATGAGCAATGCTTCGTCGCAGGCGATCCGTAAAGCGCAGGCAGCATTTGCCGGTGCAGCAGAAGCTATGAATATTACAAGCGAGGAAGAGGTTCAGTTGTTCGTTGATGAAGTGCGCTGTAAAGAGAGAGGGTAGTATGAGAATACTGGTTGATACAAATGTCTTGTTTTCAGCACTGCTATTTCCAAATTCAAAACCTGCAAAGGCGTTATTGTATCTTGCAGATAACCATGAAATCGTTCTGTGTGATCAGAATATTGCAGAGTTAAAGGATATCTTGCAGCGAAAAGCGCCAAAGTATCTTCCAGATGCTGAGGTTTTACTTGTGGAAATGTCATACGAACTTATACCTGCGGTTGACCATGCTGAAAAACTGATACGGGATGCAAACGATCAGCCGATTTTAAATGCGGCTATTATATCGGATATAGATATAATACTCACAGGAGATAAGGATTTCCTTAGTCTTGATATGGAACATCCGAAGTGTATGACTGTGGCACAGTTTTTGAAAAATGAAGGAATAGAAGAGGAGTAACTGCGATTTATACGAATATGATGCAAGAATGTCAACCGCTCAATGATATAAGCGGTTGACATTTTCTTTTCGCTTTATTATAATTTCATCCGAGGTGAAATTATAATGAGCAAAGGATTGTTTATCACCGGCACAGGTACGGACATAGGAAAGACGTACGTAACGGGATTGATTGTAAAAAGACTGCATGAGGCCGGTGTGAAAGCGGCGTACTACAAGGCTGCAGTCAGCGGGAATGAGCGGGATGAGAGTGGAAATCTCATCCCCGGGGATGCGGCGTATGTGGCGCGGATTTCGGGAATTGATCAGGAGACGGACAGCATGTGCCCCTATCTGTACGAGCGGGCGTATTCTCCGCATCTTGCGGCAAGGATTGAGGGAAATCCTGTGGAGATGAAGCGGGTGGAAGAGGGCTACCGGGTGCTGGCTGATCAATATGATTTTATCACGATGGAGGGCAGCGGCGGAATCTTATGCCCGATCCGCTATTCCGGCCCCGGTAATCCTGAATATAAGAGCGCGCAGGATGTGAAGGATAATTTCAATCCGGGTAAGGAAATCTGGCTGGAAGATATCATCAAAACCCTGGATTTGCCTTGCCTGGTCGTGGCTGATGCCGGTCTGGGGACAATCAATGCGGTAGTGCTCACTGCGGAGTATATGAAAGCGAAAAAGATGAGGATAAAAGGCATTATTTTAAATCATTTTCACGCCGGCAATGAGATGGAAGAGGATAATCTTGTGATGTGTGAGGCGCGCACGGGAATCCCGGTGGTTGCCGTGGTGGGCGAGGATGAAAGAGAACTAAGGATTGATGCGCGAAATTTAATGAATCTTTATGAATAATACAAGAGGCTATGTAATTGATGTATAAGGAAGGAAACATATAACCATGATCTGGTACCCCTATGAGCAAATGAAAACCATGAAGCCGCCCTATGAAATCAAAAAAGCGCAGGGCGTTTATCTGTACACGGAGGATCAGAAGCTGATCGACTCCGTTTCCTCATGGTGGTGTATGATTCACGGGTATTGTCACCCGGAACTGAATGAAGCGATGAAAGCGCAGATTGATCAGTTTTCTCATGTGATGCTGGGCGGTCTCACTCACGAGCCGGTCAGAAAGCTTTCGGAAAAACTGGCGGAGTGGCTGCCGGGGGACCTGGATTACTGCTTTTTTTCGGATTCGGGGAGCGTGGCGGTGGAAGTGGCGCTGAAGATGGCGCTGCAGTATTTTATGAACCGCGGTGAGACAGAGCGGACGATGATTCTTTCGCTGGAGCATGCGTACCACGGGGATACTTTTAAGACCATGGAGGCGGGTGATGATGAGGATTATCATTTTGTGCTGAACGCTTATGGGAAAAGTCCCTATGTGGTGCATATCCCGACAAAAACAGACGCTCTGGAGGAAGCCTTTGCGCAGTACCATGACCGGCTGAATTGTTTTATCGCGGAGCCCTTGTTGCAGGGAGCCGGCGGGATGCGCATGTATGATATTTCCTTTCTGAAGCGGGCAAGAGAATTGTGCGACCAGTATGGAGTTCTGCTGATTTTTGATGAGGTGGCTACCGGTTTCGGAAGGACGGGGAACCGCTTTGTCGCCGATCTTGTGCTGCCGGACATTCTGGTGCTGGGGAAAGCGCTGACGGGCGGGTACATCGGCCATGCAGTTACGGTGGCAAACAGGAAAGTTTTTGATGGATTTTATGACGATGTGCCGGAGCACAGTCTGATGCATGGTCCGACTTTTATGGGCAACGCCGTCGCCTGCAGTGTCGCGTTAAAAGGAATCGAGATTTTTGAACGCGACCATTACATGGATAAAATCAGAAAAATTGAGGAAATCTCAAAGCGGGAAATGCTTGGATTTACGGCAAAAGGAATCAGAGAAGTGCGGGTTATGGGCGGATGCACCTGCGTGGAAGTGGAGGATGCGCGGATGCTGGACGGTTTTCAGCAATTCGCTTACGAGAGAGGCGTGTTTAGCAGACCGTTCCTTACTTATATGTATTCCATGGTGCCGTATATCATTACAGAGGAAGAACTGGTAAAGATATTCGACACGATGAAAGCATGGTTTGACCGGGTGGGATGATGTGTTGCGGCAGAGAGGCGACAAAGATTTTCATGCAATGCCGGAAATGGTATAAACGATCGGAAGTATGCAGGAAATTGCGAAGCTGTCTGTCTGATTGGACGCCGGAGAGTTGAAGCGGGAGTAAGAGGAAAGAAAAATAATGTACAGTATCAAGATGCGCGCCAGCGAGCGGGAAAACCACATTTCCGGTGCGGAAAAGATAGTGCCGGAAAGCGGAATTGTTCCGGTTGCCGGGGCCCTGATTGAAAGAGGAATGCATCACGCAAAAGGAGAGGCGGACTTTATCAACCTCAAGATTGAAAAGGTGCGGGAGGAGGATATCCGGTATCTGGATTCACTTCCTGTGACGACAATCGAGGTGGCGGATTACCGGGAGAGCTATGAAATCATTGCCCGTTTTTTGTCGGATCTGGGAGGAAAGGGCAGTGTGAAAGAAATCATGGAGCTGTTTCGACAGACCTGGTCCATGCGGGGCGCCATGCTTCTGGATGTTGACAGTCTGAAGCGGCTGGAGCCGGACCGTGAGCGGGGGATCCGCGTCACCTATATGGATAGGGAGAGAACGGGCGGGCAGATTTCCAGTGAGAAGGATCATTATATGGAAGCAATCGTTCTCGCGACAAAGGTGGCCAACGCTCCCGGGATTGTGGGAGAAATCTGCATCTCGGACGACCCGGATTACGTCACGGGATATGTGTGTTCCAGGGAAAAAGGGTACGTGAGAATTACACGGATGAAAGAGATGGGAAGTCCCTTCGGCGGGAGGATTTTTTTGTATTCCTCCGGGCAGTGCGATGTGGCGGAAACCATAGAATATCTGGAAAAACAAAGAGTGATTGTCAGAAATGTCTTTCCCATACAGTCGGAAAAGGATGCAGTCGGGAATGTTTCGTCTGGATGGCTGCAACCGGTAATTTCTGAAAATGCAGCATCCATAGTACAACAACAGACGCCGGATCGTTTTGCATTTATAGAGGAAGAGCTTTCCCGGCTGAAGAAACAGCATCTGTACCGGAAGCAGAAAACCATCTGCTCCGGCCAGAGCAAATATGTGGAGGTGGATGGGAAACGCCTGCTGATGCTGGCCTCCAACAGCTATCTCGATCTGATCTCTGATCCCCGCGTGAAAGCGTATGTTTCTCAGATTGCGCTTTCCTATGGTGCGGGATCCGGAGGATCCAGACTGACCACGGGGAATACGGATCTGCACGTTGCGCTGGAGGAAAAACTGGCCGCGTATAAAAAATGTGAGGCAGTTATAGTTTTTAATACCGGTTACGTGCCGAACCTGGCGACGATTTCCGCTCTGGCCGGGGAGGAGTCGGTGATATTCAGCGATGAACTCAACCACGCAAGCATTATCGACGGGTGCAGGCTGAGCAGAGCAAAGGTTGTAAAGTATAAACACAATGATATGGAAGATCTGGAGCGCAGAATCCGGGAATATGCTCCCCACAGGGGGCTGGCGGTCAGCGACGCGATTTTTTCCATGGATGGCGACATTTTGCAGCTTCCGGAATTTGTGGAGATTTGCAGGAGGTATCAGTTGATTTCCATGATTGATGAGGCGCATTCCACAGGTGTTCTGGGAGAGACCGGGCACGGCATATGGGAGCAGTACGGTTATCGCTGCGCGCGGCCGGACATTATTATGGGGACATTGAGTAAATCGGTGGGAAGCGAGGGCGGTTTCGTGTGTGCCGATGCCGGGATCATCGACTACCTCCGCAATAAAGCGAGAGGCTATATTTTTTCCACGTCCCTGTCCCCCGTGACCGTGGCAGCTTCGCTGAAGGCGCTGGAAATCATGGAAAACGACGCGGGAATGTTCGCCAGGCTGCGGGAGAATATCAGAACCTTTTGCGCGGCTTTGCAGGAGTGCGGCATTCATGCGGAATCGGAGACGGCAATCGTGCCTATCCTGGTCGGCGATGAGAAAAAAGCACTGCAGATGCAGGAAAAACTGTTTGACGCAGGATATTATATATCCGCGATCCGTTATCCGACGGTCGCGCACAATCAGGCGAGACTGAGGGCTGCGGTTATGGCAAGCCATACGGAGGAGGAGCTGCGCGGGGCGGCGAAAGTGATCGTGGAGTGTTTTTCAGATTGTGAAAACGGTTTTTGTGAAGCAATCTGAAGTATCATACTTTTCACTCGTCAGCCACGCACAACTGCTGAGTGGCGACGATAATTTCTTTTACAGCTGAATTGAAAAAGTAAATTCCAGTGCAAGAGTAAATTCCACTTGATCTTT
>JAJQAD010000132.1 GCA_021204005.1 Clostridiales bacterium
TTCAAGGCTTGGAGCGATTTTCTAACTGTACCAACTGTCAAAGACAGGATTATACTATCGCTTCGCCTCAATGTCAACAACAAAATTTATTTTTTGAGCAGGATTTTTGCCAGGAACAGATCCTCCGGGGTCGTCACTTTTATATTGCGGTAGGATCCCTCAAACAGGCGCACGTTCACCGAAGAATAGCGCTCCGCCACCATGGCATCATCCGTGATTCCGCAGAGATTCCCCTCCTCAAACATTCGCTCATAAGCATTCCGGATCACCAGAAAAGAGAACACCTGCGGCGTCTGAATCTGCCACACGCGGGAACGGTCGGGTGTAAACCGAACATAATCATTCTCATCCGTCACCTTAATCGTATCCTTCACCGGCATACCGGCCGCACACGCGCCGCATTCCTCCACACAGCGTCTTGCCCGGTCTAACATCCCGGCGTCCAGAAAAGGACGCGCTCCGTCATGTATATAAATATAGTCGCAATCCTGCGCCGCGCAAAGCCCGCGGTAAACAGAGTCATAGCGCTCCGCTCCGCCGGGCACAATCCGTTTCACCTTGGAAAATCCATACTTCTCCACGATTTCCGTTCTGCAATACGATACCTGTTCCGGACCGGTAACCAGGATAATTTCATCCGCAAAGCTTTCCTGAAAGGCCTGCAGCGCGTAGCAAATAAGCGGACGCCCCTCCAGTTCCAGAAACTGCTTTGGTGTCTCGCTGTTCATCCGGCTTCCTCTTCCTGCAGCCAACACAAGCGCCACATGCTTTTTTTCTGTCATGCTCTCTCACCACCTCTGCCGTAATCCGTAATCACCGCTCACCACCTCCGCCGCAATCTGTAATCACGATTCACTACCTGCACCGCAATCTGTAATCACCGCTCGCCACTTCCGCCGCAATCCGTGTTCACCGCTCACCAAGCTTCAGATTCGGAATCGCGTTCAGATCCCATCCGTGCCTTGTCCCGGCCAGATATTCATAATATCCCGCCGCACCGATCATTGCCGCATTGTCCGTGCAGAGAATCGGGCTGGGGTGATAAAATTCGATTCCGTTTTTCCGGCAGGCCTCGCGCATTCCCTCCCGCAGAACACCGTTAGAAGAAACGCCTCCGGCTATGGCAAGCTTTTTTGCCCCCGTCTCTTTCGCCGCGCTGATCGCATGTGAAATCAGGACTTCCACCACCGCTTTCTGAAAAGATGCGGCAATATCCGCCTGGACAATCGGAATATCTTTCATCTTACAACTGTTGATATAGTTTAACACAGCCGATTTTACTCCGCTGAAGCTGAAATCATAGGGACTGTCTCCCACTTTTGCCCGCGGGAAAAAAACAGCGTCCGCGTTTCCCTCCCGCGCAGCCTTTTCAATCTTCGGACCGCCGGGGTACCCCAGGCCAATCGCCCGCGCTACCTTATCAAAAGCTTCGCCCGCCGCGTCGTCGCGCGTTTTTCCCAGAATTTCGTACTGGCCATAGCCGACCACATTCACCAGATGGGTATGTCCGCCGGATACCACCAGGCATAAAAACGGCGGTTCCAGTTCTTTGTTCTCAATATAATTCGCGCTGATATGTCCTTCAATATGATGCACGCCGACCAGGGGCAGCTTTCTGGCGTAAGCGATCGCCTTCGCCTCCGCAACTCCCACCAGCAAAGCGCCCACCAGTCCCGGTCCATAAGTAACCGCGACCGCTGTGATATCATCTAGCGTCACATCCGCCTGTTTCAGCGCCTCCTCAATCACCGGATTGATTTTTTCAATATGTTTCCGGGACGCGATCTCCGGGACGACTCCGCCGTACAGCGTGTGCAGCGCAATCTGAGAAGAAATCACATTGGATAAAACCTCACGCCCGTTTTTCACAACCGCCGCCGCGGTCTCATCGCAGGACGTCTCAATTGCCAGAATCTTTATCTCTTTTTCTTCCATAATATATTAATCTCCATCACGCTACTGAAAATCCAGTTCCACTGATTTCCCGTCCGTTCCCGGAAATGCCTGGGGAAAAATCTTTTTTACACCTTTCATGTAATTCTCCGCATGCACCAGAGATGGGCTGTAATGAGTCAGCCAGAGTTCCGAAACCTCCGCCGCTGCCGCCAGCTTCGCCGCCTCATAAAAAGTCATGTGCTTATACTGTCTGGCTTTCGCCTCTTTCTCCTTCTCCGCATACATTCCCTCGCAGATAAAAAGATCCGCTCCGCACGCACACTCCGCGATCAGCTGCGTCGGCCTGGTATCCGTACAGTAGGTGACTTTGATCCCGCGCCTGGCCGGTCCCAGCACCATATCCGGCGTCAGCACCCGCTCCCCGTCGTCAATCGTCTCCCCATTTTGCAGACGGCTCCAGTATTTTTGCGGAATATCCGCCTCCATGGCACGGGACACATCAAATTTTCCCTTTCGCTCAATCTCCAGCGTATATCCGTAGCAGGTCACATTGTGCTGGACACGGAAAGCGTGAATTTTGTAGCCGTGAACCCGGATCACTTCCTCCCGATGGGAAAGCTCATGGAACCGGATGGGAAACGGCAGCTCCGGTGCGATCGTCCGCAAAGCATTTACCACCCGCTCCAGGCCTTTCGGGCCGATTACGAGCAGCGGCTCTGTCCGCTCCGCGTTGCCCATAGTCAGCAAAAACCCGGGCAGGCCGCTGATGTGATCCGCATGAAAATGGGTAAAACAGATGACATCGATATCATGAAAGCTCCACCCTTTCTCTTTCACCGCCACCTGCGTTCCTTCCCCGCAGTCAATGAGGAGATTGCTGCCGTTGAACCTGGTCATCAACGACGTCAATTTCCGATAGGGCAAGGGCATCATGCCGCCTGTCCCCAGCAAACATACATCTAACATTCAAACAGTTCCATCCTTTCCGAATTCTCCGGCGGAATCTGAAAATGTTCCATCCACTGATCCATGCAGGCCTCGCAGATATCCGCGCTCTGCATCATCCCATCCTTTGAGGAAAAATATCCCCAGACTTTTTCCAGATGAACATAGTCTTCCCTATTCCTGTCAATCAGCGTGTGAATCTTTTTCCCGCAGCAATTACAGTATACTTCCTGCTCTCTCTTCATGTACTTTTCCTCATGCAAGGTTGCTAACTATATTCCCAGGACCGAAAAACACGCCCTGATTTTTTGCAAAACTGTCAAAGATACCTGCTTTTGCGAAGAAGCCATCACCGGCACCTTACAAAAACGGCAATTCCAGATTACGCAAGTACCTCTTTACGCTCCCGGCAACCGGCAAGTCATAAGCAGAGCATCTTCTGTCGGCTTCCGGTAAAAGCTTTTCCGCCTGCCGCAAAATTCAAACCCCGCTCCAAGGTACAGATTCTGCGCCGCCCGGTTGGACTCACGCACCTCCAGAAAAATCTGTTTCACCCCGCGCTGTCCGGCCGCAGCCTTTACTTCCTCTATTAAAGCTGCGGCAACGCCTCCGCGGCGGTGCTGACTCGCCACAGCGACATTTGTGATATCTCCCTCGTCGGCGGATACGTATAACCCGCAATAGCCAATCACCTTTTCCGATACGCCGTTCTCCCGCTCCGCTGCCGCTGATGTAGCCACCAGAAAAACATTGCCCTCCTGCGCCAGGGCAGAGAAAAAGCCTGCCTCCGTCCAGGGTTCTGAAAAAACAGACCGGTCCAGGGCAGTCACAGCAGGAACATCCTCACAGCGCATTTTCCTGATATAAAATATCTGTTCCGCCATGTCATCGCCGCCCCTTTCCTCAAAAACAAACGCACACAGTCATTCTGTGTCAAGACGAATCTGCATGGCTCGTTGCTTGCGCTCACGCTCTGCCTGGGAAAGCCGCAGATAATCCGGCTTATGCTCCGCTGCTGTCTCAACACGACCCGCACGCGCATATTGCAATCCCAGATAAGCCACAGACCCCGCGCGCTGCTTATTCACATGAGCCGGCGCGAAAGAATAAGGCACTCTGCAATTCTCCTTTATATAGGAAGAAAACACTGCTACACCATCCCCCAGAAACACCACCGGTTGTCCGAGGCCGTTGATTTCCTCCACGATTTCATCAATTCCCACCGCACACTGCTCTTTTACGATCTCCAGCTGTTCATCCGTGAACCGGTACACC
The DNA here is from genome assembly GCA_021204005.1 of Clostridiales bacterium. GTDB lineage: Bacteria > Bacillota > Clostridia > Lachnospirales > Lachnospiraceae > Eubacterium_I. The sequence goes on from JAJQAD010000132.1 coordinate 4,117, forward strand.
CCGGTATAGGTCTGATTCCGCCTGGCATCCATGATCGGACAAATCAGATCCGCGCACCCCCAAAGGTTGCAGGCCAGAGCATCTACCGTCGGCACATGGATCAAAGGCTTGTCCAGAGCAAGCCCTAATCCTTTCGCCGTAGCAGAACCAATGCGAAGCCCTGTAAAGGAACCCGGCCCGGCGGACACAGCGATTGCGTCCACGCTGTCCAGATCCAGTTCAAGCATTTTCGCCACCTCATCCAGCATCGGCAGGAGCGTCTGCGAGTGCGTTTTTTTATAATTAATCGTATATTCTCCCAGGAGATTATCATCCTCCAGGACGGCGATTCCGGCCACGAGGCCGGAACTTTCCAAAGCCAGAATTTTCATAAATTCATCGTCTCCTTATATACCCGGTGCTTTCTTCATCACCAGCTCTGCTCTGTACTTTTCTGTAACAGACAATATCCGGCAGACGCGACGGTCTTTCCTGCCAGCCTGGTCACGACGGGCGAACCTCTCCTACCGTAATCCTGCGGTAATCGAGCCCTTTTTCCAGATCTTTCTCGATCCGAATCTCGCACCGATGCTCCGGGAGCAGCTCCTCGATGAGGTTCGACCACTCGATCATCGTCACGCCTTCCCCGTAAAAATAATCCTCATAGCCGATTTCTTCCATCTCTTCCGGGTCACCGATCCGGTATACATCAAAATGATAGAACGGCAGGCGGCCCTCCTCATAAATCTGCAATATGGTAAACGTGGGGCTGTTCACCGGTTCCATAATCCCCAGTCCGCGGGCGACCCCCTGCGTGAAGACCGTCTTGCCCACGCCCAGGTCACCCACCAGAGTATATACGTCCCCCGCCTGCGCGGCTTCCCCAATTTTTACGCCCAGCGCGAACGTCTCCTCCGCCGAAAATGTCTCTTTTTGCATAAACCTGTTCTCTCATTTTTTATTTCCGTCTCCGGATAAAACATTTCTAACAGTGAGTATACTGAATCAAATAAGAAAAATCAAGCTGAATTGAAAAAGTAAATTCCAGTGCAAGAGTAAATTCCACTTGAT
>JAJQAD010000176.1 GCA_021204005.1 Clostridiales bacterium
TTTCTGGATACCCTGTATCTCTCCCGTTGCAGTGATAAGAAAACTCGCGTCAAAAAGTCTTTGATTTTCCTTGTAATAAAAATTCGGAACTGCATAAATACGGCTCTCCCGACAGGCTTTCTGAAAGTCCATGATCTCATCGGCATTCGATTTCATGGCTTTATCAGATACATTCTGCTTTTCATACTGTGGGAAAAAGGGCAGAAGCGATAGCTCCGGGTACAAAATCAAATCTGCGCCATTTTGAGCGGCATCTTTCAAAGCAGACAGGCACTTTTTCAGGTTCTCCGCCATATCCGATTCCATTTTCATTTGAAATAAGGCAATTTTCATTTCATACCTCACATTCATTTCGACTACGGAGCCTTCCGCCGGAAGCTTCTTTCGTATGCGAAGGAAAGGAAAGAGAATTTTCCTGTTCACCTACTATATATATAGGAGAATAGGAAAATTATAGCTTACACCAGGTTCAATGTCAAGGCAGGAAAGCGCCACAGAAACAGTCAAAACAGAAATCACAAAATATCAGTTCATTTGCAATAATTTCTGGGCTCTTTACTAAAAATTACGCAAACGTTTGCATCAAAGAAAACTATAACCGGTTATTTGTTTTTGGTATTAGACAAAGGGACAATATGGTGTTATCATAACACGCATAAAACCGATATGTGAACTAGGTTTTGAAAATAACGGATGAAAAATCCACAAAGAAAGCAAACGATTGCGTTGTGTTTGCCATGAGACATAAATGTTAAGAAAAATCGTTTTGTATGATTATGGATTGTGAACTTCATCCGAAAGAGGGAATATCCCTTGCCTTTGATACCGATGACGAGGGCGGTTTCGCAGAACCGCCCTCAGGCACAGAGAGCGATAGCAAGCGGAAGGCAGGTGGAGAAAGGAGGAAATCATGTACATTGATGTGCAGCACATAAATAAAACCTTCGGCGACTTTCAGGCGTCAAAGGATGTTACCTTCCAGGTGGAGGAGGGCAGGTTGGTCGCCCTCCTCGGACCCAGCGGCAGCGGAAAGACCACGATCCTGCGTATGATCGCCGGGCTGGAACACCAGGATGACGGCGACATTTATATTAACGGGGAACTGGTGAATGATCTTCAGCCCCATGAACGGGGGATTGGCCTGGTATTTCAGAACTACGCGCTTTTCCCGTACCTGACGGTGTTTGATAACATCGCCTACGGCATCAAAATTCAGAAAAAGTCAAAAGAGTACATAAAAGAGCGGGTGGAGGAATTGCTGGAGATCGTCAACCTGAAAGGCCTGGGCGACCGGTATCCGGATCAGCTCTCCGGCGGCCAGAGGCAGAGGGTTGCGTTTGCCCGTGCACTGGCGCCGAAGCCGAATCTGATTCTTCTGGATGAGCCTTTCTCCGCGATTGACGCGAAAGTCCGCAAAGAGATGAGGTCGTGGCTGCGCGGAATTATCACGCAGCTGGGCGTGACCAGTATCTTTGTCACCCATGACCAGGATGAGGCGATCGAGGTTTCCGATGAGATCATCATCACCAACGAGGGAAGAGTAGAGCAGATCGGCTCCCCGGCGGAGGTTTACCGCAATCCGCAGACGCCGTTTGTGGCGCGGTTTATCGGCCAGTCTACGGAGATTGCGGATTACGGTAAACTGAAAGGTTTTCAAGCCGATCCAATCCTGAACCGGGCATCGGTCCGACCGGAGTTTATTCAAATTGAGAAAGCGGGGGTACCCAGCCAGTACCCCAACATTCTCGAGGAAGGAACGGTTACAAATCTGCTGTTCCGGGGTAACTCGTATGAGGTGCGTGTGAGTATAAACGGGTCGGAGATTTACGGGACATACGGGCTGGATCAGGAGCCTTTGACGGTCGGGGAAAAGGTGCAGGTGCTGATTAGCCAGCTATTCATTTATAACGAGGTGCGAATTGAAAAATTGAGCAACAGCGGGCTGAGTACCCCCGTTGAGTTCTACATTTAGAGGGAGGCAGGATAAGTTGAAGGAAAATAATACTGCGACAGGGTTCGCACAGAAAATTTTAAAAGTCGGGATTATTTCCTGGGTTGTGGTGATTGCCGCCTGGTGGCTGGGCTCCTTGAATTACGATTCCTATTTTCTTCCCAGTCCGTATGAGACGATACAAGGATATTATCAGGTAATCACCAATGGTATGCTGTTTACAAATATTCTGGTCAGCGTCACCCGTTTCTTAAGAGGCTGGGGATTGGGCATCCTTTTTGCGGTTCCTCTGGGATTGTTAATTGGTAATTTCAAATTTGTCAGATGGTTTGTGGAACCGATCACATCGTTTTTCCGTTTTGTACCGGCCATCGCGCTGACATCTCTGTTTTTGATGTGGTTCGGCGTGGGAGATATTTCCAAAGTCATGCTGATTTTTTATGCCAGCTTCTTCCCGATTCTGGTAAACACGATCGCGGGCGTTGCCTCGGTGGATGAGTCGCTGACGGAGGCGGCTTCCTGTATGGGAGCGACGCGGGTGAAGGTGTTCTTCAGTGTAGTGGTGCCGTCGTCGGTACCGAGTATTTTTACCGGTGTCCGGCTGGGCTTGAGCAGTTCCATCATCTGCGTGATTTCCGCGGAGATGTTAGTCGGCAGTGACGGCCTTGGTTATCTGATCAACAGTTCAAAACTGTACTACAGGACAGACTGGGCTTTCGCGGGTATCGTTACTCTGGCGCTCATCGGATTTCTGGCGGACCGCCTGGTGTCTTTTGCAGGAAAGAAAGGTCTGAGACGGTTTGGCGTGAAAGGATAAGAAGAGAATGGCTGCTATTGTTTCCCTATGGGATAAATACAGTGAATCTGGTGAGTAGTCCAGAATAATTACACAAAAATAATATAATGAAGAAAATATATGAGAACAGAAAAGAGGTTGAAAAAGAATGAAAGGCACATGGAAAAAACAAAAAAGAATCGCGGCGATTTTACTGGCGGGCTTCACAGCTTTCGCAGCGGCAGGCTGCGGGAGCGCAGATTCATCTTCAGACAGTTCGACTGCGTCCGCGGACAGCAGTGTGGCGGGGGAAGTCGCGTCCGCGGGGACGGCAGGTGACGGTGAGCTTGTGACGGTACGTCAGGCGCTGATGACAGGAAACCTGGACTATTACATCGCCGTGATCGGCAAGGCGCAGGGCATCTTTGAGGAGTATGGCGTAGATCTTGAGTACACAGAGTATGCCTACGGCATCAACACGATTGATGCGATCGTCAACGGCACGGCGGATATCGGTAATATGGCCAATTACGCGCTTGTCAATCGCTTTGGCAACACTTCCCAGGATACGGATCTGGTTATATTTTCAGAATTGAGTTCCGATGTGGGGCAGAATGGCGGTCTCTATGTATCGCCGGAGTATGCGGATGACCTGGATTCACTGGATGGAAGCACCGGTTTTATCACAACAGTCGGAACGGTTCAGGATTATTATAACAGCGTAATCATCGAATACCTTGGCTTTGATGAGAGTGAGCAGAATATTATCAGTACGGATTCCACGCAGACAGCGTTGGCGGTTGTCCAGAACAATGAGGCTTCCGCCTGGTATGCCACCGGCGCGAATGCTAGCCGTGCGGAGAACTACGGATGGGTGCTGGCAATCCCGGCGGATGAGCTGGATCTGACCACTGGCGCGTACTTCGTGACATCGCAGAGCTTTAATGAGGAAAATACGGAGGCGTTGGGAGCGTGGCTCGAGGCTTCGCAGGCGGCATATGACTGGATCAATGAAAATCAGGAGGAAGCGGCGGAGTACATGGAGAATACCACCGGCCTTGACCCTGATGATTTCTACAGCACATGGGAATCCACGGCTTGCGCCATCGGCTTCAGCCAGGAAGGTGTAGAGGATCTTGAGATTATGCAGGAGTGGTGCTATGAGAACGAAAAATATGATAATGAGTATGAAGTGAGAGATTTCATCGATACGACAGCATTGGAACTGGTCTTTCCGGAGAAAGTGACCATTGAATAAATAAGCCATCCATCATAACAACTTATAAAGCCAGAAAGACCCGTGGGAAGTGCGTGCGGGTCTTTCTGGCAATTTTTTCGGCGGTTTCTCTGGAACAGGCGATAAAAACAGTAGGACTGTTTTTAATTGGAGGTGCCCATGAAACTTCTTAGAATCACAGCAAATGGCTTGCCGCTTTTTAAGGAGAAACTGGACTTGTGTTTTTATGCCCAACAGAGAATTGCAGAGGATCATAAGGAACTTCTGTATCCCTTGTTTTCCAATATTTATCTGAATCCGGCAAATGGATTCATTGGCATCAATGCGTCAGGAAAAACATCTGTGTTAAAGGTCATTCTGTTGGTTCTGGAGATGATTAATAATGAACCGATTAACCACATAGAGACCGGAGATATTTTGGGGGAGTCGGAAAAAGTTGTGCTTAATACTTACTTTTTCTCAGGATATATCGGCAGAAGTTATCACTTTTCTGGATCCGACAATCGAGAGCCTCCATTTTGATGAGAAAGACCAAAAGCCAGTGATCCATCTAAAGTTTAGGGGGAAAGAAGAAATTATTCTTAATAATCCGGTGGAACTGAACAATTATCTCTCATGAATCTTCTTGCTCCATACGGGCAATACTGGTTTGTCACCATTACGCCATACGGAAAAGATATAGAGCCAAATGTACCGGAAAAAGGAAAAGTGATGGAGAGTTTTCGCAAACTCTCCAATATCGTCGGTGTTGATTCTGTTGGATGGAGGTATGACCCGATCCTGATTTCAGATATTTATCCTGTTGAACGGCATATCTTCGATTTTGAAATGATGGCGGCATACCTGTCCGGATATACAAAGACCAGATGATCAGATTTATGATGCGAAACAGACAAGCTGGATTGACAGGCAGATGAGTTTGTTTTAATTGTCCACAGATTTTTCAACTTGCTGCTTCAATCATAGTATACAACGAAAGAAAAAAATTTATTACAGTCTCTAAAATTCCATAATTTCGGGTTCTGCCGTAAAAGAATAGATGGTAGCAGTGCCATGCTCAAAAGCAAATACTGTCATCAGGTTGTCATCTACTGTATACATGCTGCTCAATG
>JAJQAD010000152.1 GCA_021204005.1 Clostridiales bacterium
TTAAAGATCAAGTGGAATTTACTCTTGCACTGGAATTTACTTTTTCAATTCAGCTCTTTTATTCAACCGAAAAATACTATACTCTATACTTCACTTTAAGATATTGAAGCGCACGATTTGTTTTTATCGTGTTAGAATATCTCTGATAAAGTAAAAAGCATTCAGCACATCCTGTTTATATATATTGCAGAAGGAGTCAATCGTTATGGAGCAAAAATCAACAGCAAAACTATGGAGCAAAGATTTTATAATTGTGATATTTTTAAATTTTTCTGCATTTCTCACACATCTGATGATTCTGTCCACGTTTCCGTTTTTTGTCAATTATCTGGGATACACGGAGACATTGGCGGGAGTGTGCGCCACCCTTTTTTCTATCGTTGCCGTCGTATCCAGAGCATTTATCGGCTGGATGCTGGACCGTGGCCTGCGCCGCCTGATTCTATTTGCCGGCATCATCAGCATGGCAATCCTGCCGATGGGTTATCTGCTGGTCTATACGATGATTGCTTCGGTTCTACTGACTGTAATTCTGCGCATGCTCCACGCCGTGGCTTTTGCCGGAAGCAACACCGCGGCAGCGACCATCGCCACCGATACGATTCCGAAAACCAGGTTTGCGGAGGGAATGGGCATGTTTGGGATGTCAACGGCGCTTGCGACAGCATGCGCCCCCGCCATCGGGGAAGCGCTGATGAATCTGGGCTTTCCCGTTTTGTACGGCGCTGCCGCTGTCATCATGGTCGTTGCTCTTCTACTGGCTTTTGTTATGAAGGCGCCGCAGATCAAGGCAACAGAAAAGAAATTTTCAGTCAAAGATCTGGTAAACCGCGACGCAGTTCCGGCATCCGTTACGGCGCTTGTCTTTGTCATGGCGTATGGCGCTCAGGAAAGCTATATTCTGAAATTCGCCTCGGTAAATGATGAGGTCACAATAAGCGGCGGACTGTATTTTATCTTTATGGCAGCCATGCTCCTGCTGACAAGAATTACAATCGGAAAAATAACAGACCAGAGAGGGGAAGCTGTTTTTGTCTATACCTGTTGTCCGGCCATGACTGCGGCTCTTTTGCTCTTAGCTTTTATTCCGGGTAATCTCTCTTTTATCATCGCGGCTTTGCTCTCCGGCTTTGCCTTCGGCTGTATCGAACCCTCGATGCAGGCGATGGCCGTCAGCCTCGCTCCGCCGGAAAAAAGAGGTTCCGCCAACTCCACCTTTCTCTGCTCTTTTGATATCGGAATAGGAATAGGCGCCGGGCTGGCCGGCGTGCTTGTTGACCAAATCGGATATCATAGGATGTACGCTGTTATCTCCATATCCTGTATGGCAGCACTGGTAATCTATCTTCTTGTCGGACGCAGGCATCCGTCATCCATTACCTGGCAGGTTCATCATAGAAATACGGATTTCTAAACATTCCATTGCTATTCGCGTGATTCACGGTTAGTCTAAATCAAAGCCTTGCATAGCACCTTCAAAACAGATATAATAAAGAAATTAATGGGCTATTATATCATTCACAATAACAAATCTTTTTATCTGAAAGGAGCTACTATGAATCTTACGATACGACCCCGTCGTCTCCGCTCCGGCGAAAATCTGCGCAAAATGGTGCGGGAGACGCGGATGGATCCCTCTTCCCTGATCTACCCTCTGTTTGTACGGGAGGGTTCCGGAATTATGGAGGAGATTCCCACCATGCCGGGTCAATACCGCTACACGGTTGACACCATGGGTGAAAAACTGGAATCACTGCAAAATGCCGGCGTCACATCTGTGATGTTTTTCGGCATTCCCGATGTAAAAGACGAAGTGGGCAGCGGCGCCTACGACGCGAACGGCATTGTCCAGAAGGCTCTGCGCCGCGCGCGCAAAGACTTCCCGGACATGTATCTGATCACGGATGTCTGCATGTGCGAATACACATCCCATGGACACTGCGGCGTACTTCATGGACATGAAGTTGACAATGACCGGACTTTGAAATTGCTGGCACAGACGGCGCTCTCCCACGCGGAGGCCGGCGCCGACATGGTCGCCCCCTCCGATATGATGGACGGGCGTGTAGCCGCCATCCGCTCTATTCTGGATGAACATGGTTTCATCAACACGCCGATCATGTCCTACACGGTCAAATATGCCTCCGCCTTCTACGGCCCGTTCCGCGACGCGGCCGGTTCCGCCCCCTCCTTCGGCGACCGCAAAAGCTACCAGATGGATTATCACAACAGCCGTGAGGGGATCAAAGAGGCTCTCCTGGACGTGGAAGAAGGCACGGATATTATTATGGTAAAACCGGCCATGTCTTATCTGGATATGGTGGCTAAGATCAGGCAGGAAGTCCACGTGCCAATCGCCTCCTACAGCGTCAGCGGCGAGTACAGCATGATCAAAGCCGGCGCTGCGCTGGGATATATTGACGAAGAAAAAATCATCTGCGAGACAGCCGCCTCCGCTTTCCGCGCGGGCTGCGACATTTACCTGACCTACTTTGCGGAAGAAATTGCAGGATATATGGCTGAGGGAAAGATCGGGTAATTAAATTTACAGAAGAAAATACAGAATTAAGGGAGGAAAAATCGGATGACAAAATCAGAACAATTATTTGACCGCGCCGTAAAAGTGATCCCGGGCGGCATCAACAGCCCGGTCCGCGCGTTCGGATCCGTCGGGCTGTCTCCCCGGATGATTGCCTCCGCAGACGGCACACATATGACAGACGAAGACGGCAATACTTACCTGGATTTCGTGGGCTCGTGGGGTCCTATGATTCTGGGTCACAACCACCCCGCCGTGCGGGAAGCGGTAATCAAAGCCTGCGAACAGGGATTAAGCTACGGCGCCGCCACAAAGCGGGAAGTAGAGATGGCGGAACTGATCTGCGGCTCCGTCCCGAACCTGGAGATGGTGCGGATGGTCAACTCCGGCACGGAAGCCGTGATGAGCGCTATCCGGGCAGCCCGCGGCTACACCGGCCGGGACAAGATTGTGAAATTTATGGGCTGTTACCATGGACACTCCGACGCCCTGCTGGTGCAGGCAGGTTCCGGCGTCATGACAGCAGGAATTCCGGACAGTGCCGGTGTCCCGGCGGGCTGTACGCAGGACACACTCTCCGCGGTCTACAACGATGCCGCATCCGTACAGAAGCTGTTTGACACCTTCCCCGATGAGATTGCGGCGGTGATTGTAGAGCCGGTGGGTGCCAATATGGGCGTTGTTCCTCCGGCACAGGGATTTTTGGAAGCGCTCCGCTCTATATGCACAAAGTACGGCGCTGTCCTTATTTTTGATGAAGTCATCACCGGTTTCCGCCTGGCTTTCGGCGGCGCACAGGAGTATTTCGGCATTGATGCCGACCTGGTCACCTACGGAAAAATCATCGGCGCCGGCATGCCGGTGGGCGCCTACGGCGGGAATCGCGAAATCATGGAGCGCGTCGCCCCGCTCGGTCCTGTCTACCAGGCCGGAACCTTAAGCGGCAACCCCGTCGCCATGGCAGCGGGAATCGCACAGCTTAGCATATTGAAAGAACACCCTGAGATTTATACTGATCTCAATGAAAAAGGCGGCTGGTTCTTCGGTGAAATCAAAAAAATCGCCGAACAATCCTCTATTCCGGCGACGGCAAACGCCTGTGGCTCCCTGGGTTCCCTCTTTTTCACAGGTCAGCCGCTCTGCAACTATGAAACGGCAAAGACTTCCGACACCGCAAAGTATGCCGACTATTTCCGGTACATGATCGGTCACGGGATTTATCTGGCGCCGGCACAATTCGAAGCCATGTTCCTGTCCGCGGCGCATACACGGGAAGAGCTGGACGGCGTGCTGGAACTGATAAGAGGATATATGCTGTAATCCGCTGCTCATTTGACAATTTTTACAACATTACGGACAGATTCTATTTTTTGATGTTTCTGTCCGTATTACCCGCGATTTTCTACGGACTGATTTTGCTTTCCCAGCGATTTCATCCGTATCGCCTGTGGTTCCCTACGGACTGTTTTTACGTTCTTGGTGACTTCGTCCGTAGCGCCTGCGGTTCCCTACGGACTGTTTTTTCCGTTTCGGCTAGTTAGTCCGTAGTGCACATAGTTCCCATCGAATGAGAATGGATAGGTTGATAAAAAACCAGTTTTCGACAATCTTCAGACCATACAAGATAGCAAAGGACAACACAACCATGCACTTCCCTTTATTTATCGATATCAGCAAAAAAACATCCTGGTCATAGGTGGCGGCACCATCGCCGACCGGCGGGTCCACACGCTGCTTTCATTTGCAGAATACATCACCGTTGTCTCTCCGACAGTTACCAACGAATTAAACGCCCTGGCAGAGTCCGGGAAAATCCAAATCCTGCTGCGGCCTTTCGAGACGGACGACCTGAATGACCGAGACATCGTTCTGGCAGCGACCAACGATGATGCTTTGAATCGGGAAATCTGTCGGCTTTGCCGTGAGCGCAGCATCCCTGTCAACGCCTGCAATGACCAGTTGCTCTGTGATTTTCAGTTCCCGTCTATTGTGACGGACGAAGAGATTGTGATCGGAATCAACGCATCCGGGAAAAACCATTCACGCGTAAAAGAAACCAGGCAAAAAATAGAGCACATTCTTGATCATTAACGCAGACATTCTTAATTAAGGATACTAAAAAGACAAATATTCTGTCCGGCAGAATACAAAAAGCAAGTCAGAAAAGATATATCCGGCAAACCGAAACATATATTTAACGCATAAAACAACGCATTCCCAGCCACTGGAGGCTATATGAAACCGACCGTAAGCATCATCATCCCTGTCTACAACACGGAAAAATATCTGAAACGCTGTGTCGACAGTGTATTAAACCAGACTTATACAGATTTTGAACTGATTCTCGCTGACGACGGCAGCACGGATCTCTCCGGATCCATCTGCGACGAATACGCAGCTGCAGACTCCCGTGTGCGCGTGATTCACAAGGAAAATTCCGGCGTCTCCGATACCCGAAACACAGCCATCGCACAGGCCCGCGGTACCTGGCTGCAATTTGCTGACAGTGACGACTGGCTCACATCGGACGCGACCGGTCTCTTCATGCGCGCCGTACAGAAACATCCCTGTGATATGGTGATTGCGGATTTTTACCGCGTCGTCGGAGAACGCTTTTCCCGCAAGGGCGATATAGACCGGGAAGGTGTGATGACAAGAGAAGAATTTGCCGCCTGCATGATGGAAAATCCGGCAGACTTTTATTACGGTGTGCTCTGGAATAAATTCTACCGCCGGGATCTGATTGAACAATACAACCTGAAAATGGATACCACCGTCAACTGGTGCGAAGATTTTCTTTTCAACATGGAATACATTCTGCATGCAGGCACTTTCTATGCGCTCCATGCCCCGGTATACTATTACCGGAGGCGCAAGGGTTCCCTGGTCAGCCAGAGCGTCGGCATCGGTAAAACCGTGCGGATGAAAATAATGGTGTTTGAGTATTATAATAAATTCTACAAGAATATCTATGACGAAAAAGATTATAGCAAAAAACGCCGCCAGATCTACCGTTTCCTCCTGGAAGCGGCAAAAGACGACGCGGTTGCACCCGCGATTCTCCCCGGCGCACAGAAGCTGGATGAGGCTTATTTTTCCGTGCTTCCTGCATCCTTAACCGATGACAACAACGGCGGAATTCTCGCCGACCTGTATTTTGAACGCAAGCTGTTTGAAAATTATCTGAAGGACGCTGCACGACGCCATGATCTGACGATGCACGACGCGTTCCTTCTCCTCTTTTTCAGTCAGCAGGCAAAAACAACCAACAGCATTTCACAGAATACCGGCGGTACGCGGCAAAACCACAGCACAAAACATTCCGGTCATGTAAAACACTCTGGTGACACAATACTTACCGACACGGCACGACCTGCTTTCGTCACCTCGCGAAAGGAACTCTCCGGGCTTCTGGGCATTTCCCGGAGCAGCGTCAGCCGCTCCCTGCAAAAATTTTCCGCACGGGAATATATTAAAATCACAGACATCCATACAAAAAAAATCCCGCGGCAAAAAAATCTGCATTGAACTGCTTCCTTCCGCCGGGGATGCTCTCCATGATCTCATTACAGCACAGAATGCGTTCGACGCTGCCAGATTCTGTGATTTTACAGAGGAAGAGCTTCAGTCTTATGACAGATTATCCGAAAAAATCCGGAAAAACATTCTCGATGAATATCGCTGCTTATAACAGTCTCCCCGGTTTTGTTATAAAACAATGGGACACAGGAGAACTGCAATCCTTCTCTACGCCCGGAGCCATTTGTGCACCAGTGGGAATATCACACCTCCCACGGCATTCCCCGCGCTGATGATAAGCAGGCGCAGAAATACCTGCCCGCTCCACACCCCGGCCACAGAAAAATAAAACATATCTGCCACGCAGTGTTCAAACCCGCAGAGGATAAATACCATCACCCCGAAAAAGAGGGAAAGATATTTTCCCAGTTCATGCGGGTTATTTTTAAACCCTTCCACCGCTATGTAGATAAAGATATTGCACAGAATACCGAGGAGGAAAAGGCTGAAATACCCATCCTCCAGTTTCACCTGGCACATGGAAACCGCTTTTTCTGCCAGGGTACTCAAACGGCTGCATTTCACCATCTGGGCGACCAGCCACGTTCCGGCCAGATTCCCCAGCCAGATTACCGGTATCTGCAGCGCGTAGCTCCTGTCCTGCTCAAATACGTAACAGATCTTCCCCGTAAAAAGATTCAACCCAAACGTACAGATTGTAAACAGTCCCACTGTAAAAAACAGAGCGCCCAGCACTTTCTCATCCAGAGAGAGATAAGCGATACCGCCGAAACTGATACAGGCACCGCCCAGGATGCCGGAGACAAATGTCTTTGCCGTTTTCATCGTGCAGCCCTCCCGGCGGCTTCCACCACATGCTTCACCAGCACAGCGGTAGTCACAGAACCCACGCCGCCCGGCACCGGAGTAATCGCATCCACAATCGGCTCCACAACATCGTAGTCCACATCCCCGCAGAGCTTTTCTTTTTCCTCATTGAAACCGATACCCACATCGATCACTGTCTGCCCCGGTCGGAAATATGACGCGTCTATCGTCTCCATCTTTCCCGCACAGACGACTACAATGTCAGCCTCTTTTGTCACAGACGGCATGTCCTCTGTCCGGGTATGGCAGATAGTGACCGTCGCATTTTTATGCATCAGCAGCATAGCTGCCGGTCTGCCCACCACCAGACTCCTGCCGATGACGGCCGCCCGCTTCCCGCTGCACTCCACTCCATAATAATCCAGAATCTCAAGAGCGGCCTGCGCCGTACAGGGGCAGAAACCCACAGGCGTATTGGTGAACACACCGGCCAGAGAGCCGTCGGTGATCCCATCCACATCCTTTGCCGGATCCATCGCCAGCCGCACTGCTTCCTCATCCAGGTGTTTTGGCAGCGGCCGGAACACCAGAATCCCATGGACATTGCAATCTTTATTTAATTGTTCCAGTTCCTCCATCAGCGTCTCCTGGGAGACATCCTCCAGAAGAACCACATTTTTCACCGCGACTCCCACGGCGTCGCACCGCTTCATGGCTCCGCGCTCATAACTGATATCGTCCGCGCGCGCACCGACCCGCAGAATCGCCAGCGTCGGCTGAATGCCTTTTCCCCGCAGCTTTTCCACCTGCGCAATGCTTTCCCCGTTTATTTTATCTGCAACAGGTTTACCCTTTAATATCTTTGCCATATAATTACCTCACGCACTGACTCTCGCCTTTACCTTCTCAAAAACTTCGTCACAGATTGGCACATACTCTTCCAGCATCTTTGCCGCATACTGATCCTGTTTTCCCGCATAGTCGCGATCCTTCATGGACTTTGTATTGATATACACATTCAACGACGCGCTGGTCAGCGCTGCTCTTAAATACGCCGCAGCGCATCCCGCATCACTGATGGCAATTGCCGTCCCGATGGTCTCCATCTCGCGGACCAGATCAATCGCCTTACAGCAGCACTCCATGATCTGCATCGGAACTGTGCAGGCCTCTTTTAATGCCGCTTCCATTACCTGTGCTTTATGCGCTTTCTGTTCCCCGGTATCTTTTGGAAGACCATATGCCTTCGAGAGCGGCTCAAACACTTCCGCATCCCGCTCCACCAGGTGCAGAAATTCCTGCTCCAGCTTTTGTGCTTCCTCCTTCAACCGAAGGACATCCTCCTGAACATCCGCATATTTTTTCTTTCCGACCGTCAGGCTTCCCACCATCTCGCCCAGAGCCGTACCCAGGGCGCCTGCCAGAGCCGCAGCGCCTCCGCCGCCCGGTACCGGTGATTTCGAAGCAAGGACTTCCACAAATTCTTTACAGCTTTTCTCTGTCATATCTATTTTTCCCATTCCTTCCTGCTTTGTCTGAATTGAAACGCAAATTCCCTTATGGTCAGAAAAACCGCTTCACTCCGTTTTCCGTCACAACACAGGATACCGCCTGATCCGTCTCTTCCTGTGCCGTCTGCTCCAGCTTCTGCGCCTCAAAAGCAACCATAACCTGCGCCGCCTGCCTGCATTTCAGCAAATAACGGTCATAGTACCCCGCTCCGTGCCCCAGACGGCCGCCATCATCATCCCATCCTACACAGGGAATCAGAATCAGGTCAATCTTTTCCGGGCAGATATAGTCCGACCGGGATGGTACCGGCGACAGAATCCCGTATTTACCGGTCTCCCAGCTGTCGTCATCCCACGGCGCATATGCCTCCATCACTCCGCCCTTTCCCGAGACGGGAAACGCGAGTGTCTTTCCCGCAGCTTTAGCCCATTGATGGAATGCTTTCAGATCAACCTCGTCATATGTCGCAGCATAGGAAAAAATAACATATGCCTGCTGCACTTCCGGCAACTGTGTCAGACTCCCGGAAATCCGGGCGCTATATTCTGTGCGCTGCTGTGCCGTAAGATTTCTTCTGGCATCCAGACATTGTCTGCGCTGAGATTTCTTCTGAATCAGAATAGAATCCGTAGCTGTCATACTGTTTCCTTCCTTATGAAGCCTCCCCGGTCTCCTTCCATAAATGCAGGCTGTGACGAACCGCTTTCACAATCCCGGGAAGAACCACGCCAAACGCAATCGATTTTACCACGCACGTCGCCAGCCGAAGAGCTAACGAGCCAAATACATAGGCAACCGAATAATAACCGTAGATCTTGCTGTCGACAAAAATCACCCCTGTATTCAACACCGTGATCAGTAATTCCGTTACGATTACAATAAACATAATCTGTTTTCTGCTCAGCCGGAAATTGTGTGACTTCGCGTAAAAACCAACCACACCGCCGCAGACCATATACGGGACCATCCATAATATTGTCGTGGCTGTGACGCCGTACCGCAGAACCTGATAGATCAAGGTCCCCAGCGCCCCGACAATAAATCCGTCCATCGGACCGAAGAGCAGGCCGCTCAGCAAAACCGGCAGGCTCTCAAAGGTTACCTTGATAAATCCCAGATCCAGGGAAATATACCCCAGCACCGCGCACAGCGCCACCAATAAAGCGTCCAATGCCATCTGTCTTGTGTTTTTCATCGTAATCTCCTTTCGTGTCTGGTGCCACAAAAGGGAATACGCACCTTATGCGGCAGCGGATGCGGGGCAGCACCGCACACTCCCGTGTTTCGTCCGGAGACAACCTCCCATTCTCCGGCACTTAACGCGCTGACCCTACTCTGTCAATAAAATGTTGCTTTTGCATTTCTGCAGGCTTCCGGTCTTTTACAGACTCTTTACTACTATACACATCCTGAGCGGCGCTTGTCAATGCCGCTCTTTCGGAAACGGCTGTTTTTGCGCATGTGAGGTAAAGGCTGTGAATCGTAGCATTTTCTGCGGATTGCGTGTCTCACCCTCAAAACAGGCCTGAAATTACGCCGTCCTCATCCACATCAATCCGCTCAGCTGCGGGCACCTTCGGCAATCCCGGCATGGTCATGATATCGCCGGTCAGCGCCACGATAAATCCGGCTCCCGCGGACACCTTCAGATTGCGTACCGCAATGGTAAACCCTTCCGGCGCCCCCAGCTTTTTCGCGTCGTCAGAAAAGCTGTACTGTGTCTTGGCCATGCAGATCGGCAGATTCCCGAATCCCAGGCTTTCCAGCTGCTTTAACTGTTTTACCGCGCTGCCAACCAGCGTAACCCCGTCTGCATGGTAAATCTTTGTCGCGATGGCGTTCAGCTTCTCCATGATACCGGCGTCCTCATCATAAGCGAATTGGAAATCATTAGGCTGCTCGCAAAGTCTTACGACCTCTTCCGCCAGAGTTTTTCCGCCCTCGCCGCCTTTTGCCCACACTTCGGACAGAGCGACATTGACACCAAGTTCCCTGCACTTCTCCTCCACCAGCTTCAGTTCTGCTTCCGTATCAGTGGGGAACGCATTGATCGCCACAACGCACGGCAGTTTGTATACCTGTGTCACATTCTCCACATGTCGCAGCAGATTCGGCAGACCTGCCGCAAGAGCCTCGAGGTTTTCCTCGTTTAAATCCGCTTTTGCCACACCGCCGTGATGTTTCAGCGCTCGCACCGTCGCCACAACCACGACAGCGGACGGTTTCAGTCCCGCCATGCGGCACTTGATATCCAGGAACTTTTCCGCACCCAGATCAGCGCCAAATCCCGCCTCTGTGATCGCGTAATCACCCAGCTTCATCGCCATCCTGGTGGCTGTCACGGAATTGCATCCGTGCGCGATATTCGCAAACGGTCCGCCATGGATAAAGGCAGGCGTTCCCTCCAGGCTCTGCACCAGATTCGGCTTCAACGCATCTTTTAAGAGCGCTGCCATGGCTCCCTGTGCCTTTAAATCACCCGCGGTAACCGGCTTGTCGTCATAGGTATAGGCGACGATGATCCGCGCCAACCGCTCCTTTAAGTCTTTGATGTCGCTGGCCAGGCAGAGCACTGCCATCACCTCAGAGGCAACCGTAATATCGAAACCGTCCTCCCTCGGCGTCCCGTTGGGCTTTCCTCCAAGGCCGTCCACAATGTTCCGCAGCTGGCGGTCATTCATATCCACTGCCCGCCGCCAGGTAATCTTTCTCGGATCAATCCCCAGGGCGTTCCCCTGCTGGATATGATTGTCCAGCATCGCCGCCAGCAGGTTATTCGCCGCACCGATCGCGTGAAAATCACCGGTAAAATGCAGGTTGATATCCTCCATCGGCACCACCTGCGCGTAGCCGCCGCCAGCAGCGCCGCCTTTCACGCCAAAGACCGGTCCCAGGGAAGGTTCCCGCAGTGCCATAATCGCATTTTTTCCGATCTTTCTCAGACCATCAGCCAGTCCGACCGTGGTGGTCGTCTTGCCCTCGCCCGCCGGGGTCGGATTGATGGCAGTCACCAGCACCAGTTTCCCATCTGGCTGATCCTTTTTGTCTTTCAGCAATGCATAATCCACTTTGACCTTGTAATTGCCGTACTGTTCCAGATACTTTTCTTCTACCCCCGCCACCGCGGCAATCTCCGTGATTTTTTTCATCTCACAGGCCTGCGCGATCTCGATATCTGTCTTGATTTCCATAGTAAACTCCTCCTTCTCTTCCAATATAGACAGGTAATTGCCAAACTGCTAATGATGCAGTTTTCAATAGTTTCGCAATTACCTATTCCAATATAGATATCATAAAAAAGCGGCACTTTTTTTACAATTCACAAAATTCAGTATTCTGTTTTGTTCTCTTTTTCTTCATTTTTCTCCAGACAAAACCATCCTTCAAAATACATAATTTTCCGTATTTATGCCTTTATCAACAGATGATATGATTAAGTGTCAACGAGAAACTCATTTTTATACTTTCAACCAGACGAAGCGGAGGAATTATGGCAAGAATCATTCTGAATCACATGGATATCATCAAAAAAAATGATGGACGGATGCAGCAAAGCAGCAAATGCAGTCATCCCTACGCTGGGTCCCAAAGGACGGAATGTACTGATGTACCAGAAAGCCAACATCCGCGATGCAAAATATTCGGATGCTCCGGTGGAAAATGCTCCCACCATGATAATCAACGACGGCGTAACCATCTTAAAATCCATTCTTCTCCCCGATCCGGTAGAAAACATGGGAGTAGAACTGATGCGCGAGGCGGCTTCCAGAACCAACGACGAAGCCGGCGACGGTACCAGCACCACCGTCCTTCTTATTCAGACTATACTGCAAAAAGGATATCTGAATCTTGCCGTCGGAGCTCATCCGCTCCTGCTCCGAAAAGGTCTGCATGCCGCCTGTGACCTGGCCGTGTCTGAATTGACGCGTATGGCAAAACCGATCCAGACCGAAAAAGATATCTCTATGGTGGCATCCCTGTCCTGTCAGGACACTCAGATAGGAGAGATGATCGGCAAAGCGCTCCATACCGTCGGCCCGGAAGGTATCATACAGATTGACGACTCCGGAAGATCGGAAAGCAGCATGGATATCCTCGAGGGTATCGTTTTTGAAAAAGGCTTTCTCTCTCCCTTTATGGCTACAGACGAGTTGCAGAGCGTGGCAGAGTTACATCATCCATATATCCTGATTACCGATACCAAATTTGAAAATTCCCGGGATCTGATTCCCATACTGATTCAGGTCGCGGAAACCGGAAGAGGCTGTCTGATCATCTGCGACGGCATAGAGGGCGACGCTTTAGGTCTGATCCGGAAAAACAGGCAGGAAGGGGATATGGATATCGTCGGTGTTACCGCGCCGCTTTATGGGGAAGGGCGCCAATGGCGCATGGAAGATATGGCCATCCAGACCGGCGGCACATTTATTACGAAAGAAATGGGTATGGATGTGCGAAAATGCACACTTGAAATGCTCGGAACAGCGGAATATGTGAAAGTAACCAAACAGCAGACCGTAATCACCGGAGCAGGCGGAGATCCTGCTGCAGTGGAAGACCGAATCCGCGAGCTGCGCTATCTTGTAGATCATACAGAGTATGAATTTAACCGCGAGCGATATCAGGAGCGCCTTGCAAAATTTGTTTCCGGCGTCGCAAAAATAGACATCGGCGGCACCACGGAAGCCGAGATAAAGGAGCTCCGTTTCCGCGCGGAGGACGCCGTCGTCGCGGCAAAAGTCGCTCTGGAATCCGGAATTGTTCCCGGCGGCGGCAACGCTTACCTCGGTGTACTCCCCGCTCTGAGAAACCTTTCCGAAACACAGGAGGGAGATATAAAAACCGGTATGCAGATACTCATGTATGCCCTGGAAATGCCTGCCAGACAGATTCTGCGCAACGCCGGTCTGGATGACAGCGAAATCATAGGAACCCTGAAAAAATATAAGCCTTCTATGGGTTATAATATTTTCACCGGCGAGTACTCTGATCTGTATGAGGCCGGCATCATTGATCCGCTGAAAGTAAGCGTCACGGCTCTTGAGAGCGCTGTTTCCGCTGCCTCCACGATATTAACCACAGAGGCAGGTGTCGCCGCACCTGCCTCCTGAAATACCTGCAAATCATATACTATCGCTTCATTCAGCATCCGGATCATCAGGAGTCTGCATGTGCGCAGACCCAGTCGACCGCTTTGCGCTCCTTTACATCCCGCTCCAGCAACGCCAGGTCTTCCCCAAAGAAATTGCGGATCATCTCTAAGCTGGAATTCTGCCTTCTGGCAAGTTCCGCCGCTTCTGCTTCCAGTTCTTCTCTCGTCACAGTAAACTGCTGATTGCGAAGTATTTCTTTCATAACCAGATCTGATTTCACTTCAAAAACGGCCGCCTTATGGATTTCCTCCTGCTGCTGAGCGATTTCTCCGCGCGGATTCAGATGGAGACCGCCTCCGGACATCGCGTCATACTGCATTCGGTGTCTGATGTCTGTCGCAATAAACTGTTCCTCTCTCTCCACCGCATCCTGTGGGACTTCAATCTCATAGTGTTCAACAAAATCACGCCATACTTTTTCTTTCGAATCCACGTCTGTATTCCCCCATATATTATCATACACTTATACTTATAATATAACATCTCTTCCTACACGACAAATACTGAATCTCAAGTATTTTTCACTTGTACATCCCCGTCATCCATATCAAACATGAAAGTCGATTGCTCCGTGCTC
This sequence comes from Clostridiales bacterium, assembly GCA_021204005.1. Lineage (GTDB taxonomy): Bacteria > Bacillota > Clostridia > Lachnospirales > Lachnospiraceae > Eubacterium_I. Next base: position 14,129 of record JAJQAD010000152.1, read on the forward strand.
TGCACTCTCGCAATCGCTTCCAGTATAGCTTTGCATAAGCTCTCACTAAATTCGCATTGCATGCTCATTAAGGGAGAGCATTATCGTATTCCGGCCTATCGGCCTACATACTCATACCGGTCAGGTTCTCTGATATCCTGTCATTCAGGTGTGCAAGCACCCATGTCTGACAGTCTATCGAGAACACTTTCATAGTAAATTACGGAACTTTCAGTATTCCCATGTATTCTGTTTTTCCGGTAAAATATCTTTATATTGTGAAGAAAATAACAAGGAGGGTTTGCTATGCGTTTGGAAAACAAAGTTGTTGTTGTGACTGGGGCTTCCGCCGGTATGGGGCGGGAGATGGCTTTAACCTTTGCCAGAGAAGGTGCAAAGGTTCTGGCAGTTGCCAGAAGAGAGGATGTCCTGCTTGAACTCTGTCAGGAGGCAGCTGATTGCCCGGGCAGCATCGAGGCAATCGTCGGAGATTGCTCCCAGAAAGACGTATGCGAGAAAATGATTGCCACGGCTGTCGAAAAATATGGGCGGCTGGACAGCCTGGTAAACAATGCCGGAATCATGGATGACACGACTGCGGTAGGCGATTTTAAAGATGAATATCTGGAAAAAATTTATAATCTCAATACCTTTGGCGTACTGTACAGCATGCGGGCAGCCGTAAAACAGCTACTTACACAGGAATGTGATGAGGAGAAAGGCAGGGGGGAATATCCTCAACATCACCTCCATCGGAGCACAGCACGCATGTGCAGGTGTAGTATACTGCTCCTCCAAGGCTGCGGTGGAAGCCGTCACGAAGCACACGGCTTTTATGTATCAGGCGGATGGCATTCGCGTCAATGCGATCGCGCCGGGCGGTGTGATTACCGACATCTTTTTCAATATGCCGACAGCGGATGAATTCGGCTCTTCCAAAACAGGACTGTACACACCCGCAATGACCCGTCTGGGGAACGCCTCAGAGGTAGCGGAAGCAGCCCTGTTCCTCATAAGTGACGAGGCAAGCTACGTAAACGGACAGATTCTTCCGGTTAATGGCGGATGGCTGTGCTTCTGATAAAGGGACAAAAAAACATCCAACTGCAAGAAGAATCCGATTCCTCTCGGGGAACCGGATTCTTTTCTTCCTTATATCATGAATCTGTGATTCAAGATCACATTTCGCCGCTCGCCGAATGCACCAGTGCATTCTTCTCGCTTGCGCTCATTATATCTTATCTGGAAATTATCATCGTGACAGGCAAACGCCGCTGTCTATCACACAGGAATTCCCATTCATAAATTTGGATTCGTCGCTGGCCAGATAAACCGCCAACGGAGAAATCTCCTCAGGCATCCCTATAATACCGCCTGTCCACTGCCACGAAGAGGCATTGTATCCTGTCTGCAGATGGACTTTCGAGCCCTCCTTATCAAAATCATCTGTGCCGGTTGAAATATTAGTAAGCACGGGGCCCGGGCAGATGGAATTGCAGCGAATCCCATACCGATAATACTCAAACGCAATCGCTTTCATCAATGCATTTGCGCCTGCTTTCGAGGCAGAATAAGACGGACCTCCCGTGGCCGACTCAAAAGCTGCATTGGATGTGATCATGACAATCGACGCCTGATACTCCCCATCGTTTTCATCCGCCTTCGCCTTAAAATACTTCAAAGCCGCCCTGGTAATCTTCATGGAGCCCGTCAGATTAATCCCAATAACCCGATCCCATTCTTCATCCGGGATATCCGCAGCCAGATACATACTGTCACTGACCCCTGCATTATGAGACAGCACATTCATACTGCCGAACGTATCCACACACAATTTAACAGCGCCTTCGCAATCCTCCTGATTCCTGATGTCCCCGGTCATCGTCACAACATTTTCTCCCAGACCGATATTCGAAGCCTCCTGCTTCAGCTCTTCCAGCCTGGTTGGTATGATATCAAATCCAACAACCTTTGCCCCTTCCTTTAAGAAATCCAGCGCGATTGCTTTCCCCATTCCGGATCCCGCTCCAGTTACAACAGCCGTTTTTCCTGTCATACGCCCACTCATTATTTTATTCCTCCTCTTCTTTCACTGTAATAGAAATGAAAAGACGCAGACATACCGCTGCGCCTTTCCACCTCACTCTTTATGCATCGAGTGCATCCAATTTTTCCACTAACTGCTTCTGCGCATCTGGCGCAATCCCCGCCTGCGGAAATTTGATCAGCATGCTGAACTTCATCCCCATGCAGGGTCCCATTGCTGCTGCCTGATCCATGAAACCGGGAACATATTCATCGATAATCGCTACGGCCCGCTCGTCCGCAATAACATCTCTCAATTTGCTATTTGAATTGATTGCCATAAAAGTATATCCCCCCTATTTAAAATTTCTCCATCATATCTTTAAACTTCTCCAGCTCCTCCGGATCCATGTGATAGCCGTGATTATCCTTCGGATACTCTCCTGTCTTAACATCGGTAAGCCATCCCATGTATGCTTCGCAGAGGAACGGAAGTAATTCCGCATAGGTAACGGAATGGGATGCCGGTTTGGGCATCATACCAAAGGTATCCATATCCACCATCTCTGAACCGTCGCAAGGCGCGCCGCCGGCGATGGATACAACAGGAACTCTCAGTTTTTCCGCAATTGCCTGGGAAACTTCCATCGGAGTAAGCTCAATTGTCATGCCGCCCATGCCGTTCTCCTGGTACTCATAACCCCATTTGAAAATCCGAAATGCATCTTCCGCAGTCTTACCCACTCTCTTATAACCGGTCGCATTGGTCTGCCATCCGGAGATAGCACCGATATGCCCGTAGGTAGGTACATAGTTATCCGACATGAATTTTAACATATCATTGGTAATACCCATCGGGAGCATGGAATCAGCTCCGTAAAATACCCAGTTTGCTCCCCATCTGACTGCCAGCGACTTGTCTGCATAGCAGGCGGTAGGCATGTAATAATTAATGTGGATCACTTTGGTGTACTCGCGGTACTTCTTAATCGTCAGCGAACTGCATGTCAGTTCCTCTTCCAGAGAATTGCCGCCCCGCAGACTCAGCAGGGAAGGGGTACGTAAGATATCACATCCCACCATCTCAGCAGCCAGGCCAAAGACCGGACCCAGTTCTGCAGGACACATCTGCACAATCTTTTCCCCATTGTCCTTCATCTTCTGAAGAACAGCCAGACTCTTTCTTGATTTTGAAGCAGTTGACATCTTAATGTTCTGTTTCTCAACTTCCATTGTAAAACCTCCTCCGTTTTGAAATTTTTAATAAGCTTCGTTTTTTGTATTTTATCATCATTTAATTTTTGTCAGAATACTGGAAATTCAGTATTCTTGCGCAAACTTCACAAAAATACTGAATTTTTACCATTTTTTCTGTTAAAAATGTGTACTATAATTAGGATACTGAATTTTAAGTATATACAAAGGTTGATGGGGATAATGGAAAAACTGAATAGCGATGAGAATAAAGATAAAAACACGATACCTTACGCATTTCCAAAACTCGACAGTGTAGACCCTTCCTGCTATATTGACGCCTACAATCTGGTTCTGGAATGCAGCCAGGCACACACGCCCAGAAGTTTTTCTGTAAAACTTCTGGATCTGCTGCAAAAAGTCTGCGCTTATGACAAAGCCATCGTATTCTTCCTGAATGCCAATCAAAAAGTATCCGGCTATTACTCTGTCAATTTCAATGACAACCTGATCAGCACTTATCTCGATTATTACTTAAATATCATCGGAGATATTACCCCGAATTATGATCTCTATATGAACAAAAAGGAAAGCTCCGGCTATAATTTTTCCAATATTATAGACTGGTCCCAGCTTCCTCCTTCTGAGTTCAAACAGGGTTACATTGATGTCCTGGGATTAAAATACAGCTGGGGATTCTGTTTCTTTGACCTTCTGGGTATCTATCGCGTCGTCGTTTCTTTAGACCGCACACGAAATGTGCCGTTTTCAAAAACAGAGAAAGACCGGTTGAGCCTGGCACTGCCCATTTTAAATAATATACACCGCAATTTCTTTTATCAGGGAATGGATACAAAAGAACATGTCGTGCAGACGCCCTGGCAGGAATATCACCTCACCACCCGGGAAACGGAAATCGCCGATCTTCTGTGCCAGGGCATGAACGCGCAGAATATCAGTTCCGCACTCTACATCGCCATTACAACCACGTATAAGCATATTTCAAATATATTTCATAAAACCGGCGTGTCCTCTCAGCAGGAACTGATTGTTAAATTGATTAATCAGAAAACTGTTTAGAAATTTATTCACTTACCGCTTCAGCTTCTCTATCTCTTCCAGCCGCCGGAGCGCTTCTTTTAAAGTCTCATCCTGCTTGGCAAAGTGAAAACGGATCAGATGATTGACATCCTCCTTAAAAAAGCTGGAATCGGGCACTGCTCCGACGCCCACCTCACGCGCCAGATCGATACAGAATTCTTCGTCGTCGGCATAGCCAAATTCACTGATATCCACCAGCACATAATAGGCACCCTGCGGCTCCGTGCAGGCAATCCCGCGCTCTTTCAGACCGCCGACAAACAGGTCTTTCATATGGGTGTACTTCTGCTGCAGCCATTCATAATAAGCGTCGCCAAACTGCAGCGCCGTCACCGCCGCCTCCATCAGGGGAGCCGCTGCGCCGACCGTCAGAAAATCATGGACTTTTTTCACCCGGTCGATCACCTCCGGGACAGCCATCACATAGCCGAGCCGCCACCCGGTGATGGAATAGGTCTTGGACAGGGAGCTGCAGATAATTGTCCGCTCCCGCATCCCCGGCAGTGTGGCCATGTAAATATGTTCGTATGGCTTGTATACAATATGCTCATATACCTCGTCCGTGATGACAAAGATATCATACCGGATTGCCAGCTCCGCAATCGTCGCCAGTTCCTCTCGCGTGAACACTTTTCCGCAGGGATTGGAGGGATTGCAGAGGATCAGCGCCTTTACGCCCAGCTGCCGGATCGCAGCCTCCAGCACATCCGCGTCAAAGCCGAAATCCGGCGGCACAAGCGGCACATAGATTGGCTCCGCTCCGCTCAAAATCGCATCCGCCCCGTAATTCTCATAAAACGGGGAAAAGACCACCACTTTATCACCCGGATCGCAGACCGACATCATCGCGGCCATCATGGCTTCCGTACTCCCGCAGGTCACGACGATCTCCTCATCCGGGTTTACCCGCATACCGGAAAAATGCTCCTGCTTTTTCGCAAGAGCCTCCCGGAAATTCTGTGCGCCCCAGGTCAGGGCGTACTGATGAGGACCGCGCGGCGCCACTGCCGTCAGCGCATCCGTCAGTTCCTTCGGCGGATCAAAATCCGGAAATCCCTGGGACAGATTCACCGCCCCATATCGGTTAGAGACCCGCGTCATCCGGCGGATGACGGAGTCCGTAAAAATTTCTGTTCTCTGTGATAAACCTGGCATAAATCTCCTCTTTCTTATTACAAATCACCAGCCTGCAAAAATCCGCACCAAAGAAAATCCCTACAAATACCCATAGTATGTCTTCTGCACCACGGCATGATACACCATATCAATCATGGTATTGAAATCAAACACCGGCAGTCCGGTGACCGTCTGAATTGCTTTCGCATAGGGCGGCAGGTCGCTGCACTCTAAAAGGATCGCCCCCACCTCCGGTTCCCGCTTCAGCAAATCCGCCGCGACATCACAGAGCGCCTTTTTCAGCGCTCCATTGTCCAGCGCAGTCTCGCCGTAGCGAATCGGATAAAACTCCGGGAGCCCGCCGATATCCACGACAATCAGCCGCTCCATATCCGTACCGACCTGTCCCAGCACCGTATCGCTGATATTCTCTCCGCTGGCCGCAAAAACCGCGATTTTTTTCTTTGCTGAAACCGCAGTCTTGATCAGGGGAAGCTGGCAAAGGCTTGACAGGAACACCGGCACGTCCACCGCTTCCGCCACCTCGCGCTGAAAATACGCAAAATAACCGCAGGCTCCGATGATGGCACGGACACCCTCGTTTTCCAGCTCTCTGGCTGCTGTCAGAATCTCGTCTTTTAGTCCCGCATCACCGGCAAAGAGCCGCTCCACATCAAAGGTAACTTTCCGGTACAAAACCGGAAAAGGGTAAGTGGTAGCGTTCGCCACATTGCCCGGCATCTTCGGGTAGATCAGTTCGATTGCAATGATGCCGATGGCAAATCCTGCCGTGTAGCGCGCCGGGGTCTCGTAAACCCCGTCCAAATCTTCTTTTGTCTCAAGCCTTCCCTGCCAGGCCATAGCGTCCTCCTTAATTTCGTTTTACAGCGTTCCCTCATTCAGATAAGCCAGCAACTGCTCCTTATCCAGACCTCCGATCCCGATGTCGTCCAGCGTCAGCCCTTCCGCATAGAAGTCATGTCCGGTCATCACAGACCCCAGTGTGATCATACTGTCGATCACCGGCGTCGCGATTCCGTATTTTTTCCCGAGCTCATGATAGATATGGCAGCCCACGGGCACATCCTCCGTGATGTAGCGGTTCTGTATCGTGAACGGACCTGTGCCATAACCGGTCGGCCACTGATCGTCAAAGGGAACGATGCACTCGTCTCCCATGTACTCCGGTCCCAGGATACTTGTCCGGGAGAGGAAATTCTTCTTCGGGAAATACTGAATACCGACACCCATCGCCTCCGCCAGCTTTACCTCCTCCTGGTAAAACGCGTACTGTACCTCTGCGATGGACTCGCAGTATGCATGGCTGTAGATGGAATAAGTGTACTTATCATTGCCGCCGAAAATCCGTCCCCAGTTCTCCATGACGCCGACGCCCAACAGCGTGCCCGGGCAGTGCAGCACAGGATTGACATTGGAAAAGCCGATATCCATCACCGTGTTTCCGGAGGTATAACCATCCCCCTGGGTAATTGAGTCAAAACATCCCAAAGCCTTTGAGCTCTCCAGAAACTCCTCCTGGTCGATACTCGGAAGCGCCGCACCGCGGAGTGTGATCGCGCGGTACACCAGCCAGCACTCCGAGGTCATAACGCCTCCCTCGGTCTCCACTCTCGTCCCGTAAGGCGCGCTGGACCAGCCGCCAACAATGATTTTCTTCGTGCACCCCATCTCGCGCATCTTCTTGCGCAGCTTTAACGTGCCGAAATTGTCCGGAATGATGTGCACGATCATGCCGTCCTCCAGGCAGGGAATCAGCTGCTCAAAAAACGAATCATGCGCGATGGACGGCACCGCCACAATCAGCAGCTTGCAGCCTTTTACACACGCCGCAATGTCTGTCGTAATCAGATCAAAATGCGCCGTTCCCAGACGCTTAAATCCGTATTTATTCTTCGGGTTGCCCGTCAGCGTGATGCCGGTCTTCTCCAGGCCAGCCAGTGTAGAAGTTGCAAACGGCTCCATGTCAAAGAGACGCACCTCATTGCCGCCAAGCTTGCAGTCCGCCGCAACTGTCTTGCCCACGGCTCCGCCGCCCAGTACTGCCACCGGGTATTTTTTTAATTCATTCGTGTCAATCATAACCTCAATCCTCCCGTTAAATTTTTATATTTCGAAAATCATATATACTCATAATAATAACATGTGAAAACAAAATATTGGAAATCTTTAATCGCTGCAGACTCCCCACAATGTCGATATCGCATACAGCGGTACATTGACTAACTTCTCCTGCTTACGAAAATCAGACATGGAAGTCCGCACGCCATACGATAGATGATAAGAAGTCACAAAACTTTTCAAACTCTTGGAATTCAGGTTTTCCTCCGCTTTCACCTCTACAGGAATAATACTTCCCTCATGCTGGAGAACAAAATCCACCTCGCCGGAGGATGCTTCCGCGGACCAGTAATATGGCATCGTATCCAATTCTGAAAGAATCTGCTGGCAGACATACTGCTCTGTCAAGGCTCCCTTAAATTCCGTAAAAATATCATTTCCTTTCAGGAGTGTCTTCGCATCCAGATCTGCCATAGCCGCCAAAAGGCCGACATCCACCAGATAAAGTTTAAATGCCGGGAAATCCTGATAGGCTTTCAGCGGCATAGCGCCCTTTTTTACCCGCCCTACCTTATAACAGAGGCCGCAGTCCCGCAGCCACTGAATCGCAAGCTCAAAATCTTTTGCACGGGCACCTTCCCGCAATACACTGTAAATAAACTTTTTATTTTCTTTTGCCAGCTGGGACGGTATGCCGTCCCACACCATCTGAATTCTCGGAACGACTTCCTTTGGTGCATGTTTGGAAAAATCCTGCTCATACGCAGAGATCAGCCTCTGATGTACTCTGCGCACATTTTTCAGATTTCCATCTTTGACATAAGCATTGACTGCTGCAGGCATACCGCCCACATAATAATAATTTTTAAGCAAATCAATATAGCGATCCCTGAAATTGGCAATCATCTCAAAATCCTGCTGTATTAAAAGCTTACAAAGCGCCTCGTTTCCTGTCGCACACAAAAACTCAGAAAATGACAGAGGAAACAACTCCAGACTATCTACCTTTCCAACCGGAAAAGATGTCCCCTCATGCATGGCAATACCCAGAAGCGAACCCGCAGCCAGAATATAATAAACACAGCGGTCGTCCTCCGCAAAATACTTTAGCGACTGCAAAGCAGCAGGCACCTCCTGAATCTCATCCAGAATGATCAGGGTATTCTCAGGCTCAATTTCCACATCGCTCTCAATGGCCAGCCCCTGCAAGAGCCGGTCTATGTTAAAATCACCTGAAAAAAGCTGCTGCATCCGCTTATTCCGGTCAAAGTTTATATAAGCACATTTTTCAAAAGCGGTTTTTCCAAATTCCTGCATAAGCCAGGTCTTTCCGACCTGGCGCGCTCCGCGTATAATCAATGGCAGTCTCTCCGGATCTGCTTTCCATTCTTTCAGCTTTTCCATTGCAAAACGTTTCATAACAGCACACGCCTCTCTTTTAATTTCTGACTTTCTTCACCCCATTGTAAAAATTCTGTTGCAGAGATAAAAAGCTTTTTGTTATGCATATATCCGATACTGGTATTATATTATTGCGTTTTCATTAAGTCAACCAAGAAAATGTTGCAATACGACAATATCTCGGTCCAAAAAGCGGGAAACAATTCTGTCTACAGCATTCCCGCGCGATATCACCCTATGCAAAACCCGAGCAAAATAAAGTCAGACTTTATTTTGCTCGGGTTTTTTCTGTATGTCAATCCATTTAAGTTCTTCACTTCTGCAGATCCAGCCACGCCAGCTCCTCCGGCGTCAGTTTTACACTCAGGGCATCCACATTCTCCTGCATCCGCTCCGGTTTTGAAGTGCTCACAACGGCAAAGGTCTGCACCGGCTGTTGATAAATCCATGCCATGGCAACCTGAGGCACCGTACAGCCTTTCTGTTTCACCATCTGTTCACACCGGCGAAGCCTTTCGAAATTCGCCTCACAGGCATAGCCTTTCATAGCCACCTCATCCAGAACCTCCGCGGCTTTCTCCGGCTCATCTCCTTTTACCCTCCCGGAAAACAAGCCACGGCCCAGGCTCGAATAAGCGATGACCGGGATCTTATTTTTCTGATACCACTCCCTGGTCTCCCGGTTGGATGGCCCGGAAATCGTCTCGCAGCCGCCGCCCCAGGGATCTGCCACCTGCTCCGCCAGGCCGAAATTCGGACTGGATACCGTAAACGGGATCAAGTTATGCTTGTAAGCATACTCATTGGCCTGCTCCACCCGCTGATGCTTCCAGTTGGAGCCGCCAAAAGCACCGATTTTCCCCTCCGCGTGCATCGCATTAAAAATCTCCACCGGCACACCGGGATCCACATCCGGATCGTCGCGGTGCAGCAGATAGATATCAATATAACCCGTGTGGAGATACTCCGAACTCTCCCGGAAATCCTTCCGGATATCCTCCTCCGTCACCCGTTTTTTCCCGGAAGAAGAGGGGTGCGCACACTTTGATAAAAGAACAAGATCATCCCGGTTTCCCCTCTTTTCCATCCAGTTTCCAATGGACATCTCCGCTCCCATATAATTGCGCGCCAGATCAAAGGCATTAACCCCCATAGATATCACCGCATCCAGCAGCGCGTCTCCCTCCTGTCCAAGAATATACGGCGGCGCAGCCGTACCAAACAGAATCCTGGAAACAGGTTTTTCCACATAAGGGATTTTTGCGTATTTCATCTCCGACATTTTTCTCCTCCTTATTCAGCATTCATCATAGCCCCGCCCCTGCCAGCCTTCACATCCAGCTGAAGATTGGTTCCTGACGTTTTCAACATTTCATCGAATACCTTGACTCAGAGCTTCCTCATCCAGCACGGTCTTGCAATTCCAGAGCATATACAACGGCAAATTGATCAATCCGCCATCCGTGCGGTAGCTGCGAAGAGAGGTCCGTATCGCAAGCTTCGGTTCATATTTTTTACAGAACACCCGCAGGCTCTGCGCATGAACGGAAAGTCCCGCCTTTGCCTCCACAGGAATAATGTTGTTGTGATACTGAAAAATAAAATCCACCTCTGATCTCGCGTTCTTACTCCAGTAATAAATGCCCGGCGCAATCTGCGCCGTCCGCAGCTCCTGAAGTACAAACTGCTCTGTAAGCGATCCCATAAATTCTTTAAATACGGCCTGCTCATCCAGGATAATGTCGGGCTCAATTTCACATGAAACCCGAAGTAACCCGACATCCAGATAATAAATCTTAAATGCCTTCAGATCCTCATATGCTTTCAATGGGATCCTGCCGCCGGATACTCTGCCTGTTTTCCGAATTAACCCGCTGTCTTTCAACCATAACAGGGCATCTTCATATTCCCTTGCCCGCGCACCTTCTCTGGCAAGTCCGTACACGAACTTTTTGTTTTCCTTCGCAAGCTGAGACGGAATGGAATTCCAGATATGATGGATTTTCGGCACCACATTCTCCGGTGCGTGTTTTGAAAAATCATTTTCATAGGAAAACAAAAGTTTCCGCTTTTCCTATGATACTAAGTAAAAATCTTTAGTCTCCACCCCCGCACTCCCCGCAGTCGGCATCCCGCCGAGGATAAAATATTTTTTCAGGTAATCGACATATTTTTCCGAAAAAACGGCCGGCATCTCTTCACGATAATGTGCCTTTGTCCAGGATAGCAATTCCTTCTCCCCATTCGCAAGCAGAAATTCCTCGAACGACATTGGCTCTACCGAAATAAAATCAACCTTGCCGACGGGAAATGATGTCCCGGCAGGAAGCGTAACACCCAAAAGAGACCCTGCAGAGCAGATCGCATACACCGGTGCCTCTTCCTGGAAATACTTTAGCGCAGTAAGTGCCCGCGGAACTTCCTGTACCTCATCAAAAATAAGGAGTGTTTTCCCGGGATTAATTTTATGACCATGGTATGCTCCCAGCAATTCCAGAATTCTCGACGGAACAATCGTCCCCTCAAAAATATCAGCAACACTTCCGGGATTCTCAAAATTGATATAACATACATCCTCAAAATAAAGTCGTCCGAATTCTTTCATCAGCCAGGTCTTGCCTACCTGCCTCGCACCCGTGAGAATCAGTGGTTTGCGAAACCTGCTTTCTTTCCATGCCGCCAGCTTTTCCATTGCTTTCCGATACATATAGCGCCTCCCAACTTAATTCCTGTTCACATGCAATATCATATCGTGGAAATCACATTTTCGCAACCTTGATTTACTTGTTTTTTCACATCGAAAAATGAAAAAGTAAATTCTACTTTTGCATTCAATAGTGGATTTTAGTTT
>JAJQAD010000085.1 GCA_021204005.1 Clostridiales bacterium
CAGTAGAATCCTGCATCCCGCCATCCGGTATGCGGAAATAATTCCGAGCGTAGTCGTTGTCTTTCCGGTGCCGGGTCCGCCGGTCAGCGCCATCACTTTGGAAGATACCGCCTGACGGATCGCCTCAAGCTGTACCTCATCATAAATGATCTTTGAATGTTGCGCCACACGCTCCATGACTTTATCTGTATCGAGCTTCGTGTTGCGCTCCGATGCCAGTAATTTCAGAAGACGCTTTGCACATCCGGTTTCCGAAAAATAAAAAGGCGGGAGGTAGATGGCATCCTCCTGGACCTCATTGCTCTCTTCTGCTACTGAGCTCACCTTGTCTATAATCACATCAGAAGTCCGCATCATTTCATCCAACGTCATCTCGAGTTCCGGCTCATCCACATCCAACAGTTTTGCCGCCGTTCCGATCAGCTGTTCCCGGACAGCATAACAGTGGCCACTTTCTGACAGCTTATTGAGCGTATAAAGAATCCCGCTCCGCAGACGGATGAAACGGTCCTTTTCAATTCCCATCTTCGCCGCGATCTGATCGGCAGTCTTAAACCCGATCCCCCAGATATCATCCGCCAGACGGTAAGGATTTTCCTCCACAATTTTAATACTGTCATTTCCGTATGTTTTATAGATCCGCGCGGCATGGGCGGTGCTGACATCATTGCTCTGCAGAAAAAGCATGATATTTTTAATCTCCCGCTGTTCCTGCCAGCCTTTCTTGATCCGCTCCACCCTCTTTTTTCCGATCCCTTCCACCTGGATCAGGCTGTCCGGATCTGTCTCAATGACCTCCAGTGTGTCCTTGCCAAACTTCTGCACGATACGTTTGGCAAACTTCGGGCCGACGCCTTTGATCAGGCCGCTCCCGAGATATTTCTCAATCCCGTATGTCGTCGCAGGGAGGGTCTCCTCCCATTTTTCTGCAGAAAACTGCCTGCCGAACTTCCGGTCAACACGCCACTGCCCCTCCATGGTCAGGGCGGAGCCGACATGAACATCCGGCATGTTGCCGACTACAGTGACAAGATCATTGTATCCCTTTGCACGGCACTTGATCACGGAAAAACCGTTCGTCTCATTCTGATATGTAATTCGCTCCACAACACAGCGAAGATGATCCATAATACTTGACCCTCTGCATTCTTCCCTTATTCATTATAGGAAGAGTTCACATTCTCTCCGCTTTTTGCAAAGCGTACCTAACGCAACGCCGCCAAGAGATGTGATCACCTTATTGAGCTTCCTGGCATTCTGCGGACACAGGGAAATACAGCGCATACAGCTGATGCACTTCTTACTGTCTGATTTTAAGGTATCAGCATCAATGGCTTCAACCGGACATTTTCGTGCGCAAAGTCCGCATTTCACGCAATCGCCGGAAATGCCCGGAGCCATCCCCATGCTCATGCCCTGTTTTTCTTTCACCTTGCCGGGGACACCGGGCATGTTTTCATTGCCCGCGGAAATCTTTTCCATAATTTTATCCGCCATATCCCGCAAAACTGCAGCATCCGATGCATCCGGTCTCCCCGCCGCTACCTGTCTTGCAATAGAGTGTTCTGCAATGGCTGCCACGGCTGCTATAGGTCGGAACCCTGCTTTCTGGGCAGAATCCTGCAACTCTGCCAAAGTGTTATCATAGGCGCGGTTCCCGTAAACACATACAAGAACTGCCCTCGCACCTGCACCGTCTATCTGATCAATCCGGTCTAACGCGATTTTGGGTACATGGCCGCCATAAGATGGTATGGCAATCAAAGCCAGATCGTCACTGCCAAACACTGCATCCTCATAGCATGTTTCCGGATCGCAAAGATCAATTTCATTCACCATTGCACTGCCGGAAATATTTTCCATTAATATATCTACTACATTTTTTGTCCCGCCAGTCGGACTGAAAATAATAGAATGAACTGTTCCGTTTCCCATCTGTTGTATCTTGCTCATGTTACATTTCCCCGCTTTCGGATTCTTCAAACCTTTTCCTGCTGTTTAAATACTCATTATATACCGCATTACTGTGTTCCAGTTGCTTTTTCTGCATAATCTGATTCCGGTCACTCAAAATCGCCAACATTTCATCCACAATTTCTCCCTCCGGAAGTTCACTGTAATGGGAAAGATAAAATATCATTCTCTGTGCCGTGAAGTCCGTGTTCAGGTTCTGCGTAACCAGATCACAGAATCTTTCCTGGTATCCTCTGTCCAATAGCTTCTGATACAGTTGCAGACTTATTTCTGACTTTGGCTTCATAAAATACTCCCAGCATTTTCAATTTTAATCTGGCACGCCTCCATTGCTGCAAGAGCGTTCTTATGGCTTTCCGGCGTGACACCCGCACAGCATTCTTCGTCCACACTGATCGGAACCTCCGGGAGCGCCGCTTTAAGCAGCAACGCATTCGAGATAACACAGATATCTGTACAAAGACCAATGAGCTGGATTGCCTCCAGATTCGAAAGTCCGGCCGCATACTGTGCAAGTTCCATCGAGCCAAATGTCACTTTATCAAATATCCTGCTGTCTTCCACCGGAAGCTCCGGTACAATCTCCCAACCCGGCGTTCCTTTTACGCAGTGAACCACTGGCAGATTCTTCCCTTCCTGCGTTTCCAGATAGTCCTCTGTATGGGTATCACGGGTAAATACGACCGTCCAGCCTTCTGCTCTGCATTTCAAAATTTTGTCTCGCACTTTCGGGACAATCGACACGGCCTCCGCCGTTCCGAGTGCTCCATCCACAAAATCTTTCTGCATATCAACAACAACCAATAACTTCATTTCCATCTCACCCTTGCAAAAAATAATTTAATACGCAAACAGTGTCATCTGTTCAAAATCGGTCTGCCGCTTCAAATTTCCCGGCATCTGACACAGCAACTTCTCTGTGCTGCTGTAATCTAAAATCCAATCCGTGATCTGTGACTCTTCCAACACCAACGGCATCCGGTCATGCACCACGGACATGGATTCATTTGCGCTTGTCGTCAATATCACAAACCGTTCTTCATTCTCCATCAGGTCAAAAAATCCGGCCAGATACAAAACCTTTCCATCTACGCGGCTGAATAAATTTTTCTCTTTCAGCGCATTCCATTCATAAAAATGCTTTGCCGGAATCACCGCACGGTGATATCGGATTCCGCTCTGAAACAGCTTTTTCTCCTGCACGGATTCTGCCCGCGCATTGAAGATGACACCGGATTTCTGGTATCCCGGGTAACCCCACCGCTGGCAGGACAGCTTCAGCCCTTTCCTGCCGCCGGTAATCACCGGTGCCGGGGCTGTCGGATGGATATCCCCCGAAAAATCCATCGCCAGGATTCTCTGATCCACTTCTGTTACAAGCTTTCGGACTTCCAATACGGAGTCCTGATCAATATAAAATACACCGCACATATCTGTCTATCCCATGGCGACTCTCTGAATCACCTGATTATATAGCTGTTCAGCCTCAGCATCAAATGCAACCAGTAACACTTCAAAATCCTCTCCGGCATCTTTCGTTTCTTCGAGGATCGTTCTCACAGCAACCTCTGCAGCCTGGTCTTTCGGATAGCCATATATTCCTGTGGATATAGCCGGAAAAGCAATGGAATTCAACCGCTTTTCTTTTGCGACGCGGAGGCAGCTGCGGTAACAATTTGCCAAAAGTTCCGGTTCATTTTGATTCCCGCCGTTCCAGACCGGACCGACGGTATGAATCACATATTTTGCCAGGAGCCGATAACCCATCGTAATCTTTGCATCGCCGGTTTCACAGCCGTTTAAAGTCCGGCACTCTGCCAGCAAAGCCGATCCGGCCGCCCGGTGGATCGCTCCGTCCACTCCGCCCCCGCCGAGCAGGGAATTCTTCGCAGCGTTCACGATGGCGTCCACTTTTAATTTTGTAATATCATCTACTAAAATTTTGATATGCATCTTCACCCTCCGTCTCTGCTGTTTACATATGGAACCGTCTTCCGCATTTCGGACAATACTCGAAATCCTCCGTCGTCTCAAAACCGCAGTAACTGCACCGCCTGTAACGGGATCCCGTCTGTCCGTAATACTGTCTGCTTCTTCCTGCCGGTCTTAAATTCGCTGGTGTGATTTCCAGGCGTTCTCCTCTTGCAATACGCTTCCCGATCTCCTGATCAAGCTCATAAAGCATTCCACAGCAACTTGTGCGGACATAGTATCTTTTATTCCACCGGAAACACGGGATAAAAAAGAGCGCCAGCACCGTATATGTCATAAATACTTCATATCTGCCATATGCCCCGCAGGCATTGCAAATCACAGTCTGTGAAAAATCAAATTGTTTCTGCCCGTCATGGATACCTATCATGAAAAACATGTCGGTTCCCCTTCCATTGCTAAGTACTTCTCAACGGATAGCATTATATTCTCCAGATTTCTAATATCCTGTGCCCAGTCACCCACCTCAAGGGAATGGTTTGCATTTTCTATTATATGGAGCGGTAAATTTCGGGCTTTGCACTCCGTAATTACGGTTTCCGTGTCTACCCACCCATCCGCAGTGCCATGGAACACGATACCTGGCTGATCCATAAACTGAAAAGATTCTCCCACCGGCGTAAAATAAACATTCTTTGTCTTAAGACCATGCTTCTGCCCGTAGGCGGAGGCAATCGCTGTCCCGATACTTTTTGACAGAAACAGGATGTCCGTATATTGTGAAAAATCCACATCACACAGAATATCCTCGCATTGCTCCAGCGCAACGGTAAAACAGGCATTCATTTTTTCTTTATTGCCCTTGACACTGGGCGGGAAATTCCCATATGGGACATCCTTAATCTCATAGCCATGAGAGACGGCTATCTTTTTACTGTAATAAAGCAAAGGTTTATCTACATGATAACCAATTCCGGGAAATACAACCGCGATCTTCATCTAATATTCTCCTTTGATGTATGTTGCCCGCAACAATTTAAAATCAGGTCAGGCGGCTCATTGAAAATCAGGTCACCCCCCTGCCTCCGGTTCTGTTCTTAGTTCATACGGTCATGACCGCATCACACTGACCGTGACTACCACCATCATAACTCCGATGA
>JAJQAD010000244.1 GCA_021204005.1 Clostridiales bacterium
ATAATGAGAACAGGACGGACGCCGCCCTGTTCCGACCCGACGACAGGCCGCAGATCCGCGTAATAGACATCTCCTCTTCGAATCAACATATCATACACTCCCGGTTTCAATTTTTAATATATTATGTATTGTCCCCACTATTTCAGAGTGTATTCACACCAGAGGTCTTTATAATAATATGAAAGTCTAATATCCTGTCATTCGGGTGTGCATGCACCCCCGCCTGACAGTCTATTAACAACGCTTTCATAGTAGATCCTCGGAACCCGTCTCCCGATATCACAGGCAAACTCATAGTTAAAGCGTCCGGCTATATCTCCGATTTCTTCCATGGTAATCTCCCGTCCGCCTTCTTTTCCGATCAGAACCACCTCGTCACCCGGTTTCACACCGGGAATATCCGTAACATCCGCCATAAACTGGTCCATACAGACCCGGCCGCAGATCGGCGCCTTTTCCCCGTGAATCAGCACATATCCCCGGTTTGACAGGGCGCGCGGGTAACCGTCCCCATATCCGACAGGGATTGTGGCAATCCGCTGCCTGCCCCGGACCTGATAAGTGCCGCCGTAGCCGATGGTCTCCCCATCCTCCATGGTCTTTACATGAACCACATGACTCTTTAACGTCAGAACCGGCCGAAGATCAATCCTCTCTTTTAACACTTCATCGGAGGGCCAGAGCCCGTAGAGAATAATGCCCGCCCGCACCATATCCAGATTATACTGCGGGAGATCAATAATCCCCGCGCTGTTGGAAATATGACGGATCGGTATCTGTATCCCGCGTTTTTCCAGACAATCAACCACAAAGGAAAATCGCTCCGCCTGCAGCTTCGCATAGCTTTTGTCGATCTCATCTGCCCTGGCAAAATGAGAAAAAATCCCCTCTATCTTAATATGCGGCAGTGCAGCGATCTGTGCTATCACATCCGCTGATTCTTCTGTGCAGGGAAAACCGATTCTCCCCATGCCGGAGTCCAGCTTGATGTGAACCTTCACACTGCGGTTCTTCCCGGCCGCAGCTGCGGAGAGCGTCTCCGCCGCCGCATAGGAAAACACCGTCGGGCGGATATCCAGGTCGACCAGCGTATCCACATCCTCGTCAAAGACATAGCCGAGAATCAGAATCGGTTTTTTCGTTCCCTCCTCACGCAGGATAACCGCCTCCTCCACGGTAGCGACCGCATACCCCCAGATCTCCTCACGCGTTTCCATCCTATGTGCAAGCATAACCGCGCCATGCCCGTAACCGTCGGTTTTGATCACGGCACATACCTTAGTCCCCGGAGAAATCAGACGCCTGATTTCGTCGAGATTATGTTCAAAATGATTCAGATTGATCTCCGCGCAGATTCTGCTGTGTTTTTTCATAACAGATAAATCCTTCTTTCTAAACTTAGGACCTGTAACAGTTCCTTACTTTTTCTTCCCCTGTGCCTGGAAACTGATAAAGAATTAATTTTCACAGTTTCTAAGGAAACACTTCGCAGATCCCCTCAATCAGATCGGAAGCGGTCAGCGATGTCCGGCCCACCCTCCGGGCAGCCGCATCGCCCGCCATACCGTGAATCATCACCCCCAGAGAAGCCGCCTCATCCGGTGAAACAGCCTGCCCGAGCAAGGCACCGATGATTCCGGTGAGGACATCGCCGGAACCGGCCGTCGCCATCCCGTGGTTTCCCGTCGTATTGACAAAAAAACGGCCGTCACGGCACGCAATCACGGTCCGGGCATCCTTCAGCACAACCGTCGCTCCACAGCGGTCCGCATATGTCCCTGCAGTCTCCAGCAAACTGCCTTTCATCTCTGCGACCGGCTTCCGGCACAACCGCGACATCTCGCCCAGATGCGGCGTGAGAATCAGTTCCGCCCGGGCCTGACCAAACCACTCCGGATGCTCCGACAGAATATTTAACGCATCCGCGTCCAGCAGGCAGGGAACCCGCGCCTCCAAAAGGACGCTCTGTACCATCTGCTCCGCCTGAGCAGTACGCCCGATTCCCGGTCCCAGCACCACGGCATCCGCCCAGCCGATCTGTTCTTTCACAAAAGTATGCATATCTGTCCCGGTATCATAGGTCGACAAAATAGCCTCCGGCACAAGCGACTGCACGATCTCCCGATTCGCCTCATCCGTCGCCACTTTAACCAGACCCGCCCCCGTCCGGCAGGCTGCCCTCGCCGAAAATGCAGCTGCCCCTGCCATATTGCGGGAACCGGCATAAATCAGCACTTTTCCGTAACTTCCCTTGTTGGAATCATCACTGCGCTTCGGCAGAAGAGAGAGATCTGACTCCTCCGGCCTGCGCACTGCAGGCGCTTCGCCCAAAAGACTCTTTTCATCAATTCCGATGTCCTCAACCGCCAGTTTCCCGGTCATCGATGCTCCCGGATACAAAAGCTGGCCGATCTTTGCAAAGCCAAACGTCGCTGTAAAATCCGCGCGAAAGGTGATTCCCATAATTCTTCCGTCATCAGCGGAGACGCCGGACGCGATATCCACGGCAACTTTCCACCCCCGCTTTTCATTCATCCAGGCGACAACATCCCGATAGATGCCGCCGATCTCCCGGGACAGGCCGATTCCAAACAGCGCATCCACCACCACATCAAATTCCTCCTCCGGGAACTGCGTGGTGAATGCGATCCCATATGCGCGGACAATCGAGAGCTGACGCGCCGCCTCCACGCTGCACTTTCCCTCATTCCCCGGGAAAAAGATCTGCACGGCGTATCCTCTCAGAAAAAGGAGACGCGCCATGGCAAGGCCGTCCCCTCCGTTATTTCCCGTCCCGCATACCAGGAGAATCCTGGAGGCCGGGTCGGGATACTCTTTCACAATCTCATCGACCGCTGCCAAAGCTGCCCGCTCCATGAGAACCGCCGACGGCACATGAAAAACCTCCATCGTATTCGCGTCACACTGCTGCATCTGTGCACAATTTAAAATATATTTCATGATAAGCCTTCCTGCGATTATGTGATACTATATCTGACTGTTTTTCACAATACTATTCCCGCTTAAACCTGCCGTCTTCTGGTCTCCACAATATTGTAGGAAAGCTGCATCAGGCTGTCCGACAGGTGAACATTCTCCACCACGACATCCTTCGGCAGATTCAGGTCGAGATGCGCAAAATTCCAGATTGCATGGATACCGAGATTCACAATCTGCTCCGCCGCTTTTTCCGCCTGATCCTTGGGAAGCGTGAGAACAGCGATATCCGCCTCATGATCTTTCATAAAATCTGTGAGTTCATCCATATGCCGGATCGGAATCCCGCGAATGGTTTTTCCAATCAGATCCGGATTTACGTCAAACAATCCGATCATAATAAAGCCGCGCTTTTCAAAATTAACATAGTTTGCCAGCGCCTGCCCCATATTGCCGGCACCGATCACGATAATGTTATGATGACCGTCCAGACCCAGGATTTTCCCGATCTCATCATACAGATATTGTACATTATATCCATATCCCTGCTGACCAAACCCTCCGAAATTATTCAGATCCTGTCTGATCTGCGACGCTGTCACTTTCATCCTTGCACTCAGTTCATTCGACGAAATCCGTTCAATCCCCTCGTCAAGCAAATCCCTCAGATACCGATAATACCGCGGAAGCCGCCGAATCACAGCCTGTGAAATTTTTTTCGCCACTTTCCTGTTCCTCCTGCGTTGTTTTATTACAATAGAAACAATATTGTAACTTTATAATAAAAACATTATAATATTCACAAACCATTTTGTCAAATTTTTGTCAATTCCGTGTCAAAAGTAAACAAACAGCCGGCATCCATTCGTTAATTTCCCGAAAAAAAGCAGCACTTATAACGGGTCAACACAATCACTGCCGCCATTCATTACACTTCCTCCGCCAGTTCCTCCCACTCTGCGTACAGGTTCTCCAGCTTTTCCGAGAGTTCCGTCTGCTCCCGGTGCAGTTCTCCCAGACGGACGGAATTTGTCGCAATCTCCGGCTTCACAAAATCGGCGTCAATCTGCGCCAGACGCTCCTCCAGCCCGGCAATTTCCTCCTCCACCCGTCTGATCTGATTTTTCCGCTTCCGCAGTCTGGCCTGCTCCTCCTTTTTTGCTTTCCAGTCCATTTTCCCCGATTGCTCTGCATCGGATAAGTCCGGCAAAATCCGCTCTGCGGCTCCCCCGGCATGTTCAGAAAGGAAGGCACGCTCTGCAGCCTCGCGCTTTTCCAGATAATAATCATAGTTTCCGATATAATTGATCAGGTTCTGCCCGGTCAGATTCAGGATCCGCGTCGCTGTCTTGTTGATAAAATAGCGGTCGTGGGAAACAAAAAGCACCGTGCCCTCGTAATGGTTCAGCGCCGTCTCCAGAATCTCCTTGGAAGCGATATCCAGGTGGTTGGTCGGCTCATCCAGAATCAGAAAATTAGCCCCGGACAGCATCAGCTTCGCCAGGGAAAGCCGCCCTCGCTCCCCGCCGCTCAGATCGCTGACCCGCTTAAAGACATCATCCTCCGTGAAAAGAAACGCCGCCAGCACATTGCGGATCTTTGTGTGATTCAGCGTCGGATAATCATCGGCAATCTCCTCGATCAGCGTCTTTTCCATGTGGAGCTCCTGCTGCTCCTGGTCGTAGTATCCGATTTCCACATTGGAACCGAGCCGGAACGCCCCGGCATCCGCGTCAACGATCTGATTCAGAATCTTTAAAATCGTCGTCTTTCCGGTACCGTTCTGTCCGATCAGCGCCACGCGCTCGCCCCGTTTGATATCAAAGGAGATACGCTCAAACAGAATTTTTTCCCCATAGGATTTGGAAAGCCCTTCCACCGTCAGCACATCATTGCCGCTCACGACAGACGGCGCCAGGGATATTTTCATCTGGGATTTTTCTTCCTCCGGCTTCTCCAGCACATCCATTTTTGCCAGAAGCTTTTCCCGGCTCTCCGCGCGTTTGATGGATTTTTCCCGGTTAAAGGACTTCAGCTTTTCGATGACTTCCTCCTGATGG
>JAJQAD010000148.1 GCA_021204005.1 Clostridiales bacterium
CACACGGACCTGAACCGTGCGCGTCTGCCAATTCCGCCATTCCTGCATATGTAGTTGTCGTTCAACACTCGTTGAATCGCGGGTGTCAAACCAGTGCGGAAGATGGGACTTGAACCCACACGACTCGAAAGCCACAAGATCCTTAGTCTTGCTCGTCTGCCAGTTCCGACACTTCCGCCTTCGCCATCATCCTTACCGCTGACGACTTGACTATAATAACAAATTCATTTTTTCTTGTCAAGACCTTTTTACATCTTTTACAGCAATTTTTGCCGCAGGTACAACCGCTCGCGCGAAGTACCCGCAGGGCAGACCTGTCGCAGAGAGGCACTTTATTACATCAAATCTACCGGCACGTACGCCTCCACATAAATCCCGTCCTCCCGGTATTCCTCCTGCAGAAGCTCCCCGTACTTCCGGATGCGCTGGATTTCACCGGCCTTGTCATAGGGAAACGTATGGCGGAAAAGAACCTTATCCTCCCGCAGCAGCTCTTCCAATACCTGCCGAAAGGAATCCAGCCCCTCACCGGTCCTGGCAGAGATGCGCAGGGACCTGTCCGCACGAAAATCCTGAAAGGTCTCATCACCCGCCAGGAGATCACACTTGTTAAACAGCGTGACGATCTTCTTGTCCGTCACGCCCAGCTCCCGCAGGGTCTGATAAACCACATGCATCTGTTCATCCCACTGCGGATTGGAGGCATCCACAACATGGACTATAATATCCGCGTACTTCGCCTCCTCCAGTGTGCTCCGAAACGCGTCCACCAGATGATGCGGCAGCTTCCGGATAAATCCCACCGTATCAGTCAGGAGAATCTGCTGTTGATTGGTAAGCTCCAGCATCCGGGTCGTCGGGTCCAGAGTGGCAAAAAGCTGGTCTTCTTCCAATACGCCCGCGTCCGTCAATACATTCAGCAAAGTTGATTTCCCCGCATTGGTATAGCCCACGATGGCAGCCACCTTCGTATGATTTTTCATACGCTGTTCCCTCGTAAGGTCGCGGTGGCGGACCACGTCTTTCAGCTCCTGCTTCAGGTGAGAAATTCTGTCACGGATCACTCTCCGGTCTGTCTCCAGCTTTTTCTCACCGGGTCCTCTGGTACCGATTCCGCCGCCCAGGCGGGACATGGAGCGCCCGAATCCGGTCAGCCGGGTCATGCGGTACCGCAGCTGAGCCAGTTCCACCTGAATCTTCCCCTCACTGGTTGCCACCCTCCCCGCAAAAATATCCAGAATCAGCAGCGTGCGATCCATCACTTTTGTGTCGAGCGCCTCCTCCAGATTCTTCATCTGGATTGGCTTCAGCTCATCGTCACAGATCACTCCGGTGGCGTCCGACTCCCAGATCAGGTCTTTCAATTCCTCTATTTTCCCGGAGCCGAGATAAGTGCCGGGATGCGCCCGGTCCAGATTCTGGATCAGGGTACCCGCCACCTCCGCGCCGGCTGTGCGCGCAAGCTCGGTCAGTTCCGCAAGGGAATGCTCCGTATCATCGCCCTCGCGCTCACTGACCGCCACTAAAATCACACGCTCTTTTATTTTTTCCGTATTATACATATCCAGTAATAACCTTTATTCTGACTTACTATATCATTCCTGAGATCACCGCGGAGTCCATATAACCAACCAAAGCGTCCAACCTTCCGCTTCTTCGTACCCGATCAGGAAATCCTCTTCTACACTCTCATCATCGTCTGGTTACTCCGTTCCACTCTCTGCCGCAGATTCCGATTCATCCGCCACATTTTCCTCCACAGATCCGGATACATCCTCTTCGCCTTCCTCCGCGGATTCCGATTCATCTTCCTCGCTTTCCTCATCAGAGGAGGACTCTATATCATCCCCCACACGGGTCTGCAAAAACTCATACTCCCGCGAAATTTCTTCATCCTCATATTTCATCAGGAACTCCGCCGCCATGTCGCAGGCGCTCTCAAAATCACCGGAATATTCATAGGCAATAATCAGATTTTTCAGAATTGCCCGTTCGATGGAGCTGTCTCCCACTTCCAGCGCAGACTCCAGATAGAAAATCGCATCCTCATACTCGCCTGCCTCCAGCGCTATCTCGCCCAACCCACTCAAAGCTTCCGCATCTTCGGGATATTTTTCCATATAGGAAGTAAAAGCAGTCTCTGCACTCTCGCTGTCTCCCTCTTCCGCGTAAATACACCCAAGAAGCAGCAATGCTTTATCATAGCCCAGCTCTTCCGCCTGCTTCAGGTCAGCCAGCGCATTCTCATAATCTCCGGTCAGGAAATACATATCGCCCACAAAATAATACTCTTCCGCTGTGGACGGCGTAACGCTCAACACCTGATTCAGATATTCCTGCCCGCTCTCCGACAGACCGGCATCCGACAGGTTCTCGTAAATATGAACGCAGAGCTCCACATCGTCATCATTCAGAGAAAATGCCTTCGCATAATCCTCCAGCGCCGCCTCACTCTGACCCTCCTGCAGATAAATACTTCCCCGCAGATAGTATATTTCCCAGTTTTCTGAATCGTATTCCGCCAAGGCTGTGTAGACCTCAATCGCCCCCTCGGTATCTCCGGATTGATACAAGGCCAGCGCCCTGTAATAACAGATATCCAGTTCCTCCGCGCCGATGGTTCCCACCGACTGGTCCAATGCTTTCTGGAAGCTCTGTACCGCGCTCTCATAATCTCCGGCTTCCATCTGGGAAATTCCAAGCTCTTTGTACTCCTGCATCTTGTCGGAATCTCCGCACCCGGACAGCAGCAAAAAGGCAGAACACACAACTGCAAATAAAAACAAAGGCATCCGTTTTCTGATAAACTTCATAATCTGATTCATTTCCTCCGGTTTTCCATCTCACGGATACCTGTAAAAAATGCAAGACGTTGCCGGTATGTCAGAAAACATGTCTGATCTTTCCACAACGATTACAGGCGGACTGTACAATAAATTCCTGTACACCCCGCCTGTTTTTGCTGTACGTTACCATTCTCTGATATGGTTTACAATCTGCGTATCTGATATAATATGATTTACTTATCACGCATCAGATAAAGCAATCCACCGAAAAATCCCACTACCAATCCGGGATACCCGGCCACCAGCGCCGTATAACGGATGATATCCGCCGTCGGCAATGCAAGCATGCTGCAGATCACCGCCGCCGCAATTCCAAGCGGCAGCAGCCACAACAGCGTATGCACCAGCAAAAACAAAAAATACGGTTTCCGTGTCTGTTTATTTTTTTTCGTCAATTGATTCCACAATAATTCCATACGATAACCTCCTCTGATATGTACAAGGTTGATACGTTATGGCTTTATTGTAGATACCGGCTGTAAAATCCCTGCGCAGGGATTTGTATATTTCAGGTAAAATTTTTCCAACTGCAGGATTGCAAATCCAACCGTTGAAGATTGTTTGCTGCCCAGGCTATATCAGGCATTCACCGGCCCGCTCTGCTACAGGTCAGCTGCGCGATTATGGATAAGACACATAATCTCTTCTTCGGTCGGCATCACCCGCAGCGCTCCTTTCCGGGTCGTGATCACAGAAGCGCCCGCGTTGGCAAATGTCAGCAGCTCCGTCAGGTCAGCTTCTGTCAGATTCTCCATGCCGTGGTCAAGAATGTAACTCAGTGCGCAGGCCGCAAAGGTATCTCCGGCGCCGGTCGTCTC
This sequence comes from Clostridiales bacterium, assembly GCA_021204005.1. Classification (GTDB taxonomy): domain Bacteria; phylum Bacillota; class Clostridia; order Lachnospirales; family Lachnospiraceae; genus Eubacterium_I. Next base: position 3,665 of record JAJQAD010000148.1, read on the forward strand.
AATCGTGTGCTCCTGTAAAAACGGCGCGACACTCACCTCCATGCCCCGATAGAAAGCTTTGCTCCCTTCCTTCCCCATAGTCACAAAGACAAGCGGCAGATCATATTTTTCCCGAAGCATCACTACTCCTCCGGAATAGTCCGTCGTTCCCGTGAGAAACTCCACCTCGTTATCCGAAATCTTTAAGATGTCACAGACAGAAAGTCCGTATTCAATCTCCCGCCGAGCATCATCCAGGGTATCCCACAGCGGCTCCCGCAGATTCGGATCAAAGGAAATGAGAACTCCGCTCTCCTGTGCCACCTCAAGCGCATAGCGCGTCGCCTCCCGCGCCGGTTCATGGGTGGATGACAACGTCCCGAAATGAAAAATCCTCGCATTCCGGATGAGGTCCGCGTTCACTTCCCCGCGCCGAAGCATCATATCCGCGCCGGGATTGCGGTAGAAACTGAACTCCCGGTCTCCGTCCGGCTGCGTATGCACAAATGCAAGCGTCGTGTGCACGCTCTCATCCTCCATCAGATTCGAGACATCGATCCCGCAATTCTTCACTGCCTCACGGAGAGACCGGCCAAAAGAGTCCCTCCCGACTTTTCCGATAAAGGCCGTCTTTTTTCCCAATCTGGAAAGCATCGCAAGTACGTTGCAAGGCGCTCCCCCCGGATTCGCCTCCAGAAGCGGGTTGCCCTGGCTGCTGGTACCGTTCTCCGTAAAATCAATCAGCAGCTCTCCAAACGCTACCACATCGAATTTCTCCATGACATCACCTCCGTTAAAGAATTTTTCATCTCAATACATTCTGCATGGTTTTTTCGTAAAAGTCAAGGGCGGGTCATAAGTTGTAAACATATTTTTTACACATCCGACACAGCAAACCCGTTTTCCCAAATGTTTCATTTTTGTATAATTTGTATGAATTCTCTGTAAGTTTTCCGTTTATAACTGGATTTTTTCTCGAAATCTGGTAGAATAGATATAGTTTGGGAAGGGGAGAGTTATCATGCGTTTTGACATGCACTGTCACACAAAAGAAGGTTCGCCTGACGGCAAAATCACATTAAAAGAATACGTGCAGCGTCTGAAAGAACTTGGCTATGACGGCATGATGGTCACCGATCACAACTCCTACAAGGCATACCGTTACTACCTCAGGAACAAGCAGGATCCTGTCTTTGATAATTTCACCATTTTAAAGGGAATTGAATATGACACCTGTGATGCGGGACATATTCTGGTTGTTATGCCGGAAAGTGTCCGCCTGCCCATTCTGGAGCTGCGCGGCCTGCCGGTGCGTCTGCTCATCGAGATCGTC
>JAJQAD010000167.1 GCA_021204005.1 Clostridiales bacterium
AAATCAAGTGGAATTTACTCTTGCACTGGAATTTACTTTTTCAATTCAGCATTTTCTGCTGAAAACATGGTATACTTTTTTCGGTAACATCCATGACTCAGGAAGAAGGTGATAATATGCGTGTCAGCAAACGGTTCCCGTTAGCAGTACATTCCTTACTGTTTGTTGCAGTTTTGTCGTCAAAAAAACGTGTGACAAGTACGCTCGTCGCGAAAAGCACAGATACGAACCCTGTCACTGTCAGAAATATTTTTCTCAGCCTGTCGGAGAACGGCCTGCTGGTTGCAGCTGCAGGGAAAAATGGCGGAGTACACCTTGCGAAAGAACCGAAGGATATCACATTATGGGATATATTTCAGGCAGTGGAAACCAATGACGTCGAAGAAATTTTCAAGCTTCACGAAATGGACAGCGACTGCCCCGTAGGAAAAAACTTTTATCAAATCCTGTATCCGCACATGGAAGCCGCTGTAAATGCAATGAAAGCGGAGATGAAACAGGTAACGTTAGAAAAACTGATGGATGAATTGAAATGCCTGATGAAAGAGGTTGGAACCGGAGAGGATAAGAACTAAAATGATGGACCTGTTAAAAAAATGGTGTGACCGAACATGGCTGTATGCCGTTTATTTTCTGGGAATAGTAATGGGATGTACTCTGATCTGGAACTGGGCCTCCTGGGAGCAATCACAAAAACTTGTATGCATACTGGCTATCATAGTGCCGATGCACATTTTTGAAGAGAACTCATTTCCGGCGGGATTTTATTTCATGAATAACACGGGTTTTCATTCAAAAGAACCTATGGTATATCCGCAGAACCAGTGTACGAATATGGTTACAAACTTAGGCGCAGAGATCGTATTGGTTATAGTAACATTTTCGACGCTTAAAATAGAAATCAGCGCAGTTACGCTTGTGGTTTTCTTCGGACTGGGGGAAACGATTAACCATACCCGAAGCGGGATACTGATGTACCGGCGTTACCGTGAAAAGGGAAAGAAAACCATCTACGGACCGGGAACCGTTACATCATGGTGCCTTATGATTCCACTGAGTACGGCAGGGGTGAAGTGGCTGACTGTGCATCCGTTCACTTTGATGCAGATCCTGGGCGGTATAGGAATATTTTTAGGCATCGCTGTTTTTCTTATTCTGCTGCCTTTTGCAATATCAATGAAAGTTAAAAGCAAACGATTTGCCTTTGACGACAAGGGATATTTCGAAAAATATGATAGATGAAGAGGAATAATAATCTTGGCCAGACAGGAGCAGGGTAGTGTCTCCTGTCTGGTTTTTAGTTTCTTTTGAAAAAGGATATTTTTTATTTTTCTATTGAAGCAAATCCAATGTCGCATCCACTGTTTCCTGAACCTGTTCCTCTTGAGAAATCGTCGGAGTGCCATCGCCATCCTGCGCACCGTAGCATCCGAAGTACGAATGGCACCCGCCGTCAATGATAATTTCTGTAAAATCATCCGGCAGGTTATTTTTGTTTTCCTCATATTTTTCCATGCTCAGAACTCCGTCATTGCTGCCATACATGGAAAGAACTTTCAGATCGGTATCGCTCAGATCTGCAGTGGAGTAAGCGGCCAGCAAAATCAGACCATCATATTCATCGGTATGTTTTCCCAGATAGCTTGCTGCCATGGAACCGCCGAGGGAGTGGCCCGCCATATACCAGTTCTCGATTTCCGGATATAAATCCCGATAGTCATCTGCGGCATTGACATCAAGCACAGCCAGATTCCCGGGCATATGCGGCAGGATGCATAGGATGCCATTCTCTGCCCATGCGTTCATCAGCGGAGCATAAGATTCATACTGGACTTTTCCGCCGGGGTAGAAGATGATTGCAGCAGAGATTTCTCCTTCCGGCTCAAATACATAGGCACCGTCCTCCAGTAGAGATACCTGCACCAGTTCATCGGATTCCAGCGAATCCAACGCGGTAGTCTTGGCATGGTAGTAGTCGTTGACATAAGCAAAGACACCAATCACGCAAACTACCAGAATTGCGATGATGGTGAGGAGTATTATTTTCCATTTTTTCTTTTCTGATTTTTGGATATGAGACATATCATTTTCCTTTTGTTTTTAGCAGTTATTCAGAACCAGGCTCGAAAATGCTACGGGTCTGCCCTGCGGGTACATTTCCTCGCTGCCGCGTTCTCGCCAGATAAATTTGTGCAAAAACCAGTTTACGAATGCAAGCATCCGACACCGTTTTTTGCACAAATTTGCCTGGTTCTGAATAATTGCAAATTTATAATGACAACAATCATTGTTTGATAAAAAAGCAACGCGCCGCCCATCACCAACGGTGATGTTCTCGAGGGTTTGGGAACCTCCCAACAAGCCGCCGAATTCGTTCGCGTGACGAAGTCATTGCTTGCGGCTTAGCCCCCAGAGTATGAAAACCGGTATTATTTGGTTTGTAGTATAGCATGTTTTTAAGGGGTTGGACAGGTAGAAAATATAATGGTTACGTAGTTTCTGCTATGTTTTCTTTATCTGCCGTGCTACAATGATTTTCATGAGATACTTATAGAGTTGTTTTTGCAAAGGAGTACTGTTGTGACCAGAGAAGAATTGATCGAATCCCTGTCTGATATGCGGGATTACCACGTTGTATCACAGAAATGCTGTGACTTCCTGAAACTGAACTTATTGAAGAAGACAGAGAATTACAATGCGGGAAGTGATTTCCGTATGTCAGGGTATTTTAACTACCTGTCGCCGACAGAAGCAAATTTCCAGACATACCTGGACTATACTGCCTTTGCCCTGGCAGCAAATCTGTCGCGTTATGATATGAACATCCCGACGGATGAACAGATGCTGGAAATGCTGCGGATCAGCGGATACAGCGGTGAGGAAATGAAAAATTATGTCCGAAAGTGCGGCCGGGTAATGACCAACTGTGTTTCCGTAAAGCATCTTGTGCCGACGGTATGCCTGCTATCAAGGCTCCTGTCGGAGGCCATGGGGGATAAAAGTATATGGCGGGGATATAAAAAAGGAAAGAAGAAGAAAAACTATACGCCCGCCCCGAATGAATCCATGCAAAAGCTGACTGCGTTGGTGGATTATATGAAGGAGAACCGGCTGTTGTTTCTGGATTCGCGGGAGGAAAGCGAGTACAGAAAATTTGCGGAGGAGCATGCCCGTTTCTTTTGCAGGCTGCCATGTATCCATTCCGAATTGAAAAGTGTTTCGGACGGAATTTCACGCAGACAGAAAGAAATGGACGAGGAATCGATACGTGAGATTGACCGTGTGATGCGAAGAAGGGAGCGGGAAGCGGGTAACCGGAGGGATGGCATACCGGGGACTGCCTTACGCAAACAGGCTGCTCCGTTTGCCGACCCGTCTGCTGCGATGCCGACCATTCCCTCTATTGCAGAGTTTGCGTCTGCGTTTCCGGGACCGGGAAGCCATTTTCCACGGAACATCGATAACGACATGGCGGCGCTGCGCGATATGCCGCCGGAAGTAAGTGCCCTGTTTAGAAAAGTGGAACGTTTCGACGAGGAAGCAGGTATTTTGCAGGAGGAATGCTGGGAAACGTCTGACCGGCTGACTGAAAAAAATTCTGAGGAATGGGAGGAGTCGGCGGCAGATTCGTTTATTCCCGATGTCGCAAGGGGAGCGTTCTGGTCGATCCTTGAAGGCGATGATATTTACAGGATGCGGATCGGGCGATTTATTATGGAAGATATGATGACTCTTTCTGAGATGCCCCTTCCGAGCAGCCTTACGCCGGAATTGGAGGATGAGGATGAGTGGGATTACTGGATAACGGAAAGCAACGGAAAGTTAGGGCTGCCGGTGATAAAAGAAGGGGACTGCCTGTCTTATCGGCCAAAGGAGGATATCGAAGAAATTCATTTTGCTTTGCCTGTCGCTTCCCTTATCTCCAGATATGCAGATCGGCCTTTTTCCGCGCCGCTTTATATCCGGAAAAGTCTGATCCGGAAATTTAAGGAAGGCGGCTGCTCAGACCGGAGGGCGCGTGATTATGCTGTGATTGTTGCGACGCTGCTTCGCGTTACGGAAGATGAAGCGGATGATTACCGTTTTGTGGGAGACTATCCGGAAGAGACAGAGGGACCGGAGAACCGAAAGGATAGTAAAGAGACGGCAGTACGGACTGGGGAAACTGATGAGAGGATTCGGGAGGAGGCCGCCGCGAGGGAAGAAGTGGAACGCAGCCTGAAACTGGCCAGAAAAGAAAACCAGGCCTGCCGTCATGAGATTAATAGCTGCCGCCGTGAGATCAGCGCGCTTCAGCAGGAGGTTGAGCGTTTGAAAGCAGAACTCACAAAAAAACAGAATGGCGGGGAAGTGCCGGAGGAAGCGGAGGTAGAAGAGCCAGAGACTGTGGAGTATCCATGGAGGACATCGCTTAAGGTAGTCCTGTATGGGGGATTTGAGATATTTCACCGGGAACTGCTGAAGTTGTTGCCGGATGTCCGTATCGTGGAGACCGGGTCACATATCGATGTTAACCCGATCCGGAACGCGGATATCGTTTTCCTGCAGATCAATAAGACAGACCACAGCGGGTACTATACCGTCTGTGATGCCTGCAAAAGCGGCGGTGTGCCATATATCCATTTGAACTATGCCAGCGCAAAGCGATGTGCCGGGGTGATGGTGGAAGAGATTAAAAAATTGGGAAGGGGATCCTGATGGCAAAGAGTGCAAACCAGAAACTGAAAATCGTGTATCTGATGAGAATACTGCTGGAGCAGACGGATGAGACCCATTCCATCAGCATGGCAGAGATTATAGAGGAACTGGCGAAATACGACATCCCGGCGGAACGAAAAAGTCTTTACAATGATATTGAGAGCCTGCGGAAATTTGGCGTGGATGTCATCGGGGTGCAGCAGAACCGCACCTACTATTATTATATCGGAAACCGTCAGTTCCAGTTGG
>JAJQAD010000075.1 GCA_021204005.1 Clostridiales bacterium
TCTGAGGAAGCGCAGCCGGTTGCGGAAACTCAGGAAGCGCAGCCGGTGGAGGAAACTAATGAAGCCCAGCCGGTTGAGGAAACAAATGAAGCACAGCCGGATGAGGAAGCGGAAGAGTTATCTTCGGATGTGCCCGAAGAACAGCAAAGTGAAGGGACTCTGAATACAGGAGAGGATTCGCCGGCTGATATTAAGGAAGAAGACGGTCAGGAAGTACCTGCTGCGGCCGGAATTCCGGATGCACAGGGTGCGGCGTCCGGAGTTGTGACGGATCAGACACGGGATATGTCCGCAGAGGCGGAGGCGATTAAGTCGCGGAGTAAATCTGGCGGAACCGTTATGAATAAAGTAAAGGATCTGCTGGCCGGAGCAGGAGCAGCTCTTGCGGGAGAGGAAGCAGCCGAGCATAGAGCCGGGGAGGAAAGCCCGGAAGACCTTATCGCAGACGAGATGGCTTCGGAGATCAGCCAGATGATGGCGGAGGAGGCCGAAAATGCCGGGGAGCAGCCGGAAGAAACTGAAGCGGTGCACGCAGCCGGGGAAGCGGCGGAGTCAGATGCGGCGACCGGAAACGGAGAATCGGAGACAGGATATGAGGATGAGGCGGAGCTGCCGCATATAGCGGTTCCGGAGGATATCCTGGATGAAGAACCGGATATGGTGGAGCAGGAGGTAGCGGAGCAGGAACAGCCGGTGAACGGATTGACAGAGACGGATATCCGGGAACTGTTTACCTATTTCCTTCCGGTTCCGGGGATGAGAGACCAGATTATGCAGGTGTTGGAGGATGTGGCTCATTATAAGGGCAATTCCATCACATCGCTGCGCGGAAACCTGATTGTCCAGGGAGAGGAGGGCAGCGGGAAGACTGTTCTCGCGGCCAGCCTGATCAAGGCAATCCAGAAGATTACCGGAAAAGAAAATGCAAAGATCGGAAAGATCAGCGCGGCTTCTCTTAACAAAAAAGATTTTGCAGCACTGGTACCTAAGCTGGAAGGCGGGTATCTGATTGTGGATAAGGCGGGTGATCTGACAGCACAGACCGCAGCGCGGATGTCCCAGATTATGGAGCGCAATACCCGGGGAATGGTGATTGTCCTGGAGGATGACAGCATCGGCATTAAAAAGGCGATGAATCTGGATTTCTCCTTTACCAAGAAGTTCACGGGCAAGGTAAAGATACCGGTCTTTACCATCGATGAGCTGGTGGATTTCGGAAAAGCATACGCGAAGGAAATGGAGTGTGTGATTGATGAGATGGGTGTGCTGGCGATGTATAACCGCATCAACAACATTCAGAAGCTTGAGCATCCGACGACGCTGACCGAAGTCAAAGAGATCGTGGATCAGGCCATTGAGAGTGCGGAGTCCGGCGGTTTCAAAAAAATATTTGCAAAAAAATATAATGAGAATGATTATCTGATTCTGAGAGAGACGGATTTCGAATAAAAAAATATAACAGGAGGAGTTATCAATGGGGAACATTACTGAGTATGATATGTATCTGTTTGGGACGGGGGTTCATTATGACATCTATAAAAAGCTGGGCGCGCACCCGCAGAAGGTTGGCAAAACAAGTGGCGTAGATTTTGCTGTGTGGGCGCCGAATGCCGAGAAGGTGTGGGTGATTGGCTCCTTCAACGACTGGGATGAGACAATGTATGAGATGGAACGCCTGGAACCCAGCGGCATCTATGAACTCTTTGTTCCGAAAGTGAAGAAGGGTGATTATTACAAGTATCTGATCCAGACAAAAGACGGGAGGAAGCTTTATAAGTCAGACCCTTATGCAAATTATGCGGAATTGCGGCCGGGCACGGCATCCCGGGTGGCGGATATCAGCAAGCTGAAATGGTCTGATGATGTCTGGATGAAAAACCGTGCTGAGACGGAGAATATCTACGAAAAACCGATGAATATCTACGAGGTGCATCCGGGTTCCTGGAAGCGCCATGAGGGCTACACAGAGGACAGCGGATATTATACATACCGTGAGATGGCCGTGGAGCTGGCGCAGTATGTGAAAGAGATGGGCTACACTCATGTGGAACTGATGGGAATTTCAGAGTATCCGTTCGATGGCTCCTGGGGGTATCAGGTGACCGGTTATTACGCGCCTACATCCCGGTATGGGACACCGGAGGATTTTGCTTTCCTGGTGAATTACCTTCATAAGAAAAAGATCGGCGTTATCCTTGACTGGGTGCCGGCACATTTTCCGCGGGATGCGCACGGACTGGCTGAGTTTGATGGTACCTGTCTGTATGAGTATGCGGACACCCGGAAAGGGGAGCATCCGGACTGGGGCACCAAGATTTTTGATTACAGCAAGACGGAGGTAAAGAATTTCCTGCTGGGCAGCGCCCTGATGTGGGTGGAGCAGTTCCATGTGGATGGCCTTCGCGTAGATGCGGTGGCGTCCATGCTGTATCTGGACTACGGGAAAAAGGATGGCCAGTGGGTTGCCAACAAGTATGGCGGCAATGAGAACCTGGAGGCCATCGAGCTGTTTAAACATCTGAATACATTGATCTGCGGCAGGAACAACGGTGTGGTCATGATTGCGGAGGAGTCGACGGCGTGGCCGAGAGTGACCGGAAGCGTGGTGGACGACGGTCTTAATTTCTCCTATAAGTGGAACATGGGCTGGATGCACGACTTCCTGGATTATATGAAGCTGGACCCATATTTTAGAAAAGATAACCACAACAAGATGACATTTGCCATGTCCTACAATTACAGTGAGAAGTATATCCTGGTTCTTTCCCATGACGAGGTGGTGCATCTGAAGTGTTCCATGCTGAATAAGATGCCGGGGCTGGGAATTGACAAATACCGCAACCTTATGTGCGGCTATGCTTTTATGATGGGGCATCCGGGCAAGAAGCTGCTGTTCATGGGCGGTGAGTTTGCACAGCTTCGGGAGTGGAGCGAAAAGCGGGAACTGGACTGGGAACTGTTGGATGAGCCTTTCCATAAGAATGTGCAGGATTTTGTGAAAGAACTGAACCGTATCTACCTGAAATATCCTGCGATGTATCAGTGGGATGACCAGCCGGAAGGGTTTGAGTGGATCAATCCGAATGACAGCTTCCGCAATATTTTCAGCTTTGTGCGCCATGGCAAGAGCGGCAGAAACAATCTGCTCTTTGTCATCAACTTCTCCCCCATGGAGCGGGCGGATTACCGTGTCGGCGTGCCGAAAAAGAAAAAATACACACTGATTCTGGACAGCTCCGAGGAACGGTTTGGCGGGAGCGGCAAAGAGCGGCCGTCTGTCTATACCGCGCAGAAGCAGGAGTGCGACGGCAGGGATTTCTCCTTTGCCTATGAGCTGGAGCCCTACGGCGTCGCCATATTTAAGTTTTAGTAATCAGATAAATGAGTGTACTGATTGAGAACAAGGCTCTGATTAATTACAAAAAGAGGGCGTACTATGGATGCGATTTTAAATGCGTTGTCTAACATAGACGGAAAGATATTGCTTCTGATACAGAATTACCTGAGGATTCCGGAGCTGACGCCCTGGGTTGTGCGGTTTACCAAACTGGGGAATATGGGACTGATCTGGATTGCGATCGCTGTGTTGCTCCTGATTCCTGAAAAGACAAGGAGGACAGGGGTTCTGACGCTCGTGTCTCTGGCAGGTTCTTTCTGTCTGGTGAATCTGTTCCTGAAAGGATATGTGGATCGTGTGCGGCCGGCGGAGGTGGTGAGCGGACTGACCTGTCTGGTGACGACACGCGATGCGTCTTTCCCTTCCGGACATGCCTCGGCTGCCTTTGCCGCCTGTGTTGTGATCTATAAGGGCACCAGAAAATGGATCGGGGTTCCCTGCGTTATTCTGGCAGTACTGCTTTCTTTGTCAAGACTTTATGTGGGAGCGCATTATCCTTCCGATGTACTCTGCGGAGCTGTGATAGGTTTTCTGATCGGAATGGTTGTCTTCTGGCTGTTTGGTGAGAAAAAATATAAGCGGCGCGCGCGGAGGGCGCGGCGGAGACGGAGATAAATCAAATGAATTGAAAAAAGAAAGCCATGTGGATGCTGCCATCCACACGGCTTTCTTTTTCCTTGTCAGCATTTTTCGGGCTCAGGATAATCCACGCCGAAAGTTTCCACCGTCACTTTTTTCATCATCTGTTTTTTCAGAGGCTTATCCTGCCAGTCTGTCTTACAGGTTGCGATCTTATCTACGATATCCATGCCTTCTGTAATCTTACCGAAAGCCGCATACTCGCCGTCCAGGTGGGGGGCATTCTGATGCATGATGAAGAACTGGCTTCCCGCGGAGTCCTTTACCATGGTGCGGGCCATGGAGAGCACGCCCGGTGTGTGCTTTAAGTCATTGGCAAAACCGTTGCTCGAGAATTCCCCCTTGATGCAGTAGCCGGGACCGCCGGTGCCGCTTCCCTGAGGGTCGCCGCCCTGGATCATAAATCCTGCGATGACGCGGTGAAAGATCACGCCGTCATAAAAGCCCTTTTGAATCAGGGAGATAAAATTGTTCACTGTGTTCGGTGCGAGATCGGGATAAAGTTCTGCTTTCATGATATCGCCGTTTTCCATTTCGATGGTGACAATAGGATTCTGTGCCATAATATTCTCCTCCTGGTGATGTACGCCCTGTTTGATCACGTACTCCATATATTATTTTTATCCCATGGGAATATTGCACTTTAGGACAATGTAGTGACAGTGCATATTCTGCGATATGGGAATATCTGCCTGTCCGACAGATAAGATATACTATCTATTCTATATGAAAAATTGCAGCATTTCAAGAAGAATACGAAAAACATTGGGAAACAGGATACAGAGTTGTTGCAATTTTTTTATAAATTCTTTATAATCTGTATTATAAGTTGCCAGAAAGTAACTATTTAGGTCAGTACTTCGCACTTGCTGCGAAGTGCGTCTGATGACGTAAATT
>JAJQAD010000241.1 GCA_021204005.1 Clostridiales bacterium
GTCCTCCATGGCGTCAATCCGCGCCATCGTCTCTTTGATCAGCTCCTGCTCCCGTGACATTTCAGATACTCCAATCCCGCATATCATTTTTTGAGTATTCATCCGCCAGTCCCCACTCTGCCATCACGCTGTCCGCAGTACAAAAACGGCACAGGGAAAACGGTTCATCCAGCCGTCTCCGTATCTCACCCCGCGTCAGGCCGTCTTCCTCCAGATCGATAATGCCCGTCTGTGCAACCGGAAAATCGAAAGCCTTTCCCGCAACGGGAAGCACAAACGGCACAAAACAGGTCGCCAGTCTGCTTCCGTACATGGTAGCGCATTCTCTTTTCCAGCGGCAGGAGCGCCAGGATGCTTCCGCCAGCTGCCTGCCGCTCAGATCATAGATCTTCTGAAATTGCTTTACCGGCTCCGTGATCTCGTGACGGATTTTTTCCGCCTCCAGAAATGCATGCAGGTCATCCATTCCCGCTGCCATCGGCGGATACTGCGTGATGATCAGCGTGACATCATGCTCCCGCAGGCTGTTTTTCAGACGATTCGACATCTGCGGCACGAGAATTCCATTGGTTATCAGCCGGATATCCGTATAGGGAAATACCTCACGCGTCAGATCAATGTAGCGGTACAGCTCCTGATTCAACAGCGGCTCTCCCCCGATAATTCTGAACTTCTTGACATGATCAAAAAACTCCCTGAGTTTCAAAACGCCCTTGCGGGTTTCCTCGTAGTCCGCAAACCGCTCTCCCTCAATCAATCCGCAGAACATGGAACAGTTTTTGCAGTTCAGGTTGCAGTGGTCCGCCGCGTGAATCTCCACCGTCCCCAGTTCTGTCCGATCGTCGTAAACTGTGATCCGGTTCATACATTCCCGGGCAGAAGCATCATCCATTATTTCCTGACAGACCGGGACAGAAGTATCCACACTTTCCCGCAGACTGACCGATACAGAAGCATCCGCCTTTCCCCGCAGGCTGACCGGGGCATACAGGATATCCTCCGGATGCACCCCCTCTTCCCGGAGCGCTGCATACATTCCCTCATTCATGGATTCCTCCATGCTGGGAATAACAATTACATCAATCTCTCTGTCATGGTAAGCCTTTATCGCTTTCCCCATGGAGATCACCGGGATGCCGTCCGGATTCCTCCCCCATCTGCGGTAGTCTTTCTCAATTATGAGTACACTGGTATACTTCCCGCTCCGGGCAAGAAGTGCGCAAAGTTCTCTGCCAAATTCACTGTCCGACATAACCGCTGCCGTCATCTGCATCTCCTCCGCTTTCCGCATAAATATTTCATCCATCTGTCAGGCAGGCATCCGCCTGTCTGAGTTCCTTCCGTATGGGCAGCTTCTGCGGGCACCGCGCTTCACAGGCACCGCAGTCTAAGCACTCCCGCCAGGTCGCCCGTCCCCTTTCCCGGTAATCCCGGTACTGGTTCTTCGCATGTTCAGTCAGCCCGTAGACATGATGCCAGATATAAAATTGAAAAATATCCTGTATCTGAATCCCGGCCGGGCACGGCTGACAGTATCTGCACCCCGTACAATATAACTCACGCAAACGACGAATCAGTTCTGTCTCCCGCACCGGCAGCACATCCTCACGGTTCCTATGCTTCCGGTTCACATCTTCATGCCCCTCATCGCCCTGGTTCACACCTTCCCGGCTCTCATTGCTCCAGCTCTCATCCTCATAATCCGCATACACATAACACCTGTCCGGAATCCGCAGGTTTTCCTTTACCATAGCCACATCGGACATTCCTGAAAGGGTACAGTCCACATCCGTATTCTCGATAACGTACCGCAACGCCAGCTCATAGCTCGGAATCTCCGGATGCACACGCTTCAGATCCCCTGCAGGCATGGTAAGTTTACCGCTGTCCACAGATTTTATCGACTTAACAAGCCGGCCGTCTTCCTCATATTCCATCGGCATCGTAAGCCGCCCGCCGCCCGCGGGTCCCATCACCGCTGTGCCAAGCCCCTTCTGATGTGCGTATGTCAGCATCTGCTCATTGGAACGATCCAGAAAATTATACTGCACCAGCACGGATTCAAAAGGGTACCCCGCCTGCTCCGCCTTATCAATAATGTGGCGAATTTCCTCCGGCACACCGTGAAAGGAAAAAGAAACATGACGAATCAGACCCTGCTCTTTCGCCCGATACGCCTCCTTTAAAAAGCCCAGCTTCAGAATATATTCGTCAAAAAAACCTTCGCCGATGCCCCAGAAATAATAATAGTCCACATAATCTGTTTCGAGATGGGAGAGTGTCTTTTCAAGCGCCTCAAAATACCGTCCTGCCTTCGCGTCCTCCCCTTTCAGCTTCGCGGCCAGAAACACCTGATCGCGGAAGGGCTTTACAGCCTTCCCCACAGCCGATTCACAGTTTCCGCTGCAATAAAGCGGTGCGGTGTCAAAATAGTTGATGCCGCCCTCATAGGCCATCCGCAGCATGCGGTCGATTTCTTCCTGCAGCGGATACGATATTCCGTTTCTCTCTTTTTCCGGAAACCGGCCGCCGCCCATTCCCAGGACGGAGACGCGATCCCCTGTTTTCCCAAATGTCCTGTATTTCATATGCCGATCAGCCCCATCGTTCCCGCATATATTCTTCTATCGCATCCGCCGCGGCCAGATCTTTTCTGTCTGCTTCCGTCAGACTTTCCCTATCCGGTTTGAGCAGCCTTTCCCCGTTCGATCCTGCCAGGTTTTCCTGCTCTGCTTCTCCCGAATTCTCCTTTGCAGATATCATCTTCGCCGCAATCCGGTTCCTCTGAATCCGAATACTCGTCTCAACACACATGCGGTTGAAAACACAGATTTCCTCCGATTGCTTCTGCATATCGCCCGTCATCATATGGTTGGCCGCAAAACAGACCCGGCAGAGGCGAACCAGACGGCAGCCGCAGCAGATATTCTCCTCTGTGAACACAAAATCGCGAATACTCTTATCTGCAAATTCCGCTGCCTTTTCCTCTGACCCCATCGTAAACGAGGTGAAGCCGTGGCACGGCGCATAGACCCCCTTCGCGTCGTAACACTCAATGGGATCGTCAATATCGATACAGTAGCGATAGCTATCGTCAGTTTCCCGGAAAAACTGCGGAAGCTGGTAATTTACCAGCAGAGACATGTGCATCTCGGGATGCGTGGAATAATACTTTTCCAGAATATCCAGCTGCTCCTTAAGAATCGGCCGGTTTTTCTCCAGATCCCAGGCTGTCGCCCATTGGAAGGCGTTTAAGCTGTCAAATCCTTTCTCCTGCATCCAGATCGTACCCTTCGCCAGGCTGGGCAATGTGCGCTCATTCACCGTCATGCTGACCGGGCAGTATTCCCACATCTGTGTGAAAAAATCAAGATCAATATTCGCAAAGCTCCCCTTTCCGTTTACATACCGGCGGTTCGCGTCATGCTCCGGCTCATCTCCGTCCAGGCTTAACATCACCTGGTAGCGGTCTTTTCGCTCCCGGAGCCACTCCTGCACCTCCCCGTGCACCAGGGTTCCGTTTGTCGTCGTGCGAAACAGCACCGGCCACTGCGGCCAGGTCCGCACCACGTAATCGTCAATTTCTTTCATCAGTCCGAAATTGAGAAACGGCTCCCCGCCATGGAGCTCAATCGTCATACCGTCATAGCCTTCCATATGTGAAAAGGACTCGTCCAGAATTCTCTTCGCCGTCGCAAAATCCATGGATGCCTTCTGTTTTTCCTGTTCATAACAATATACACATCTTAAATTGCAGTTCTCTGTGAGAATCAGCATGATTTTCTTTCTCTTCATCATTCCCCCGCGCGTTTTTATTTTTATATTTCACATTCCTATGCCAGTGCGCCGATGGGGTCCCAAGGCTCCAGCGTGATAACCTCCCCTTCCGGCTCTATCCCGGCCTGTTTCATATATTTCCTGTGAATCACAGCCTCGTAAACATACCGGTCAAACCACGTTTCCGAAATTGAGAGATAACCCTCATGCCCGGCCTTTGCCCCGTATGAGTTTTCCGCCAGCCATCTGGTATGCTCTCCCTGTCCCGTCACGGAATGAAATACCATCGCATGCGTCAGGCAGGAAACATGATATTGGAGCGCCCTTCCCTTGTCCAGGGCACATCTGTCACATCCGGCAGCAGCGTAATCAAAATTCTCCGGCGTTAAAATCCCCTGCTCTTTGTCCGCAAACATACGGGAATCACATCCGAACCACACCGGCATGCCGTCTTCCAACTGAATTCTTACCAGCCCTTTCAAAACCTCCAGCGGCAGATTCAGGTAGCGCGGGCTTTTTGCACCCCACAGACATCCCTGATACTTTACCGTGTACTCCCGGTAAAACGGCCGATCCTTGCAGGGTACATTAATCACCGGCACATAATCCTTCCAGGCCACCGGCATATAGTGCCGGGCAAATTTCTGCGGCGTTACCCGCTTCCCTGTGTCAGATATTGCCGCAACGTCAGATTCCCGGAGCGTCAGCCGCTCCCTCGCAGCAAACACGGGCGGGACATCAAACTCCCTCGGCGGCTCTCCGAAACAGATCACCAGTAGCCGATAAATCCGGTACAATTCCTCCTGTTTTCTCTGCTTTAGCCATCCGGATCCTTTTTCCCTGTTTTCCAGCAGCTCACAGGCACAGATCCGGAGCATATCCGACAGGAGACCGATCAGTTCTCCCGTGCGCGCGCTGACAGCCGTGTCCGGCATCGCCTCGTAAGGTACCATGCCATACTTTTCGGTCAGACGCACAAAAAATCCCATTGCCCGGCGTCCGCAATCGGTCGCTCCAGCTTCCAGAAAAGCAGGCGGTCACCGGCATCTTTATCCGGGTTTTCCAGAATCATCTCCAGAAAACAGTTCGATTTTTCCAGTAAATCATAAAACGCAATATAATTCACTGACAGTCTGAAATCGTCCGTGTTATAT
>JAJQAD010000080.1 GCA_021204005.1 Clostridiales bacterium
TTGGTACTCTCTATTATTTTCTTTTATTCAACTGACAAAAACTTTACTCTATATTGGAGGATTCGGATGCCAGCATATAAATACACTCTAAAAAACGGGAAAACCAAGTGGTATGCCAACTTCTATTATACCGACTGGACCGGCGAGCGGAAACACATCTGCAAAAGAGGTTTTGACACGCAGCGCGAAGCAAAGGCATACGAACGTTCCTTCATGGATCAGGAGAAGAACACCAGTGATATCCTGTTTTCAAGCCTTGTCGAGAATTATATGGAGGATATGGAACACCGTCTGAAGCCGACCACCATGGAAAATAAGCGGAACATCATTGATGGCAAGCTGCTCCCGTATTTTTCCCGTCTGAAGGTATGCGAGATCGACACCATAAAAGTGCGGAAGTGGCAGAATGAGCTGATATCTTTCCGGGACGAGAACGGGAAGCCCTATTCCCAAACATATCTAAAAACCGTTCATAACCAGCTCTCCGCGATCATGAACTATGCTGTTAAACATTATGGTCTGGCTTCCAACCCGTGCGCAGCTGCCGGCAGTATCGGCCGTAGCCATGCCGGGGAAATGAGCATATGGACGCAGGAGGAATATGAGCTTTTCGCAAAGCAGATCAAGAAGTCTGCCATGCGGTTGGCGTTTGACACCCTCTTTTATACCGGTGTGCGGTCTGGAGAATTGCTGGCGCTTACACCGGCTGATATACTTCCGGATAAGCGCCTTGACATAAACAAGAATTTTGCCAAGGTAAAAGGGGAGGAATTGTTCCTGACCCCGAAAACGCCAAAAAGCATACGGAAGATCTCTATCCCGGACTTCCTTTATGATGACCTTCAGAAATATATTTCCAGCATATACGGCATACAGCCTGGTGACAGGATATTTTACTTCACAAAATCTGCCCTGGAGCATGACATCAAACGGTATGCGAAGGAGGCCGGCCTGAACGAAATACGCCTGCATGATCTCCGGCACAGCCACGCGAGCATGCTGATCGAGATGGGGTTCAGCCCTTTGGAAATCTCCGAACGGCTCGGGCACGAATCCGTAAAGACCACATTAGACACCTACTCCCACCTCTATCCCGACAAGGACCAGAAGCTTGCAGATGCCCTCAACAAACTGCGGCGCCCGGGTGACAATGAACCGCCCGAAAACGGGTAATGAGAGTAATGATTTGAATTTTTAACATCACCGTAACATCACGGGCAGAAAATAGAACACCGGGAACCCGCATAAACACTGGATTCCCGGTCAAAAAGTCTCCTATTCGAACTCTATCGTCCCAGGCGGCTTACTGGTCAGATCATACATGACCCGATTAACCCCCTTCACCTCATTAATAATCCGGTTCATCACCCGGTTCAGCACTTCAAACGGAATCTCCGCCGCCTCCGCCGTCATGAAATCTATCGTTTTCACAGCTCGAAGCGCCACCGCGTAATCATACGTCCGCTCATCACCCATCACGCCCACGGAGCGCATATTAGTGAGCGCTGCAAAATACTGGTTAATCTCCTGATCAAGCCCTGCCTTTGCGATTTCCTCACGATAAATCGCGTCTGCGTCCTGCACGATGCGCACTTTTTCTGCCGTCACCTCGCCGATGATACGGATGCCGAGTCCCGGTCCCGGGAAAGGCTGGCGGTATACGAGATATTCCGGGATTCCGAGTTCAAGTCCCGCCTTACGCACCTCATCCTTAAACAGATCACGCAGCGGCTCGATGATTTCCTTAAAATCTACATAATCCGGCAGGCCGCCGACGTTGTGATGTGATTTGATGACCGCCGACTCGCCGCCGAGGCCGCTCTCCACCACATCCGGATAAATCGTACCCTGCACCAGGAAATCCACGGCACCGATTTTTTTTGCCTCTTCCTCAAAAACCCGGATAAACTCTTCCCCGATGATTTTTCGCTTTGCCTCCGGCTCGGAAACCCCGGCCAGTTTCTGATAAAATCTCTCCTGCGCATTTACACGGATAAAGTTCAGGTCATAATTGCCTTCCGGCCCAAAGACGGCTTCTACCTCGTCGCCTTCATTTTTGCGGAGGAGACCCTGGTCTACAAATACACAGGTGAGCTGATCGCCGACTGCCTTGGAGAGAAGAACCGCCGCCACGGAAGAATCCACACCGCCGGAGAGCGCACAAAGCACTTTTCCGTCCCCAACTTTCTCACGGATTGCGCGGACAGACTGTTCCACAAAGGAATCCATCTTCCAGTCTCCGGCACATCCGCAGACGCTGCGCACAAAATTGTACAGCATCTTTGTTCCCTCTTTCGTGTGCAGCACTTCCGGGTGAAACTGAATCGCATACAACTGCAGATTGGCATTCTCCGCCGCAGCAACCGGGCAGTCTGCTGTGTGTGCGGTGACCCGAAATCCCGGCGCCGTCTGCGAAATATAATCAAAATGGCTCATCCAGCAGGTTGTAGTGGGAGAAACGTTGGAAAACAGTTCGGAAGTTGTGTCGACAAACACTTCCGTTTTACCATACTCTCGCACCTCGGCACGCTCCACTTTCCCGCCAAGAATGTGTTGCATCAGCTGCGCGCCATAGCAAAGACCAAGCACCGGAATCCCCAGTTCAAAAAGTTCTTTTGTATAAGTGGGTGAATCCTCCTCATAGCA
This sequence comes from Clostridiales bacterium, assembly GCA_021204005.1. Classification (GTDB taxonomy): domain Bacteria; phylum Bacillota; class Clostridia; order Lachnospirales; family Lachnospiraceae; genus Eubacterium_I. The sequence goes on from JAJQAD010000080.1 coordinate 2,647, forward strand.
ACTGTTTGGTCCTCCCGTAAGGATAATCCCCCTCGGGTTCATCTCCTTAATTTTTTCAATCCCGGTTTTATAAGAATAAATCTCACAGTATACATTGCATTCCCGGACACGGCGCGCCACCAGCTGGTTGTACTGCCCGCCGAAATCCAGAACAATCACTGTCTCCCTGTTCATTCACGCTTCCTCCCTTTATCTGTTTTTCTATATTAGCTAACGAAAAATCATTTTCTCCTATATCGGAAATCATATAAGCGATGACGTTCTGAAAAATCCCCCTGGTATTAGACTCTGACATTACGCCCGCTTTATATTTCCCACAAGAGTCTAAATACCCAAAGACATTATATATCACTCCCGCCATCCATGACAAGGAAAAAATATAGACAGCAATCCGGGTTCCGGCATCCGCCCGATATACACAATATAAAACTATAAAAATAAAAAATGCATGAACTCCTTGCCTTGATCACGATTCACTCCTATAATAGACAGCAAAGAGAAATAATAAGACACAGGAGGATTTTCATATGGAGACATTAAAAACAATCAAAACCCGCAAATCTGTCAGATCTTACACCGGCGTTTTAACCGACGATGAGCTTCAGACTGTACTGCTCGCCGGACAGGCAGCACCGATCGGCATGGGAAAATATGAGACCATGCACATGACAGTGATCAAGAGCAAAGCTTTGTTGGATGAGCTGGATAAAAATGCCGGCAATTTCTTTGGCGATCCGTCCCGGCATCCGCTCTACGGAGCTCCCTGCCTGGTTCTGATTTCCACACCGATCCCCGATCCTGCAGCCGGCAATGTCGCCTATTCCAACGCTGCAATCATGGCGGAAACCATGGCTCTCGCTGCAACGGATCTCGGTATCGGAAGCTGCCTGATCTGGGGCGCAGTTGCCGCTCTGAATACAAACCCGGATCTGGTTGCAAAACTGAGTCTTCCAGAAGGACATACTGTTTGCTGCGGCATCGTTCTGGGCGAGACGACAGACGAACTGGCAGAAAGAGAAATTCCAGCAGACCGGATTTCTGTTTCCTGCATTGACTGATACAGGGCTGAAAAGAAAAATACCCCCGCCGTTTGTATGGCTGACATGTCGCAGCACTAGATTTCGACGAGGGTGTTTTTTTACAACACTGACATACTTATGGTATTTACTCCAGCACAACCCACTCATGTAAAAATGCAGCTTCGCATGCATTTTTACTTAATTTACGTTGGAAATCCAAACACACAGGAGGAACATCCTATGGCCATAAAAATAAACAGCGTCAATCATTTCGCCATCAGCGTCGCCGACCTGGAGGAAACCATTCACTGGTACTCTGACATCTTCGGCTTTACCGTGATTGACCGCTCCGTCATCCCCGGCACAGGAATCAAGGTGTCCCATATGCAGGGCGTTGGCTTTATTCTGGAAATCTTCGAAGCCCCGGATGCCGCACCTCTGCCGGAGGATCGCCGGATTCCAAACCGTGATCTGATGACGCACGGAAACAAACACATATCTTTCGGCGTCTCCGACGGCCCGAAAGCAAAGGCAGAGCTGGAAAAGCTCGGCGTGGAAATTGCAATGGTTGCCGAGGTAGACGGGACCTACGGAGTGTTTATCCGGGACAACACCGGAAATTTAATCGAGATTTTTGAGGAGAAGGGCGACTCGCCCTTCAACCAGCACTGACCTGCCGCTTGCCGCGGGTCTGCCTTGCTATTTAAAATTGTTTCTTCGGGCGTACCAGAAACTGTTCGTCTCTTCCTTATCAGGAAAACAGGCTCATCAGATTCGCGACTACCAGTCCGCCGCCGGTTCCGACAACATACCCGAGCAAAGGGCAGGGTTGATGGAACGAATTCTCTCCGAACAATCTGCTGGTGTCCCATTAGGAATAAAAAAATTTGTTCTTTCCTAACATTCACTTCCAAACGCCATAACAAGCAATTCCGAAGCTGCACCCAAATCGTATGTTCGAATCAGGTTGTCCCAAACCTCTTCTTTTCCCAATAAATTCATACCGCCATGCCAGACCAGTTCCTGATCAATCACCGCAAAATGCTCTGCATCTCCATCTGCAAATATCACATGAATCCCCATTCCACGCATTTGCTCAATCAATGAAAAAACAAAAGCGGCACTTTCATATAAAATCTCATTTGGATTTGTTGTTATCACGGAAACCTTAACGCCCGCTTCAATACGCGGTTTTATGATATGTGCAAAACGACTGACTTTCTCAAACGTAACCCCCGGGCTGGATATCACAATCTCGCGATCCGCCTCAATCAGGTCTTTTTCGAAAACATCCATATAATTCCCTTATAATTCAGTTTTTATAGCATTATAAATTTCCAATTTCAAATCCTCATCAGAGTCAAATGTCTCATTCATTATTGCTTCCATAATTTTATGCAACAACTCTTTATCTATTTTACTTGCAGCCACATTCAAGCTGATATTCTCCATCCTTTGTAAAAATGTAGCAGCTATGAACATATATCCGTTCAAAAGTAAAAATAGCGTTGACAATGTAATTGCCAGTCTTTTATTACCATCGGCAAAGCTATGAAATTGGCAAGTACAGAAAAATAAATGTGTTAATTTATCTACAAATGTTGGATACCAATCATCATTCTGTATATTATATAAAACGCTTTCCAGCTTTCCAAAATCAAGTTCGTCAAGTGTACCTCCACCACTATATTCAATCGTTTTTGCATGTGTTATTTTTGCCTGTTCCGGAGTGATGTAAACATAGTTTCTCATTATTCACTCTCCTTCAGTCTCTTCAGCACATCTTGATTCTCTGCCATTAATTTTTCAAGTTCATCACCTGCTGTTCCTAAAAATTTCTCGTATTCGTCTCCTGACAACGGTTTTATATATTCCTCTAATTGATAATGGAATGCATCTCTTAATGCCATATCTCTACTAGCCATTTTTGTTCTTGCCTGCACAATCAATGGTTTCCATAACGGCAATGACTCAAACGCATTAAATAGATCTGTCATTTCCCAGTTATTTAATTTATGTCCCAGAGATTCGGACTGTTGTTTTATCAGATCTGCCAGTCCGCACTCATATGATGCAATTAGTGTCAGTATTTCCGAATAAAAAGTGTTTCGTACTTTCTCTTTATCAGACAGCTTTAAAATCTGGCGATACTCCTTTGCCTTTTCTCGAAATATACTTTGATATATTTTATCCGTATAAATTCCGTACTTGGCATTTCCCATATCAACATAATCTCTTAAGGCATCCGTAAATTCTCTTCTATAATTTTCCTCCTGCAAAAATGCTCCCAAAAATTCACTATCCCGTTGATTAATATATTTTGTTCCACCACCAGATTTCTGATTTATAAAATCTATCACTATATCCAATATTACTTGACGCAAACTCTTTGCAGGCTGGCTTTCCACTAATAACATGGCTAAATTTAAAAATGCACGAAAGTCAAAAATTGCCAATTGAGGTGTGCGATTACTAATGTTCCCGACATTAATGTCGGGAACATCCAACTTTTCAATTTCATCAAGGAATTCCTTTAGACGTTTTCCTTTAATGATTTCATACCCATTATACAAGAGCTCGTCAGTGTTATCGCTAACATATCTCTCAACAGTTCTTATATCTACCTCGAAAAAAGTTGCCACCATCGTCTTAGTAAAATAAACCTTATTTTCAAACATAATGCCCTGAATACCAGTTTGATTTTGAATCTCAATCAAAGCGCATTCATTATTAAGAATATTTTGTCTATCTAATTTTGAATTTGTCAAATTTTTACTCATTCATTCACCCCTTCTGTTCATAATTTAAAAGATTTTAGAATCAATGGATCCAATATCCTATTGCTCGATCCGCTTCACGACAATTCGAAGCTTCGCCGACGTATTATATTGCGCCTGATAATTTCTAATTTCCGGTTCTCACGTAACCTCTCTCAAACTTGAAATTCCAACTTGGAATCTCAAGTTATCATCATTTTTTTATTATATCAATCAGAAACGCCCTCTTCAATCTATAAATTTCAAAAAACATGATGCGAAAAAAACATGATGATTTACAAAAAGGAATCCGTTCCAACGATACGCCGGAAAGATTCCCTTTCTTATTTCACTATTATAAATTATTTTCTACACTACAGCAGCCGCGGGACTACATTCAAACCCAAACTCCTGCCGCAGATATCTGACACTTTCATAACCGTATTCAAAACCGCTTCTTTTCTCTAAGTACTCCTCTCACCCTCTCTGATGCAGATACTTCTCCCGTGTCGCCATCCCGCCCCGGATGTGCCGTTCGGATTTGTTCACATCCAGCACCTTCCGGACTTCCTTTGCCAGAGAGGGGTTAATGGATTGAATTCTCTCCGAACAATCCTTATGTACTGTCGATTTGCTGATTCCAAATTTTTTCGCCGCTTGCCTCACTGTCGCATTATAGTCTATGATATATTGTGCGATTTCAATCGCCCTCTCTTCGATATAACTTTTCAAAAAACCCCGCAGACATTCTCTTTTACAACAATGTATGCGGGGAATCTTTATTTTATACACTACAGCTGCACCACAATCGGCCTATGTCCCATCGCCGGCAAAATCTCTTCTACCAGATCCTGCGTCTTCAGCTTTAGACTGGACGTATTGATACATGGATGACAGCCGACGTACTTTCCTGCAAGAACATCCTCATCGATCACCAGCTGAACCCGGTTATCGCTGTCATTCATCAACCCCATCACACTGACAGACCCCGGCGTGATATCCAGGAACTGTTTCATATATTTTTCCGGGGCAAATGACAACCGGCTGACTCCCAGTTGTTTCGACAAATCTTTCGTCTTAAACTTCTTCGTCCCCGGCATCATTAACAGATAAAAATCCGTTTCCTGACGATTACAAAGAAAAAGATTTTTACATATGGTCGCTTGCAAAGCCAGATCAATCGCCTCACACACTTCCATATTCATCGCTGCCTCATGATCCACTCGCTGATATATGATTTGCAAAGAATCCAGCAAGTCGTATACCCGTATTTCTTTTTTCATCCGCCCGTCATTTGACACAGGACGACCTGTCTGTAATTCCAACATCATTTGCCTCCGAAGTTTCATCCGCTGTTTCCGCCAGATCTTTGTGAACAGCAATATTTAAAATATTATTATATTCCTTCCTGCACAAACTGAATTTCCACCCCATTCGGATCCTTCACGCAGAAAAACCGGGCATGCGGATTCGGAGAAACCATCTCCCCGGCTTCCATTCCCATCCCCATCAGTTTCTCACGGTAAGCAGCGGCATCCTCCACCTCAAATCCAATCAGCAGGCCGCCCCCGGTATAGGGTGAGTCATCATTTCTCACCAGCTCCACGCAGGGTTCCCCCGGAGCGTTCGCCAGAAATACAATCTGATGTGCCGGGTCATCCCGCATATCCCGCTCAATTTTCAGACCGACGATTTCCTCATAAAAAACAACCGACTCGTCCAGATGTTCTGTCATAATTGTCACATGAGCCATCTTCATAGGTCATTCCTCCTCCATCCACTATTAACTTTATTAGTTGCAGGCCTGTTCCAGACAGGATTATATATCACCCAATGGAACGGACGCTGCTATCCAGGAACAAAGTACCCTTACATCTCCCGCATCATGCACTCCGCGAACCTGGCATTTCCCTCCTCGGAAAAATGCACGCCGTCAAAGAGGACCGGAATGTCCCACTCCCCCGCGCAGGTAAATGCAATTCCCATCTTCGCGGCGAGCTTCCGGTAACAGTCGTCCATCTTTTCGGATTCCCTGCAGCGCTCATCGCTCTCCACCCACTGGCCGCGGCGCAGGTGCACCGGGGAAATCAGGCGAAGCTGAATTTTTCCATCTGAAATTTCTTCCCGCTCCGCGAGTTTTCGCAAGAACCGCTCCATCCGGTCTGTCACAGCCTCCGCCGTCAGCTGCGGATTGTGGAGCAAATCGTTCGTCCCAAGCATAATCCAGAGCCAGACCGGCGCTTCCTCTGCACTCCAGCGCTCCAGGCTGCTGCAGACAGACTCAATCTCCGGAAGAAAATACGGCGTACACCGGCCATTTTTCCCGGAATTGATCACTTTCCAGCCGGTGCGGGCAGCCAGCATCTCCGGCCATCGCCTATCCTCTGTATATCGCCCGCCAAGGAAAGAACGCGGGTCGTAGCCGTATGTATTGGAATCTCCATAACAAATAATCGTACCTGGCATATACTTCGCATTATCCTCCCTGTCTCGTCAATCCCTGCTTCATGATTACTCTTTCGCACTCACCATATCGCGATTTCATCACAATTCTGTTCGTCACTGTCATATCGTGATCGCACTTCGACGGTAATATCTTTCCTCACAAAATACATACTCCACCAGCAGCAGAAACACTATTCTCTTCCATCCCAGCAGTAAGTGCAGAGCTTATCCTTCTCAATCCCCACCGACTCCAGCATATCGTCCAGCCGATGATAGCGCAGGGAAGTGAAATTCAGCTTTTTGCAGATCGCATCCACCATATTCTGGTACTTCTGCGAATCCGGATTCGCATATTCCGCCAGCACCTCACGGCTCACCTCGCCGCCCTCAAGCTCCTCGATCACCTTCCTGCCGATCAGTTCCAGTTCCGAAGTAGAGCGGGAGAAATTCAGATATTTGCAGCCAAATAACAGCGGCGGGCAGGCCGGGCGGATGTGAACCTCTTTTGCCCCGCTTTCATATAAAAACTCTGTCGTCTCCCTCAGCTGCGTTCCGCGCACGATGGAATCGTCGATCAGAAGCAGGCGCTGTCCGCGGATCAGATCGTGCACCGGAATCAGCTTCATATGTGCGATAAGATTCCGCTGGTTCTGCATCGTCGGCATAAAGGAACGAGGCCAGGTCGGCGTATACTTGATAAAAGGTCTGGAAAACGGGATTCCCGCCTCATTTGCATATCCGATGGCATGTGCTGTACCGGAATCAGGCACGCCGGCAACCACGTCCACCTCCACGTTGTCCCGTCTCGCCAGAAGCGTCCCGCAATTATAACGCATCTTTTCCACGCTGACGCCCTCATACGATGCGGACGGATAGCCGTAATATACCCAGAGGAACGTGCAGACCTTCATCTTATCGCCGGGCGCCACCAGCGTTTTGACCTGGTTAGCGTCAAACACCACAACCTCCCCCGGCCCCAGCTCCCGGACATCCTCATACCCGAGATTCAGATAGGAAAAACTTTCAAAACAGGCACAATACGCCCCGTCCTTTTTCCCGAGCACCACAGGCGTACGTCCCATCCTGTCTCTGGCTGCGTAAATTCCCTTAGGCGTCAGAATCAGCATGGACAGCGAGCCTTCCACCGTCTCCTGCGCATAGCGGATTCCGTCGATCAGATTGTCCTTCTGGTTGATCAGCGCCGCAACCAGCTCGGTCGGGTTAATTTCCCCGTTGCTCATCTCAAAAAAGTGCGTCCGTCCCTTTAAGATCTCTTCCACAATCGCGTCCGCATTGTTAATCTTGCTGATCGTAGTAATGGCAAATGTGCCGTGGTGCGAGCGCACCAGAATCGGCTGTGCCTCGTAATCCGAGATACATCCAATACCAAAATTTCCTTCCAGCTCGTCCAGTTCCTTCTCAAGCCGCGTTCGGAAAGGAGAACCCTCTATGCTGTGAATTGATTTGGTAAATCCCTTCTCCCCGTAAACCGCCATTCCCGCACGCCTCGTCCCGAGATGCGAGTGGTAATCTGTCCCGAAAAACAGATCAAAAATACAATTTTCCTGCGATGCAACACCAAAAAAGCCGCCCATAAGTTCATCCTCCTGTTTTCTCACAGTTACAAAATCCTGACCCTGGTATCGCCGTGATGTTAAGATCGAAAGTCCTTACTGATGATACCTGCTTTCATCATAAATGATTCAGGCACAAAAGAAAAGACCTAAAATAAATACAATTTCCTTCCTTACACACCCCCGCGCATAAAATCAGGGACAGCGCCGTAAAACCAGTGCTGCCCCTCGGAACAATTCCTATCCCTTATATCATTTTTCTTCGTCTGAACAGCATTACCGCTGCCCCTTCGCAAAGCAGGAGACCGAACAGAACATAGAGGTATATTCCGATCCCGCCGGTCTTCGGCAGCTCCACGCCCGGACTGTTCGTCACTGTCAGGCTAACCGCCGTCTGCCCTTCACTCGCCTGCGACACAACTTCCGGTTCAAAGTCCAGATTATAGCCATCCGGAGACTGGAGCTCCACCAGGTAATACTCCTGACCGTCTTTCAGGCCGCTCCAGGAAGCGGCGCCGCTGCTGTCGGTTGTTTCTATCTGATAGAGATACCAGGTAGTTGTCGTCCCGGTCACTGCGGAGGTAATCTCGAGCTTCTTCTCTGGCAGTTCCTCCAAAGTGCCGTCCAACGCAGCATAATCGCTGTCTGAAATCAGATCACTCTGGTTTGTGCTGTACAGGGCAAACACCGCGCCGGAGAGCTTCGTGTCACTCGAAGCGGAGCTCACTTTTAATACGTTGAATGTCCATGTTTTCTCTTTATTTGCACAGGTCAGCGTCAGATCCGTTGAACTGTCATAAGTGAACGTATACTTATCCGACGTTGTCGTAGTGTTCCAGCTGGCGAAATCAAAATCGCTGTCCGGGATCTCGACGATCGTATATTTCGTATCATCCGTCCATTCCCATGTATCCCCGTTCTTCTCAGCGGTATAACTTCCCTGATTTACCGTCACCTCATATACAGGCAGATCGAGCAGCTCCACGCTGTCAGATACGCTTTCTCCGGCTTTGACCGTGACAGTCGCTTTCGTAAATTCGGTGATGCCGGCTCCAGCCATCGCGGCAATCAGGTCGCTTTCTGAGCTGCCGCTCACAGCAGTATCTCCCTCATAAATCAGCAAAGTAAATGTCATATCCTCTGACTCCGTCGCCGCTGTACTGCCGTCAGATTCCACCAGCTTTTTCACCAGGGAGGGAGCCGTGGGCACCTGCACGCCTACCTTACGCGGGGAAGCGGACAAGATTGAATCGCTGCTGGAAGCCGAATAACTGTAGCCAAAGCTGTTGTATGCGATCTCGCCGGCGGAAACCGTATCGCCGTCAATCGTCGCGTTAAAATTCACAGAAACGGTGGCGTTCGTCGGAATATAATCACCCTCCGTATAACCATCCACGCCATCATCGTCAAAGAGGAAGATGATGCGGAAAGAGCGGACCGTCTCTCCGGCGGGGATATCAGCAATCGAGTCATACCAGGTGTTGGTGCTTGCACTGGCCGCGGAACTATCCAGGTCATCCTCACCGACATTTTCGCTTGTCGAATACTGGATCGTGTAATGCTGTCCCTCTGTCAGCGTATAAATGCTGCCGTCCGAAAGAGTAACCGTCACCGTGAAGTTTGCAGGGTCCGCCAGCAGCACTGTGAATTCGCTCCTCCGGGAAGCCGACGTTAACGTCATGGTATCATCCTCCTGCGGGAGGTTATCCAGTATTGTCAGCTCATCCATGGACTCAGATCCGTTTGTCACCTTCAGTGTATAGTGGAATGTGCTGTCCGTACCTTCCAGGGTGATACTCTGATCCTTTGAGGTCGACGTGGCAGTGTTGTCTGTTGCCGCACCGCTGTCATCCAGCTCTGTGACAGACTTCGAGGAGATTGTAGTATAACCGTAGGAAACCGAGACGGAAGCTTCATCCATCACCGCATGGTTGCTTCCCACGATCTTATCCCCATCTGTGGCCAGGATCTCAACGCCGTCGCCGATATATCCCTCATCAAAGGTCTGACTGATCGGCTGCACATAAGCCGTGTTAGTGATCAGACCGTTATAGTTCGTACTGCTGGAGGACGTGGTTTTGATGCTCAGCACCCCATAGCCGCCCGAGGGAAGCGAGAAGGCCCGGTTTGTTCTCTCCAGAGTTGTGGAGTTGCTACTGGTAAAACTATTAAAATTAATCCGCAGTACCAGATTCCCGTCCGAATCAGTCCACGCATACAGGAACACCGGATACTTCAGCCTCGAGCTTCCTGAAGTTCCACTCACATAGGCATATACAGTGGTAGAAGACGTACTTAAAGTAGTGGTTTTTGTAGCCGTACTTGAAGCTGTGCTTGAGCTGTATCCCGTTATTTTACACACTCCGTCAGATCCTGACAGCGTACCAATGATAAACGTCGTCGCGTTTCCGTCAGAATCATATACGGTGTATGTCAGCTGCCCGGTAAAGTAATACGGGCTTTGGATCACATCGTAGACGTAATACTTATTCATGGTGCTCTCGCCATCGTTTGTCACCTTCACCGACCAGGTGAGCGTCTCTCCGGAACCGGCGGTCTCGCTGGATGTGGTCTTCACAATTCCCGGCTTAATCTGCCCCCGATACACCGTCACGGAAGAAGCCAGCCACGACTCTCCTTCACCGGTCATTCCGCTGTCAGAGGCCTCCGTCTCTGTCCACAGCTCTGCTTCTCCGTCATTCCGGTTATAATCCGTACTCCAGCTGACCGTATCAGCGGACACATCGTCGCTTAACTCCAGACCGCCGCCGTTGTAATCATAGAACGGCATAGCGATGGTATTTGTCTCTGTATCCGATGTGTAGGAATATATTTCGGTCCAAACGTAGTAGCTGAACACCGCCGCCTCTCCCGGTTCCAGATAGTATCTCTCATAGTCGTCGGAATACCCCAGGTTGCCTCCGCTAAGGTCGAAACTCACCTTATTCGCGGAACTACTATAAGTTGCCGTCACCGTAAAGGTCTTGCAGATCATCGTGTTTCCGCTGCTGTCCGTTACCGCCAGCGCGGTGGTAGATGCCGGCTGTTTCGCGGAGGTATCGTAAGTGAACCCATCCGGCAGGACATCCTCCAGCGTATTGAGGTAGAGGTTAACCGGTCCCTCGTTGTAGAGTACCACATAATACTCTACATATCCGTACTTACCGGCAGAGTCGTTGGTATAGTACCACAGGCCGTCCTCGTCGGTGCTGGCGGTGCAGGTCGCAGTTGAAGAGGTATTCGATGAGGCAAGCCCGGTTTCCAGCACACCCTTGTACAGGCTGGCTTTGGTTCTTACGGTAATGCCGTGGGAAACCTGAGACTCCATGGAAAACACATGGAGCACATTAACCAGGTCTTCCGCGAGATACGCGCTGGTATATGCATCCCAGGCGTCGTCTGACGGAAACGTCAATGTCACATAAATGTATATGGTACCGGTGTAGGTCAATGTCAGACCGTCATCCCACACCAGATAATACTGAGTCGCATCTGCATCTTCGGAACCGCTCGTGCCCGGCTCCACGCTGGTGAGAGACCAGCCGCCGGAACCGGCAGTCGTCCATCCGCTCAGATCTGTCTCGTCCACCGTTGCGCTGCCGGTCACAATGCTGACCGTGATGTCAGCCTCCGTCCAGGCGTCCCCCGCCACGTTGACAGGCAGGACATCGTAAATATCTGCACCGGTCACTCTGATTTTCTGATTTCCGTTGTTTGCCAGCTCCAGACGATAGGTAACCTGGGTGCCGCCATCCTGTAAGATCGTGCGGGTCGCCGTCTCATCCTCCGCCGGAGTATCTCCCTCATCCGTAACAATCGTTTTCTCAATCGTCAGGACACTTCCATCGGTGGTCGTCTCATCAAAGAGACGGTGAGTCTCATGATCGTTCAGCCAGACCTGGTTCACCAGGGAGAAATCCGCACCGGAGGCCGCCTCGGCATCAATCACCGCCTTATAGCTGACGGTCGTCGTCCCGCTTCCGGAAATGTTTAAGTAACAGTAGATCATGGTGCCTTCATCGCTCACCACAACTTTGTCCGCAACGGTAGACGAAGTAATATAAACATTCTCATAAGTCCCGTTGACGTTGAGAAGATAATACTCCACGCCATTATCCGTGATGGTATCCAGACCGCTGCCTGTCAGCTGCGTGTTGTACGTAACAGGCACCAGGAGCACCTGTCCGGCATACATCTTATCCACTAGCGGCAATCCGCTGTAGGCTGCCGATCCCTCATGTCTCACGCTCACGGTATAGGTCACAACATCGCCGTCCGTCGGCGTTTCACTCTCCGACAGCGTACTGCCGTTGCGGGAAATGCTCAGACCCTTAGTCAGATCAAAGTCACGGTAAAGCGTTCCCGTCACCGTGGAGGAATCCAGATAGTCGTCCGGACCTGTATAATCAGTGCTAAAGGCCTTGGCTGTATTCAGATCTGCGGTTGTAAGTGCCACACTGCTCGATGTCTTGGAGCTGTAATCCTGCAGCAGATTCCAGTATACATCCCCGGTCAGCCGCATGAAGCTGTCTTTCACGCTCGCACTGTAGCTGTAAGAGATCTCAGTGTTCCCATAAAGAATATAATCCTCGCCCAGATCCCACAGCAGACTGTAAGTCACATCATTGGTGACATAGTATCCGATTGCACTCAATGCCTCAGAAACCGATGAATAAGTTCCTGAATAGTCATATCCATCCGTCACGTCAATCTTGATCCGATCATTTGCTTCATCCCATGACAGGACGATGGTCACGCCGGTCGCTTTCACCGTATCGCTCGACACGAGCGTCCCAGTGGTGACGCCCCCATTCGTAACCTCTTCTCCGGTGTAGGCGGTTCCTGTCCCCTCCATCTGCTGATCAATGGTCGCGGAGCCCCCGTCTGTCGTCGTCACGGTATTGCTCACCGTCTCATACAGCGTTGCGTTGCTCAGAGTAATGGTCAGGTTGTGGTCGGCGTTCAGCAGCCGTTCCATCTCATCCGGCTCCAGATAGAGCCAGTCGCTGAGTGTATCGCCAATGTACCGCATCTTGCTATAGGGCAGCGCCTGCCCATTCTCCGCCGTGATCGTATAGGTATAAGCAGAGCCAAGGTAATACGTATCGGAAGATGAGGTCTTCGTCAGTTCCAGGCTTCCAAGCCCCAGCGTCGCCTTCGCGGTCGCTGTGGCGGTGGATTTCTGCGTGTCTTCCTCATACCAGAAAGCAAATTCGGCATCCACCTGGTTATTAACCGTAAAGACGGTATCACCGGTGATTTCTTCCTTACTGCTGTACACAACCACATCATCACCGTAGGTTATTTTCATGGCTGTTGTGCTGATATTGCTGGTATTAGAACTGGATGACAGCGTCCATGTCATGACAATATTCCCTGATCCATCCAGTGCCAGGTCAAGATTGGTGATTGATGTATTTGACAGGGTGCACAGCTCGTAATCCGTTCCGTCGATTGTCACATAAACCACCTTACTGCTGGTCACATACCAGTTTCCGGCAGCGATTGCATCCGTTAATCCCTCCCGCCAGGACAATCCCTCCGGCAGCGTGATCGTGTCGGTAAACGCAGCGGATTTCACATAATCCACACCCAGGGTGCCAGACGACGACCGATTAATCTTAACTGAGAAAGTCAGCCCCGTCAGATAAATCTGACCTCCGTCCGTCGTATTGTAATTAAAGGACGGATTGCTCCCGGTCTTCGTCACGGTATAGGTATCGGGTTCGGTCGTCCAGGTAATTTTGTGAGCCTCATAGCTATCCTGCGAGGGCGTGCCGTCCGTATGAGATTCGTCCGTTGCCTCAATCTCCGCATAAATCAGCGCGTTACCGCCGTCGGAGGAAGGGCTGGGATAGTAAGTCGCAAAGGTAAATTCCATGGTGGAACCGGCATCCAGGTTATCGAATTCCAGGTAATAAAAACCGTCCACACCTTCCACCTGATGCAGCGTGACATAAAATGTCACATCACCGGTGATAAAAGTTTTCGTCTCTCCGACGCTCCACGCCGTAGTAGTGCCGGAAGAGTCACTTGCATAGATCACACCGTCGGAATCGCTGAACTGAATATAAATCCGGGCGGTCTCATCAGAGAGATCCGCACTTTTACTCTCCAGATGAACTGTAGTAAACGCATATTCGCCCGTCAGATAATCCGAATCGACATCCCCGCTGGCGTTCTTTGTCTGATTGAGGGTCAGCGTCACCAGGTTTCCATCTTCATCCGTATCCGTAATGACAATACTTTGATCTGTCTGTGTATACTCGACCGTTTCGTCCGTCAGAGCGGTCTGATAAAAGACAGATGTGTCAGTCACGCCCAGCAGCGTCTTTGCGCCGGAAAGTGTCGTCTCGTCGTTGATTTTTGCCAGAGCAGTGCTGCGGGCAAAGGCGTAGGATCCGATTGTAATATCACTCGTATCCTCAAAAGTCACGCTCGTCAGACCGCTGCTGTAAAACGCGTATTCACCGATGCTTTCTACCGCAGCAGGGATGGTAATCTCTGTCAGCGAGTCCGCGTTATAAAACGCATAATTCCCGATACTGGTCAGCGCATCCGGCAGGATCACGCCGGTCAGGGAGGTATTGTTATAGAACGCATAATTTCCGATATTTGTCACATTGGCGGAGATGGTCACGCTCGCCAGGGAAGTACAGCCGTAAAACGTGTAATCCTCTACGACGGTCACGCCGTCCGGAATGACAATTTTTTCCAGTGCAGAACAATTATAGAAAGCTTTCGTACCGATCTCCGTCAGCCCGTCAGGCAGGGCAATTTCGATCAGTGCGGTACAGCCGGAAAATGCCTCGCTTCCAATGCTCTCCACCGTATCCGGAATCGTGATGCTGCCAAGGGAAGTGCATCCCTTAAACGTGCTGCTCTCAATGGCAGTCAGTTTGCTGTCGTCTTCAAAGGTCACAGACCGCAAGCCGGAACACTGCTGGAACGCCGAGGCGCCAATACTTTCCACGCTGGCAGGAATGGTAATGCTGCCCAGCGCATAGCAGGCGGAGAACGCGCTGCTTCCAATACTGGTCACGGTGTCCGGGATTGTAATACTGCTCAGGAGATAGCAGTTGGTAAACGCCGAATCACCGATGGCCGTCAGCTGACTGCCATCTTCGAAAGTCACGGAGGACAGTACCGAACAACTGTAAAACGCATGATCGCCGATGGTTGTCACACTGGCCGGAATGGTAATGTCAGTCAGCTTTGTGCAGGAAGAAAATGCATAACTTCCAATTGTCTCCAGATTTTCTGAAAGAACAACACTCGAGAGCGAATCACACTGATAAAAGGCGCGTTCGCCGATGGTTGTCACACTATCCGGCAGTTCGATAGAGGTCAGACTTTCGCAGTCATAAAAAGCGTTTGCCCCGATCTCCGTCAAAGAACTGGTTTCGTCGAAAATAACTGTCGTTATGGTATTCGGAATATTTTCGTTCGTCGCACCGATAAACGCATACGCGCCGATATAGGTGATACCCGAGCCGATCTCAAGCGTGGTAACGATCGGGTCACCGTTTTTGCCCAGATAGGTCTGCCAGGGTTCCTCATCCGCTTTGGCGTAATCACACATGGCTCCTGTTCCGTCAATCACAAGCCTGCCGTCGGAGTACACCGTCCAGGTAACGCTGCCGTCGCCTGCCGCGCTGCAGTCGCCGCTGGCTACCACTGTGGGAGTGTCTCCCTCGCCTCCTCCGCTGCTGCCGCTTCCCGTGTCGTCGACAACCGCGTAAGTAGAGAAGTGCTCCGCCTCAAATTCTACGGCGCCTTCCGCCGCTTCCGTTGTATCCAGCTTCTCTGGATCGCCGTCCTCGGGCACATAGTACACGCTGCTGTCCCCGGTAATCTCAGAGGATTCGATGGTCACTGTGATCGTATCATCCTCCGGCTCATATTCCACACCGTCCGCGTCAAAGATGCAGATGTCAAACGCCAGCAGAGCAGTCATACCCTCGATCTCCACATCCACCGGTTCAGCAGTCATCGCGGCGTCCTCAGGCAGAAGACCGTTCAGCGTGACAGTGGAACCTTCCGCCACAAGGGTCAGCGTCTGCTGTATCAGCGTCTCCTCCTGACTATCAGAAGATTCTCCGGTATCAGCCGCTTCACTTCCGGAGGATTCTTCGGTATCAGCCGCTTCGCTGTCAGACGAATTTACACTATCCGCCGCTTCATCATCAACATCTTCCGCTTCCTTCGCAGCGTACAGATTACCGTAACCAATAATTGAGCTACTGCTCAACGCATACGAATTTGCGCAGACCGCATCCGCAGCCTCCGCATTTGCAGAATAGTCGCCCTCTATGGCAGTCAGCTTGCCGCTACCTTCATTCACATCAGTCACAATACCCACATGGTCAATCTTACCATCGCCGTTCGTGTCAAAAAATACCAGATCTCCGGCGCCCGGTATGTAGTCCGACGCATCCTCATAGAGTCCGCTCTTCTGCAGCTTGACCGCCCACGCGTTCGCGCCTGTGCCTTCCGGGAAATCACTCGTGGAAATGCCGGCATAATGCAGGCAGAAAGAGGCGAACATGGCATCCCAGTCGCCATACTCGTTCCCGGCCCAGGCGCCATAACGGGTGTACCCCTGGCGTGTCACGCCATCGTCAGCAAGAGTAAAATTCTTTGTACTCTCCGTGTATCCCAGCTGACTCTTCGCCACCGCAACGACATCATCCCCCCACTCGCCGGACAGGGACGGCAGAGTAGCTTTCCAGTCAGAGGCAGTCTCCACGTCGGCGGTCACGTCAGTCAGGCATTCAATTGTGTGCGTGTGCTCTTCCTTGCCGCACACGAGCTGTTTTTCATAACAATCCTCCGTATGCGTGTGCCCTTCGGACTCCTCCAGACCGCAGACCAGCACTTCTTCCGTTTCGTAGCATTCCTCCGTATGGGTATGACCCTCCGATTCCTCCAGACCGCAGATCAGGTTTCCTTCCTCATCATAACATTCCTCTGTATGGGTATGACCCTCCGACTCCTCCAGCTCACAGACCAGCACAGTCTGCGTTTCATAACATTCCTCGGTGTGGGTATGACCCTCCGATTCCTCCAGACCGCAGACCAGCACTTCTTCATAACAGTCCTCCGTATGCGTGTGCTCTTCCAGACCGCAGTAGGTCTCATTGGTCATGGCGATTCCGGTAAAGCGAAGCTGCCAGAATACAACGGCGAATACCAGCAGTGCAAGAGTCAGCAAAATAACAGCCATCCGGTGGGATTTCCGATGATTCCCCCTGAATCGTTCCACATAGTTGTTTACTATGTTTTTCATACCCTTACACCTCTGCTTTCTTCCGGGCTGCTCACGCTCCGCCCTTATTCACCGAGAGCTGACCTCTGTTTTTCAGAAATTAACCCTCAAAAACATATCTAAACTTACTCTCTTACTCTCCGTCTGTCCTGCCGCACCGGACCGTCACTCTGGCCTGGCCGCCAAGCGTACAGGTAAACAGCGTCAGATCCCATGCACTGGATTCCTGATCCACCATTTCCTCCACATCCGTGGGCTGAAGAATGGTCACCTCCAGCACCTCGTAATCAAACACATTTCCATTCACGTCTGTGAAAGAAACCGCATCGCCCGGTTCCAGATATTGCAGATTCCCCAGATGCCGGGAATAGTTGTGACCGCAGATCACAAGGTCGTCGGTCCACACGGAGCCCGCATACCTGCCCGGGGCGTTTTTCATTCCCTCATAGCTCCACTCCGACATTATGGGAAGCTCCAGCCCGTAGCTGGGGATCGACAGCGTACCGATGTAGGCACAGCCGTCAATTATTATGGTATCCATCTCCTCCGGAACAGCATCCTCATCCGAGAAATCTGTCTGCACAGCGAAGACTCCTGAATAGTCTAATTCCTGTGTTTCTTCTGATTCCTCTGCCTCTTCCAGGGCATCCTGTACGTCAGCTACAGTCTGACCGGCACGCCAGTTATCCCAGCGGTTATAGGTCAGAAGTCCCAGCGCAGCGACCATCAGGAAAACACCCGGCGTGATACAGAAAGAGCCGGTTCTGCAGCGCTTTCCTTTTTTTCTGTTTCCGGAACGATTCATCACACATCCCAGTAAAAACAACGCCAGTCCGCAGGCTGCTAGCAACGGAATCGGCCAGTTCAACTGCCCGGTCTGGGGAAGAGTACCTCCGCCGACGGTTCCCGTTATGCCCGATGTTGAACCTGTCGTCCCGCTTTCACCACTGGTCGATGAATCACCCGAAGTCTCCTCTGTGGGATCTGCGGAATTATCCTCCGACGGACTGGAGGGATCCACCGACGAACTGGAAGGGTCCTCCTCTGACGGCTCGGAAGGATCCACCGACGAATTAGAGGGGTTCTCCGGGTCAATCGCTGTGACTGCTCCCACCTTGGGGCTCGCGTCCACATCATAAACCCAGATGCCGTCGCTCTCCATCGGGACCGTCACCACAAAGGGGCTGATTGTTTCGTAATGGGCGGACTCGGTGGTCTGCACAAGCAGATAAAAACCAAGCTCCAGCCCGTTAAAGGTCACTGTCCCGTCTGTTCCGACGGATACATCCGACCCGCTGATTTCATTCTCATTTACATACTCTGCCAAAGCCTCCGCCAGGGATGTGTCGTCGACATCCAGCGCCGCGGTAAAGCTTTGAAAGTCACCTGTATTGTCATAGGCTGCATTCCCGTCTTCCAGCGAGAGGGAAGCCACCTCATAAATCGTAATCGTTCCGCCGGAAACAGCATTCCCGTCGGTGCCGACAAGCTTCAGTGTAACAGATCCGGACTGATTGATGTCCAGACTCGTCCCGTCATCCGCAAACGCGGTAATCGCCGCGCCGACCCATATCGCCAGGGCAAACAGTATAGCAAGACTGCAATATGTAATTCTTCTTATTCTATTCATATTGACTTGCCTCTTTCTTTCTCCGGCGCGCTTTCACAATAAGCCAGATGAAAAGAACTAACAGCAGCGGCACAGCGGCCGCAGACGCGACAATAATCGTGTCTACCTGATACGCCTCCGCGGTCACATGAAGCAGATTCGCGTCCGCGTTGTCAATCCGCACACCCCGCACCAGCAGACGATGGCTGTTGATGCCGTATGGGGTACAGGTCATCAGGGTGCAATAATCCTCTCCCTCTTCAATATAAAGATTCTCAACTTCGCTTGGCAGGACAATGGAAATTTTGTCCACCTCGTAGGTATACACCTGGTCCAGCACTGTGATGACGAACGTATCGCCCACCTCCAGCTGATCCAGGTTGGTAAAAAGCATCGCACTTGGCAGTCCCCGGTGTGCCGAAATGACGCTGTGGGTGCTCTCCCCGCCGATCGGCAGGCTGCTTCCCTCCAGATGTCCGGCCCCGGCAGACAGAACACTCTGACTGGTTCCGTGATAAATCGGAAGCTGCACGTTGATCTTGTCAATCGTCACATATCCCATAATTCCCGTGCCGGTAACATCCAGCAGATCCCAGTAATCCTCATCCACCAGCTCGGGGGCGGCGATGGTCGCTGCCGAGCCGAGTGCGGCAATTTCTGCGTTATACGCCTCCGCCGCCGCAATACATGCGGCATATTCCGCTTCCGACAAATCTGCCACCGCAGCGTCGTAGTCAGCCACAGCTCTCGACTGAACCCGTTTATTCCACCAGTTGCTTACAGTTGGGTAGAGAAGAACCATCATGCCCGCAATGAGTATGAGTGCAAGTGCGACCACTCCAAGACGGCCTTTCTTTTTTCCCTCTGGCCTCTTCTCCTTCTTCATTGCCCAATCTGCCTTTCTCTGCCGCTCTCTTTCCGCCGGGATTCCTCACCCGCCTGCCCACAGGCAGGCAGGTGAAAGATATCCGGCTATTTTCATCTAATGATCAGTTGTTACAATTTACAATAGTTTCCATTTCGTTCATGCTTACGCACTCTTCATGCGTTTTCTGGTGATCAGCAGAACCACTGCGCCGGCAACCATCACGCCGCCGATGATGTAGAAAATAGTCGTGCCGATGCCGCCGGTGGAAGGAAGCTCAACGCCCGTATTATTCACAACCGTGGTAGACAGTGTACTATTTGTAACTGTCACTGTAACATCACTATTATCGCAGGACAGGCTTTCAATTGTGCCATCCGCACCATAGGTAGCAGTGATCGTGAAAGTAATCGGATCGATTGTATTGTAGCCGGTAGGCGTTGTAGTCTCTTCAAGCTTATAGCTTCCCGCGCCCAGGTCTTCAAAAGCGGCTGTATAACCGTCAGTAGCATTACCAGTAACCACTATTTCAGAGCCGACCTGAACATACTCGCCGCTCTCATTCATCTTGTACAGGGTGAAGCCAGCGCCTGCCAGAGGATCCTCGTTCTCGTCTACCTTGTCCACATTCAGATTGAACGTATAAACATATACCTTATCTTCCGTGGTTTTGCCGGTGCCATCCGTATTCGGATTATTGGAATACTCGATGTAAACAGTGTTCGTCTCAGCTGTGCCCGCTTCTGCGCCTGCATTCAGTGTGGCGTCATAGGTTACCACGATGCTGACATCTCCGGTAGTCATCAGATCCAGGATACTGATGTAAGAACCATCCTCACACTCCAGTGATTTCAGTATGTTACTAAATGTTATCATGAGACTATCCGTTCCGGTTGCATACGTGCCCGCTCCCGCGGCGTAAGCCGAACCGGATTTCAGCACATATTCATCCGTCCCGCAAACAACTTTCACCTCGTAACTACCCATTACATAAGTAAGATTGTCAGACAGTGTGTCATGGAAAACATATTTATACGTGTCATACGTGCTCAGCGTATCAGCATCCGGCAGAGTTCCGGTCAGCTGGAAGGTAATGGTATCGTCTGCGCTGGCGGAAGTTCCGCTTTCGGTTGTGCCGTCAACAATCTCTTTATCAACAGTGACAGTCTCATTTTTAACCTCGATTGTTTCGCTGTCGGTAACAGAAAGAATATACGCAGAAACCGCATCCCCTGTTGTTGCAGTAGTGGAATCCAGGACCAGATAATAGCCTGCATCCACGCCGCTGATGGTATAGGTATAGGCGCCATTGCCATCGTCTACACCTGTTGAGGCTGTTGCAGAAACGGTATTCTTAACCGATTCCATCGCCGCTGCAAACGCTTCTACGGTATCCGCGTTAGCCGCCTCAAGCACTGCCGCAACACCGGCTGCCGTGGTGCAATCTGCGAAACCGGTAACCGTTTTGGCTGCAGCAAGCGCATCCTCGGCACTGGTAACGCCGTCGCCCCATGTAATATTGGTCAGCTTCCCATCCGCATCCAAAGTGCCGTCAAAGATCTGATAAGCACTGAATGTATGGCTGGTCGAAGGGACATTCGTGATTGTGATTGTCGAGCTGCCGGTCGCCGCGAACGCGGTGACGCTCATGGCCACTGCCATGACCAGTGCCAGCATAATGCTGACAAGCTTTTTCATTTTACGCATATTTTCTATCCTCCTTATAAATAAATAATTTCCGTCAGCAAAACTGCTGCGGTGTGCCCGCCGCGTAGTAGCAGGCTTTTTTCCATCTGATCATCAGGCTCAAATCCTGAGATGATAGGGCACATAATCCGCCCACCATTTCCTTATGTAACAACTGGTTTGCAAACACATTTTCATTCTCTCACCTCCCGTCTCATCTCACAAATGAGATCCGGTTTTTCGACCAGACACGCGGGGGTGATTCCCTCACAATCCGATCTGTTTCTATATAGCCGATTGCTATGCTCCCTGAATCGATTGATTTCAATCTGTTTTCTGACGGCAAAATATCTGTTATCCGGTACTTAATATGGATATTCTAAATCACCATAATAAAATTCTCTCCATTCCATACAACTCATCAAGCATGTCATCGTTTGCATAGACACTCCCCTGTTTGTCGATATCAACAATATCATTTCATCTTCGATACCTACATCATCGCCTCTCCCGGCAGGTGAAACCAGCCGGCAGCAAACCTATTCTCCGGGACTCTCCCGCATCTGCGCGACAAGGCCGGCGTATTCCTCCACGGTACGGTTGACACTTTTGATAAAAGCCTCCCGCTTCTGCTGAATATCCTGCTCTGTCTGCTCCCGCCTGATCTCCGTCTGGCGGGCACGCTCCTCAGCGTCAGTGACGATCTGTTCTGCTTTCTGACGGGCGTTCTCCAGAATCCGCGCCGCCTCAGTCTCCACGACCCGCAGAGAATCCAGATATTGCTGCGCCGCCGCCTCCGCATCTTCAAAAATATGGTTTAAACCCAGGGCCGCCTCCGCGATTGATCCCGCTTTATCCAGGCGCAGGATCTTCTCGTCCAGCTCTGCGTGTAATTTCTCATTCTCCTCACGGATCGAACGCTCCTCCTGCTGCAAAGCATAGATAATCTCGATCAGCTCTGCGCGGTTCATGCTCCGCAATTCCTTGTTTGCCATGAAATTCTTACCCTCTTACCCCTTTCCCTCCATCCAGCTCCGATCCGGAAATTATCTCAAACCGCCGCTGTTTTGGGATGGCAACCTGTGCTCAAATAATCGCTAGTCACCCTACTATAAAACATGTTCAAATAATTGTAGATGAATATGCATCAAATGTCAAGCCATATTAGGGTTCTTACCCGGGGGTTTGACAGTTAAATAGAGAAAAAACCTATCGCAGACCGCATAAAGTC
>JAJQAD010000084.1 GCA_021204005.1 Clostridiales bacterium
TCCCAGTTATAAAGAATCTGCTGAAAATTGTGCCTGCCTCTGTCGTACTCCCAGTTAAGGAAATTCTCATCCGCATTTTCTCCGTAAAACCTCAATGAGAGCCGAAACAGGTCTTCGGGGTCGCATTTTGAGACGAGAAACGGGATCGACATGCCCTTTCCAAACACCATGCCCGGATATCGGGAAAATGCATTTTGAATATCCTCGATCGTAATGTCTTTCAAGCAGGGAACATCAGGTTTGATCTCGCTGCAAAGGGAATCAAAATCCGGGGCGGAATATCCTTCATAGGAAATGCCGTTTTCGTCCAGGACATCCGAGACATACCCGGTCAGGTTTCCGGGTGCAAAAAAAGCAGTCTCATGGTCAAGAATACGGATGTTATCTGCGGTGATTCCAATCTCCCGGTAGGAGGTGGGAATATGATCGGACGGGTAATATTTTGCCCGTTCATTTAACACATCCGCGGCGTCGCCGATGATGCGGAGCATGCGCAGATCCGAACTGGTGATGGCTTTATCGGCAGCATGCTTTTTGACGATTTCACAATACTTTTGCTGCACGCTTTTCGGGCAAAAGCCCTCCTGGCCGACCAGCGTGCCGTCCGCTGATATAACGACCGTGCCTTCATCAAACTGAAACGCGACGTCGCCCTTTGATGTGTAGCTGGCATATATGGATTCTTTCATGGAATGTTCTCCTTTTTTACTGCTGATGATATCGTGCCAAAAACTGCCTTGTCCGCTCCTGCGTCGGGTAGTCGAAGACATCCCGCGGATCGCCCTGCTCCAGGATAATACCGTCGTCCATGAAAATAATCTGGTTTGCGACATCCCGGGCAAACGCCATCTCATGGGTCACGATGATCATGGTCGTCTTTTTTTCCGCAAGCTCCCGGATGACTTTTAAAACCTCGCCGGTGAGCTCCGGGTCGAGAGCGGAAGTAGGCTCGTCAAAGCAGAGAATGTCGGGATGCAGCGCCAGGGCTCTCGCGATGGCTACGCGCTGGCATTGGCCGCCGGAAAGCTGATGAGGATAGTTATTCATGCGGTCCGCCAGTCCCATCTGCTTTAACAGGCTCTCGGCCTGCGCCTCAATTTCGGCGTGAATTTCTTTTTTCCTGTTTTTATAATCCGGCATTTCCTTCGCCTGCAGTTCCCGTGCCAGCATCACGTTCCCGAGCGCGGTATACTGCGGAAAAAGGTTGAAATTCTGGAAAACCAGACCGAAATGCAGGCGGTTCCTGCGGATTTCAGAGTCTTTTTTTGTGGTGGCGTCGTCGCCGTCAAACAGCGTTTTATCTTTGACGCGAATAATGCCCTTGTTCGGTTTTTCCAGAAAATTCAGACACCGCAGCAGAGTGGTCTTTCCGCTGCCGGAGGAACCGATGACGGAAAGCACCTGGCTCTCCTCCAGAGAAAAGCTGATGTCTTTCAGCACCTCTGTCTGTCCGAATGATTTGCTTAAATGTTCTACTTCTAAAATCGGCATAATATCCTCCCCTCCTACCGGAAAAAATCCAGTTTCTTTTCCAGACGTCCCAGCACCACGGTCAGGATTCCGTTGAAGACGAGATAGTAAACTGCGGTGAAAAACAGCGGCCAGATGGCTCCGGAAATACCCTGCGAGCCTTTCATAAAGGACTGGCCTGCCCAGATGATTTCCTGAAGCGCAATGATGCGGGCCAGGGAAGTATCCTTCACCAGGGTCAGAATCTCGTTGGACATGGGCGGCACGATGCGCTTGATCATCTGCAGCAGTGTGACTTTAAAGAAAATCTGCCGGCGGGTCATACCCAGGACAAGTCCTGCTTCCTCCTGGCCGACAGGCACTCCCTGGATGCCGCCGCGGTAGATTTCTGAAAAATAACAGGCGTAGTTGATGATGAAAGCCACCGACGCAGCCATAAAACGGCCGGTCTCGCCGCCGCCCCAGATGGCGTTGTCCAGTACCAGGCCGGGGAAGTAGTAAATGATCAGAAGCTGGATCATCAGAGGAGTGCCGCGGACAATCCAGACCACGGTCTTGGAAAACCCGCTCAAAATGCGGATTCGCGACATGGAGCCGAAAGAGATGACCAGTCCCAGAGGAATAGCTCCGGCCAGTGTCACGAGAAATAGTTTCAGTGTCTGCAGGAAACCGACATTCAGGGAGTGAATGACGATAGGGAACTGCTCTAAAAATAAGCTCATAGGTATCTTACCTGCTTTCGTGCGTGTTTTTTTTCGTGGGAAAGTCAATGCTTTCCTGATTTATAATAACGGGTTTCCCACTATGATATAAAAAAACAGAAAGCGGGCAAAAGCCCGCTCTCCGTATTATGCGTGTGATTACTGGGCAATGATGCTGTTTTCGATGCCGTATGTGGTCGCAATCTCAGTCATCGTGCCGTCCGCATAGCTCTCAGCGAAGAACGCATTCAGCAGCTCTACCAGGTCGGAACCCTGACGGAATCCGACACCGTACTCCTCGTCAACCAGGACAACGCCGGTGGTGAGGTTCTCATAGCTGGTGCCCTCGCCGACCATTGCTTCCGCCATCAGAAGGTCGATAATCGCCGCGTCAGATGTGCCCGCGGAAACTTCCATCAGGGCATCTGCCTGCGCTGTCACAGCGTTGTAGGTGAGTCCGTTGTCCTGGGCTGCAGCTTCACCGGCGCTTCCGGATTCCACTGCGAAAGTCAGGTCAGCCAGGCTCTCCGCGTCTGTGTACTGATCTGCGATATCCGCGGAAAGTACGACAACCTGGGAGTTGCTGCTGTAAGCGTTAGAGCAGTCCATCGCGCTGGTAACCTCATCGGTCAGGGTCATGCCGTTCCATACACAGTCGATGCCTTTGCCGTCAAGCTCCAGAATCTTGTTGTCCCAGTCAATCTCCTGGAACTCCACTTCCACGCCCAGGCTTTCTGCGAAAGCGGTCGCCATATCTGCGTCAAAACCGATCCATTCGCCGTTCTCATCCTTGTAATCCATCGGCTCAAAATCGGTGATACCTACGACCAGGACGCCTTTTTCCTGTATGTAAGCCAGATCGCTTTCCTCGTCGGAAGCAACTTCTGTTTCTGCAGAAGTCTCGTCGGTGGCGGTTTCTTCAACAGCAGAAGTGGTGTCCGCTGTGTCTTCGTCGCCGCCTGTGCTGCCGCAGGCTGTCATAGAGAAAGCCAGCCCGGCTATCAGTGCAAGTGCAAGTAATTTCTTCATCGTTGTTTCCCTCTTTTCTTTCCTCTTTTTCATGTTAGCCGAAGCTGTGCAGACTGTGTAGCCATTATCCGAGAATCGGTATTTGCTCATGTACTACGGAATATATGTGCGCCGGTTCTGTCTCAGCTTGATAACATGCCAACATAGTAGCAATTTACCAGAGTAAAGTCAAGAGAAAATTGTCTTGCAGGAATTTCGCAAAATATTTTGTAGTTATATGGGGAAGTGACTTGGCGCATTTTCAAAATAACTGCAATCCAATTTTATGGTTAATCATCGTTTTTCAGACTTACAGATGCAGCCCTTTTGCCTCATCGCATCCCAGCACGATATTCAGGCACTGGATGGCCGCTCCGGAAGCACCTTTGCCCAGGTTGTCAAACCGGGAGGACAGAAGAATCCGCTCATCATTGCCGCAGACAAAGATCTCCAGGCCGTCCCAGCCGGAGCAGTTATTGCTGCCGAGGAAATTACGGCTCTCCGCTTCCGCGCCCAGCGGCATCACCCGGATGAACTTTTCACCGGCATAATGCTGTTCAAACATGGCGTGGATGGTCTCCGGGGTCTGCGTGCCGTTTAGTAATTCCGTATAAAGCGGGACAGACACCAGCATTCCACTGTAATAATCCGCCACAATCGGGGAGAAGAGAGGCTCTCTTGCCAGGCCTGTGACCGCTTTCATTTCCTTTAAGTGCTTGTGTGTCTGGGAGAGACCATACTGACGGGGGGAGAAAAGCTCATCGCAACGGTTGTCTCCCTCGTACTCTGCGATCATTTTTTTGCCGCCTCCGCTGTATCCGGTCAGGGAAAAGCAGGAGACCGGATAATCCGCGGGGAGAATGCCGTTTGCAATCAGAGGATAGACCAGCGTGATAAAACCGGTCGCGTGGCATCCGGGGACAGCGATACGTGCGCCGGTGCGGATTGCCTCTCTGTGCTGCGGGGATAGCTCCGGGTAGCCGTAGGCCCACCCCGCCTCCGTCCGGTGGGCGGTGGAGGTGTCGATCAGGACCACATCTTCACCCTTCGCCAGCGCCACGGCTTTCCTGGCCGCCGCGTCCGGCAGACAGAGAAACGTGACGTCAGAGTCGTGGATAAACTGTTTTATGACAGCGGGGTCTTTCCGGGATTCGGATGGGATTTTCAGCAGTTCGATGTCGTCCCTGTTTTCGAATCGCTCAAAAATGCGCAGGCCGGTTGTGCCCTCGCTGCCGTCAATAAATATTTTTTTCTTCTGATTGTTCATAGTACAAATACCTCTGCGTAATGATTCTGTTTCTTCCTATTTTATACCACAATCAGAGAGCGTTGGCAATGAGATTTCACGCGTTATGAAATGGTTCAGGATATGTTCATGAGGAGGTATTTGATAACCCCAGAATATAATCAGCTGAAACCTGATACAGATCACAAAGCTTCAACAGGTGATGGATCGGTAATTCATTTGCGGCGCGTTCATAACGGACATACATTGTCTGAGATGTGCCTAACTTTGTGGCGACATATTCCTGTGTGTAATCATGGTCTTCCCGAAGATCCCGGATTCGTTTGACGTAGTACATAGTGTCCATGCTGCTACCTCCTTATGTGTGATGTGTAAATGTTTGGATACAGTTTAGCTTATTCCCTGTCCCTACAATTTTTAGTAGTAGACATTTGTACTAAAAAGGAAACAAAGGAAAATGACTGCTTTGTGGAGAATTAATA
>JAJQAD010000233.1 GCA_021204005.1 Clostridiales bacterium
AAGATGAGGTATGGCAAGGTCGGGGAGCCGGAAGATGAGTAAAGTAGCCGTCGTGGGCGGAGGCGCGGCCGGGATGATGGCGGCCTGCGCCGCCGGAGCAGCCGGGCATTCGGTAATGCTTTTTGACCACAATGAAAAGCTGGGTAAAAAACTTTTTATCACAGGGAAAGGCAGATGCAATCTGACCAACGCCTGTGCGACCGAAGATTTTTTTCAATCGGTATCCAGAAATTATAAATTCCTTTACAGCGCGGTCTATCAGTTTGACAGCCGCGCTGTGATGGATTTTTTTGAGGAAAATGGGCTGCGCTTGAAGACGGAGCGCGGGAATCGTGTTTTTCCCCAGTCGGATCATGCTTCCGATGTGACCCGGGCGTTGGAAACGGAGATGCGTCGGGCCGGCGTCAGAGTAAAATTGCAGGCGAATGTCACAGAGATCAGGGTGGAGGACGGGCATGTGAAAGGGCTGGTCTGGCATAACTGTGCATCGAACCTTCACCGCCGGGATACGAAAATAACGGAATCGCTGTTAAACGGTGATACGGCAAAAACGGATTCTGTACGTTCAGAAAAGAACAGACAGGGACAGTTTTACCCCTGTGACGCTGTGATCATGGCGACTGGCGGCTGTTCCTATCCCTCCACCGGAAGCGACGGCAGCGGGTGGGAGATGCTGCGCCAGCTGGGGCACACCTGTACGGAATTGCGGCCTTCTCTGGTTGGGATGCTTACAAAAGAGGATTACATTCCTGAATTGCAGGGACTTTCCCTGAAAAACATTTCTTTTACCGTGAGAGCCGGAAAAAAGAAAGTTTTTGAGGAATTCGGGGAGCTTTTATTTACCCATCGGGGAATCAGCGGTCCGGTGGTGCTGACCGCGAGCAGCGTGATCCCGGACACGAAAATGCAATCAGAATTGACCTTTGAAATTGACCTGAAGCCATCGCTGAGTGAGGAGCAGCTCGATCAGCGTATCCAGAGAGATTTTGCAGAAAATGCAAATCGGCAGTATAAAAATGCACTGGGGAAACTGCTTCCGTCAAAAATGATTCCCGTGATGGTGCGTCTGTCCGGTATAGATCCCGAAAAAAAGGTCAATGCTGTCACCAGAGAGGAGCGCAGGCAGCTGCTTATGCTGCTGAAGCATTTTCCGGGAACTATTACGGGACTGGGCGGCTGGCTGGAGGCAATCATCACCCGGGGCGGCATACCTGTCGCGGAGGTTGATCCGTCCACGATGGAATCCAGGATTGTGCCGGGATTGTATCTCTGCGGAGAAATGTTGGATCTGGATGCGGTTACGGGAGGGTTCAATCTGCAGATCGCCTGGTCCACCGGGCATCTGGCGGGAATCAGTGTGAGGTAGATGATATGATACAAGGGACTGCAGAAACATAAGGAAATATCATATCCTTATGGCGCCTTCATCATAATATATAGAAGTGGAGATAAGAAAAATGAGTTACAATATCGCAATAGATGGTCCCGCCGGGGCGGGGAAAAGCACGATCGCAAAGCGGCTGGCCAAAAAGCTGTCCTTTATTTATGTAGATACGGGAGCGATGTACCGCGCGATGGCATATTATTTTCTGAATCATGACATTTCGATTGAGAATGAATCAGCGGTAAGCAGTGCCTGCGGCGGAATCCGTATTGAACTCGCTTACGAGAACGGAGCGCAGAAAGTTCTGTTAAACGGAGCGGATGTGTCCGGTGAAATCCGCCGGGAGGAAGTAGGGCGCGCGGCCTCCGTCGTCAGCGCATATCCCTCCGTCCGGCAGAAGCTGCTGAACCTGCAGCGGGAAATCGCAAAGGAAAATGACGTAATCATGGATGGCAGGGACATCGGCACCTGCATTCTTCCGGACACACAGTTAAAAATATATCTCACAGCCAGCGTCCACACGCGGGCTATGCGCAGGTACAACGAGCTGATCGAAAAGGGGCAGACCTGTGACCTCGCAGAGATTGAGAAAGACATCGAAGAGCGGGATTACCGCGATATGCACCGCGAGATCGCACCGCTTACCGTAGCGGAGGACGCGGTCACGGTAGACTCCTCTGAGCTGGATATCGATGAGGTGGTGGATGCCATATATCGCCTGATGTCGTGAACTTTTATAATATGAGGCAGTTAGTCTGTATTGAGTTAGTATGTGAAAGATCTGTTTTATATAGAATGACTGTTATCGATAACTGAATTTGCGCCAGTGGTGGGTCTGGTTTCACTTGGCGCAGCCATGAAAAGGAATTTTATTATGAACGTACAACTCGCCGAAAAAGCCGGCTTCTGCTTTGGCGTCAGCCGTGCCGTAGACACCGTATACCGCGAAGCAGCCGCAGGCAGAGAACCGGTCTACACATTCGGTCCCATCATCCACAATGAAGAAGTGATCGCCGACCTGGAAAAAAAAGGCGTCCGCGTAATCCATACGCTGGAAGAAGCGCGTGCGTTACAGGGAGGAACCATGATCATACGTTCACACGGCGTTTCCAAAACGGTACAGGATGCCCTGATCGGCGCCGGACTGTATGTGGTAGATGCGACCTGTCCTTTCGTGAGAAAAATACATGACATTGTACACGAGTATTCAGAAAAAGGATATTTCATTTTAATTATCGGCAGCGCCGATCATCCGGAGGTGGAGGGAGTCGTCGGATGGGCGGATCCGGTGAATAGTGCGGTGATCGCTTCCGGGGAAGAAGTGCGTGCTCTGGACCTGAGCGGACATGATAAAGTGTGTATCGTGGCACAGACAACATTTAATCATAAAAAGTTTCAAGATATGGTTGAAATTCTCCGAAAAAGAGAGTATGATGTTATGAGCACGGTGGAAAACAGGATTAATTTTGTGATCCACAACACGATCTGCTCTGCCACAAAGGAAAGGCAGGAGGCAGCGGCAGCGCTGTCCCGCCAGGTGGACGCCATGATCGTGATCGGAGGTGCGAACAGTTCCAATACGAGGAAACTCTATGAGATCTGTTCTGAAAATTGTCGGAATACTTACTTTATACAAACGAGAGAAGATTTAGTACATTCAGATTTTTTGCGTTTCGGCTACGTAGGTATTACTGCGGGGGCATCCACCCCGAATAATATTATTGAGGAGGTTCAAAAGTATGTCAGATATGAACTTTGAGCAGATGTTGGATGAATTTTCAAAAACAATCAGAAATGGAGAGGTAGTCGAAGGTACAGTTATCGATGTGAAATCGGACGAGATCGTTCTGAATATAGGCTATAAAGCAGACGGTATTATTACACGCAGCGAATATACGAATGACTCCAGCGCAGACCTGACTACCTTGGTTGCCGTGGGAGACAAGCTTACGGCAAAAGTCATGAAGGTGAACGACGGTGACGGACAGGTTTCGCTTACATACAAGCGTCTGATGGCCAAGAAAGCCAGCAAGCGCCTGGAAGAAGCGTATGAGAACGGCGAAGTGCTGAGAGCACCGGTGACTCAGGTGTTAAAGGGCGGACTGAGTGTTGTGGTAGACGATACACGCGTATTTATTCCTGCCAGCCTTGTCTCCGATGTTTATGAAAGAGACCTTACAAAGTATCAGGATCAGGAGATTGAGTTTGTCCTGACAGAGTTCAACCCGAGAAGAAGACGTATCATCGGCAACCGTAAGCAGCTGCTTCTGGAGGAAAAAGCGCGCAAGCAGGCGGAACTCCTGGAGCGCATTGAAATTGGCGATGTGATTGAGGGTAAAGTCAAGAATATTACAGACTTTGGCGCCTTTATTGATCTGGGCGGAGCGGATGGTCTGCTTCACATTTCCGAGATGTCCTGGGGACGCGTGGAGAACCCGAAGAAGATTTATAAAGTCGGTCAGACCGTGCGAGTCTTTATCAAGGATATCCGCGACACCAAGATCGCACTCAGCGTGAAGTTCCCGGAGGACAACCCGTGGAACAACGCATCCGAGAAATTTGCCGTCGGCACGATCATCACCGGCCGGATTGCCCGCATGACAGACTTTGGCGCTTTCGTTGAGATTGCACCGGGTGTTGACGCGCTTCTGCATGTATCCCAGATTTCCAGAGAGCATGTGGAGAAGCCTTCCGATGTGCTCAGAATCGGCCAGGAGATCGACGCGAAGATCGTGGACTTCAACGAGGCGGACCGCAAGATCAGCCTCAGCATGAAAGCAATCGGTTCTTATGTACCGCTTGAGGATCTTGAGCCGGAGTATGCTGAGGAGGCAGAGCCGGAAGCGAATGCTGAGCCGGAGGCTGCTGAAGAGGAGTAAAGCGGTTTTTCGAGGGATTTCCGATGACGGATATCTCTGATTGAATCGTAAATATTTTAGCCCCTGCATCGTGGTATGTAGGGGCTTTTTCGGTCTTTATATATTTTATGATTCGCGTTAAACTATTGCTTCTACAAGCAGCTTATCACCAATTTTGATTTCTTTGATTCCAATTTCCTTTTTCTGGTTAAAATTAAAACTGAGCATGTAGCCCGTGTCCAGGTGATAGTAATCCAGATAGTCGCTAAGCTGTTGTTCCCCGCGTGTGTTGTAAGCGTTACCATGCCACAGTTTGAGTTCAATAACATATTGCTTTGCTTTATAATCTATAATGATGTCAGTACGTTCCATGTTGCGGGTACGGGATTCAATGTAATAATTTCCCTCGCCATTGATGATCGGACGAAGAAACAACAGAAAGTATTTTCGACCGTCTTCTTCTTTGAACTTTTGCGCCTGGTCACCGTACAAATCATCAAAGCTTACAACAAAGCGTTCCAGAATCAACTTCATATTGAGACCATCTTTTAAAATAAACTGATATTTTTCCCGCATTCCCAGACGATAAATATCATTTGATTTGTTTTCGTCAGAGAGAAGAAAGTAGTTGTACAGC
>JAJQAD010000006.1 GCA_021204005.1 Clostridiales bacterium
TTATAATAGTTTAATATTAAACTATTTTGGCGTTATATGATAGCCCTAATAGCAAGGTCATACAACACCGGGAAAGGAGGATGCCATGATAGCGAACGAAATTGCTCTGCTCCGCGGCGGACAGATCAAATATCTGCTTGGCCAGCAAATGGATTCCCTTTGCAAAAAATACCATCTGCGCATGGCGGATATTGAAGTGCTATTCTACCTGAAGAATAATCCGGAAGAAAACACTGCCAGCGACATTCAGAAAAGCCTGCATATCAATAAAGGATACGTTTCCCAGATTGTAAAAGGCCTCTCTGAAAAAGGCTACCTGACGGTAACTACTGATGAAAAAGACCGCAGATACATGTATTATACAGTCACGGATAAAACGTATGAAATCACCGATGCACACCAGAAAATCTGGGATACGCTCGGAGCGCGGATTTTTAAAGATATTTCCCCGGAAGACCGGGAAGTATTTGACAGGGTAACGGTCACCGTCTGTAATAACATCACGGAAATGATGAACGAAAAACCCTATTGCATATTAGACAAGTAATACTTTGTCTGAATGGCTCCGCAAAGTATTTCTGAACGGTGCTGTTTTGGATAAACGGCAGACAATCCGTCTATCATCCATCATGTTACTTTATTGTATCAATAAGAAGGAGTATCTATGCTGCAATTAAAGAATATCTCAAAGAAATACGTCACCGGCGACCTGGTGCAGACTGCATTGGACGATGTCAGCCTGAACTTCCGAGACAATGAGTTTGTGGCGATCTTGGGTCCGTCCGGTTCCGGCAAGACCACCCTGCTCAATATCATCGGCGGTCTTGACCGTTACGACGACGGCGACCTGATCATCAACGGAATCTCTACCAAAAAATATTCCGACCGGGACTGGGATTCCTATCGCAACCACACCATCGGCTTTGTCTTCCAGAGCTACAACCTGATTCCGCATCAGACCGTCCTCTCCAACGTGGAGCTGGCTCTGACGATCTCCGGCATTTCCAAAGCAGAGAGACGGAAACGCGCAAAAGAAGCTCTGGAGGAAGTAGGGCTCGGAGACCAGCTCCACAAACGCCCGAATCAGATGTCCGGCGGACAGATGCAGCGCGTCGCCATCGCGCGGGCACTGATCAACAATCCGGACATTCTGCTGGCGGACGAGCCGACCGGCGCCCTGGACACAGAGACCAGCATTCAGGTAATGAACCTCTTAAAAGAAGTTGCCAAAAACCGCATGGTCATCATGGTAACCCACAATCCGGACCTGGCTGAAGAGTACGCGACACGGATTGTTCGCCTGACAGACGGCCATATCATCGATGACACAGATCCTTTTACGGTGGACGAAACCGCACTGACGCCGCCCACACATAAAAATATGGGGCACTCCTCCATGTCGCTTCTGACTTCCCTTGGACTTTCCTTTAACAACCTCGGAACCAAGAGGGGGCGGACATTCCTTACCGCTTTCGCCGGTTCCATCGGTATCATCGGTATCGGCCTGGTGCTTTCCGTATCGGCCGGCGTCAACGACTATATCAATACGCTGGAAGAAGAAACCATGTCGGAATATCCGATTCAGGTAACCAGTTCCGGCCTGGATATCACATCCATGTTTTCTTCCCTCACCGCTTCCGCTGACACGGAAACGGAGGAGGACGGCATTTCCGTTGTTGAGATGATTTCCTCCGTATTTTTCATGCTCGATTCTAACGACCTGGCATCCTTTAAGGAATATATAGATAGCGGAGATAGCGATATCTACGAATACTCAAAAGCGATTGAATATATCTACGAGACAGAACCGCAGATTTATCTTCAGACTGACGACACGATTCATCAGGTCAATCCGGAGTCAACGCTCTCCAATGGTATGGGCTTAAGTTCTTCCCTCATGAGCATGATGTCCTCCTATATGAGCATCAACGTCTTTTTTGAAATGCCGGAGAATGAAGATCTATACAAAGATTCCTATGAGATCAAAGCCGGCCGATGGCCGGAAAGCTACGACGAATGTGTCTTGGTTCTCTCATCTGAAGGAAGTGTCAGCGATTACATGATATATTCCCTCGGTCTTCGGGATTACGATGAATATGAGCAGATGATAGAGGAAGCAGCGGATGGCAAAAGCATCGACATAGCAGAATACCTGGATACCTATGACTACGACGAGGTCCTGGGAATGTCCTACAAACTGGTCAGCGCGGCTGACTATTATGAATACGACAGTGAATACGAAGTATGGACAGACAAAACGGACAACGAAGATTACATGCGCCAGCTGGTGGAAGACGGTGAGGATATCACCATCGTCGGCGTCGTCCAGCCTCTGGAAGACGCAACAGCAGCGGCACTGACAGAAGGAATCAACTATACGCCGGCGCTCATCGAACACGTTGCTGAGCTTGCAGAAAACAGCGAGATCGTAAAAGATCAGCTTGCTAACCCGGATGTCAATGTGTTTACCGGAGAGGAATTCGGTGAGGACGCAGATTTTGATCTGGAATCTATCTTTTCCGTGGATGAAGATGCGTTATCTGACCTCATCGACACAGATGCGCTGACCGATGCATTCTCCGGATCGACAGACCTGTCATCCTCCTTAGACCTCAGCTCCATGGATCTCTCCAGCATCCTTGATACGGACAGTATGAGTCTTGATCTCTCCGACATTGACATGGATATGGACATGTCTGACCTGGATTTGTCCTCACTGCTGTCAGGTGTAAATGTAAGTGATATTTTCAATGTGTCAAATGAAGATGTCAACAAGCTGGCCAGTGATCTGCTGGCGGGATATGAGTCTTACGCGGCTGAGAATTCCGCCGCCTCCTACACAGACCTGACGGATAGTTTTTCCACCTACTTAAGCAGCAGCGAAGCACAGTCCATCCTTTCCTCCGCCATGTCGTCCATGATGCAGGAGGCAATCAGCAGTTCCATTACCAGCGACAGCGTCAGCGAACTTTTGCAGCAAATAGCAGCCGCAGACACAGATAACACAGATGCCTCTTCCGTGCTGACAGCATGGCTCACAGAAACCATGAGCGGAATCACCGTAAGCTCCGATCAGCTGGCTTCCATCACAAATCAGCTGATTGCGGGTTACTCATCCTATGTCGCTTCCAATAACCTGACCTCTGTCCAGAGCCTCAGCGATGACTTTACGGCATATCTTGCAACAGACGCCGCCACACAGACGCTGACCACAGGAATCATGGGCATGCTGGACACGGATGCCCTGGAAGAAATTATTGGCTCTGCCCTGCAAAGCTACATGTCGTCTTATATGGAAGAAATGTCCACCGCGGTCAGCGATTCCATTTCTTCCCAGATGACGACTGCCATGGAAGAACTCACTGCTCAGCTGACGAACACAATCACTGCCTCCATGGAGGATATGATGAGTGACCTTTCAGACGAACTCGCCGATTCCATGAGCTTTGATGCGGATTCCATCATGGAGTCCCTCTCAGCAGACATGGACACGGATGCCCTGCTGGAGCTGATGACTTCCATGAGCACGGTCTCCGACGCCAGCTATGAAGATAACCTGGCGTCGCTGGGATACGTAGATTTTGACAACCCCACGGAAATCGATATCTACCCGAAAGATTTTGAGAGCAAGGACGGAGTTGTCGCTATTATTGATAATTATAATACGCAAATGCAGAATGCCGGGGAAGAAGAGAAACAGATTACCTACACTGACCTGGTGGGTACCATGATGTCCACGGTGACAACCATTATCAACCTGGTATCCTATGTGCTGATCGCGTTTATATCGGTATCCCTGATAGTATCCTCCATTATGATCGGTATCATTACCTACATCTCCGTATTGGAGCGCACCAGAGAAATCGGCATCCTGCGTGCAATCGGCGCCTCAAAGCGGAACATCGCGTCAATCTTTAACTCAGAGACCTTCATCGTAGGATTGTGCTCCGGCCTGTTGGGCGTAGGTGTCGCGCTGCTGCTCATCATCCCGATCAATATGGTGGTACACAATTTTGTCCAGGATGACGGTGCACGGGCATATCTTCCGACATCCTACTGCATACTCCTGGTAATACTGAGTGTGGTTCTGACCCTGATTGGCGGACTAATCCCCTCAAGGAAAGCGTCAAAGATGGATCCGGTGACAGCGCTCCGGTCAGAATAAGAATCTTATATAAAAATAGATCCGCAATTATCACAGGAGGGAGACTCATATGAGCCTCCCTCTTTCCATGGAATCTGTTTCTGTCCGTTTATCGGACAAACGCTTCTTCTGTCCCACAGCTTTCCGCATCAAAAAGCTGTGCAAACGCATGCACAATCTTCGCCGTCATCCCCCAGATTGTGTACTCCCCATACTGATAAAACAAAATCTCTTCTCTCCGCTCCCGCCAGCCATACTCCCGTCCGCCGTGAATGCGTTCAAAAGGGAATCCTTCTTCCGGGATCACTTTCATCGCGGTGTGATAGATTTCCGGCTCTGTGTTCAGGAAAAAATCGAGAGGCACACGGAATACCTGTTCCACCTCATCCGTGCTGAATGTCCCCTCATATTCACGCAGAATGACAGCATACGGATACACATACAGGCGCCCTGTACCACCCCCAAAGAGATCCATAAGACCCAGCACTTCCATCTGTTCAGGACGGATCAGCAGTTCCTCACACATCTCGCGCAGGGCAGCCTCCCGCGTAGTCTCCCCCTCTTCCACCGACCCCCCGGGCAGGCAGATATCTCCCGGCTGGCTGGCAACAGGCGCCGAGCGCACCTCAAACAGGATATCATACCCATCAGCCGTCTCAATGAGAGGAATGCAGACCGCCGCTTTTCTGCTCTCCGGCAGACCAATCACAGTTGCTTTATGTTGTCTCAGGAAATTCAAATCATGTATCATTTTGTTATTTCTACTCATTTTTACTTGTACGGAACAATATATATCAACGAATTCATCGATTTCTCCCATAAAAATAGGTTGCAAAAAAGATTACCGACGCAATCACCACGATCATCGGCCCCGTCGCCATATTCGTATAATAGGAAATCACCAATCCCAGTATGCCAGAAAATACGGAAAAAATAATGGAAAACAAATGATACTCCCGGACATTCTCTGAGATATTCCGCGAAGATGCCGCCGGAAGAATCAGCAACGCATTGATCAGTAATATACCGACCCATTTGATAGAAAGCATAACCACCAGCGCAATAAACACAGAAAACATATTTTCAATGCCGGCAATCTTAAACTGCCTGCTTTTCGCCAGAGTCCGATGCAGGCTGATAGCCTGAAGGCGATTGTAACAAAGGAACCAGAACACAATAGTCGCGGCAAAAATCAAAAACAGATAGATAATTTCCCTCTTCGTGATGCTTAAAACATCACCGAGCAGCAAGCTGGAATACTTGCTGAAATTCCCGCCGCGGGACAGAATTGCCAGTCCGATCGCAATGCAGCAGGACGAAAATACAGAAATAATTGTGTCTGTCGATGCCGCGCTCTTACTCTTGATCCAGTTCAGCAAGAGAGCAAAAGCAATTCCGAAAATCACCATAGACAGCGTAGTATCCCCAATCCCGCAGATTACACCCACCGCGATACCGGTCAGGGCAGAATGTCCCAGAGCATCCGAAAAAAACGCCATTTTGTTATTCACGATCATCGTTCCCAGAATGCCGAAAAGTGGAGTGATGACCAGTATGGCGATAAAGGCATATTTCATAAAATCATATTGAAATAATGTCATTGACGCTTGTAAACTCCTTACTTCAGATATTTGGTCTGAATAATAATTACCGCAATCAGCAGCAATATCATTCCCGTAACACGGTGCGACGCCCCGTCCGGCAGCTTATTCGCCATTTTAGACGAATGATAGGCAAAGAAAAAGGTAAAAATGATACAAAGCACAAGAGCAAATATATTCTCCGGCGCCTCAATGACAAAATGGGATACCGCGCCGGTAAAGGCGGTGAATGTCATGATAAACACACTCGTTCCCACCGCCACTTTCAGCTCATATCCCATAATAATTGTCAGGACAAACAGCATCATCATGCCGCCGCCGGCTCCTAAAAATCCGCAGATGAACCCGACAACGCCGCCGGCTGCCATAATCTGCAGATTCTTTTTCTGCTCCGGTATCAGCTTCTGCAGCTTTGTAGTGTCATTGTTCGGCTTCACAATAAACTGAATACCCAGAAACAGCGTCATGCAGATAGAAAACAGACTCATCGTTCCATTATCCACAACACTGGAGATCTTGCTCCCGATGATGGTAAACCCCAGAACAAAAACCATCATCAGGACGCTGTCTTTGATATTGATATTTTTATTTTTTCCATATGTATAGGCCGACATACCGCTGGCGAGCACATCGCTGGCCAGGGCAATCCCCACCGCCTCATAGGTGGGCATCCCCAGAAATGTGGCCAGCATCGGTGAGATCACCGTGGCCGCGCTCATACCGGCAAACCCCGTTCCGATTCCTGCACCGGCGCCGGCCAGAATGCAGACCAGAATCGTTTTCATTATTGTACTCATAGTCAAAGTTCCTATCGTTGCTGTTCAAAGACCTCCCCACATGCACCAAAAGAGCTGCTTTCCAACTGTTTGTTACAATTCACTGCTCCCGCTTCACATCTGAAAAAGTGTCGCCCTGCGACACTTCGCGCGCGAACGGTTGTACCCGCAAGGCAGACCCGCAGCAAAAACTTCTCCTCTTTTTGTTTACATATTTGCTATGCGCGCGCGGATGTAATGAATAATCTCCTCTGCGGTACCCTCAACTCCCAGATAAGAACCGTTCATAACCAGATCATAATATCTGGAATCACCCCACTTATGATCCGAATAGCGGTTGTGATACACTCTTCTCTTCCGGTCAATCCTCACCTGCTCGGATCTGGCCTTTTCCTCATCCAGTGAGTGGTCCGCCATAATCCGTTTCACCTTATAATCCGCATCTCCTGTGATAAAGATGGAAATGAGATTAGGGAACTCCCACAGTACCGTCTCCGCGCAGCGCCCTACGATGACAAAGCTTTCTCCCGACTTCGCTTTTTCCCGAATCCAGTCAAACTGCCGCTCAATCAGAATCTCCTCCATAGAATTCGTATACTTCCCGACGGTGCGGGTCAACAGGCGGTTGCGCGGTTTCTCGTCATACAGTTTTAACTCATTCACATCCATATCCATCTGATCCGCAATCTCCTGAAGCAGAGAGCGGTCGTACATCGGCATATCAAACTCTTTTGCAATGCGCATTGCAATATCGTGACCGCCGCTGCCGTACTCGCGGCTGATCGAAATAATCACCTGTTTTTCCATGCAAACACCCTCCTCCTAACAATAACGAACAAAAATCAATATCATAGAAATCGCAACCACCATCACGGTAGCCGGAGCAGATGCTTTACAGTACCGCCCCCAGCCGATCGCATATCCGTTCTTCGCCGCAACCGATGTACCGACAACATTTGCGGAAGCACCGATCGGCGTTGCACTGCCGCCGACATCCGTACCCATAGCCAGCGTCCAGGCTAATGTAGAAAGCGGTACACCCTGGGTCTCCGCCAGGCTCTGGATAATCGGAATCATCGTCGCCGCAAATGGAATATTATCCACAAATGCGCTGACAATGCCGGAAATCCAGATTACGATTACCACCATCAGAATCAGGCTGCCCTGGCTGACACGCCCGATCAGGTTTGCGATGGCAAGCAGAATCTCCGTCTCTTCCAGGCCTCCCACAACGATAAACAGGCCGACAAAGAAAAGCAGAGTCTTGTAATCCACCTTTTTCAACAGTTCCGGCGCGCTCTTTCCTGAAACCAAAAGCGTCACTACCGCAATCACAGCGCCGATAAATGCAACCGTCAGCCCCGTCTGCGCATGCGTCACAAGCATCACGATCGCCGCGATAAAAATCACACAGCTGATGGCAAAGTCTTTGCGGTTTACAATCGCCTCCCCCGGTGTCGGAATGCTGGAGTAATCCACCGGCTCCGATGAATCAGCCGCAAACTCTTTCCGGAAGACAAAATAGAAATAAATCACTACAAAAATCAGACAGATTCCCGCGATCACACCGGTATTCGTAAGGAAGTCCATAAACGTATAATGCAGAGACGTCCCGATAATGATATTAGGCGGATCTCCGCACATTGTCGCGGATCCGCCGAGGTTGGCGCAGAAAATCTCCGACAATATCATCGGCACCGGGTTAAACTTCAGCAGTTTCGCCAGTTCGAGCGTGACCGCCGCAAGAAACAGGATTACAGTGATACTGTCGATAAACATCGCGAGCAAAGCAGACATTACCATAAACGCGAGGAACAGGCGAATCGGCTTATATTTAACCACTTTCGCCAGAAGCATGCAGAGCCAGCGGAAAAATCCCGCTTTCGCCATGCCCTCTACCATTACCATCATACCCGCGATAAAAATAATCGTCGACCAGTTTACTCCGGACGTCGACTCCTCCGCGCTACCCGCGGAATACCAGAATGCGGCCGTAAAAATCTGCCGCACGTTGATTGTGTTCCATATCGCAGAGGCATCCCGCATCAGAATCCCGAACGCAACAACAATTGTCGCCGCCCCGCATCCGAGCGTGACATAATGCCTCTCAATCTTATCCATGACGATCATCAGAAACATTACAATAAAAATGATGACCGCCGCTATCTGTGCTGCTAACATAGAATACTCCCTTTCCTGCCTCCGTCAAAAGAAAAGCCGCACGGTATATTGCAAAATCTGTGATCCTGCACCGGCGCCTTTGAACGGATTACTTCTCTGTCATGGTACTTATTGTATTATAGTATAGCCGTTTTTATAAAAAAAGCAAGTGTTAATTCCTCCCGGCTACCCATGGTAAACTCTCCGGCCCGCATGCTCATCACAATAATTCTCACCGGCCTGCTGCGTCCCGAACACCCTCGCAAACGCCTCGCTTTCATAAACCTGACGCACGCTGCCCTGGCAGGCTACCGTCTGTCCGTCGAGCAGAATCACCTGATCCGCATACTGCGCCACATAATCAAGATCATGGGAAATCAGAATAATGGCCAGGTCATAATTTGTTTTTAATTCAGAGATGATCTGGTAAAACACAGCCATACCGTTCTGGTCAATGCCGGAAACCGGTTCATCCAGAAGCAGCAGATCCGGCTTATCCATAATTGCCATGGCGAGCAGGACTCTCTGCAATTCACCGCCCGACAGATTACACACCTGCTTATCGATGAGATCCTCCGCCTGAAAAATCGCGAGGTGCTCACGGATTTTTTCATTCAGCGCCCTGCTCTTTTTCCAGAAGACCGGATAGGAACTCTGGTAGCAGGCAATCATATCATAGACACTGATCGGCGTTTTCTTTTCAATGTTCAGGTTCTGAGGAACATAGCCGATTTTCAGATCCATACCCTTACCGCGGGGAAGCACCGTTTCTTCCTCAGCCGCATTCGAATGCACCGTTTTAAACCGGCCATCTCCGCTCTGCATTATTTCAGTATCATGATTTTTTGTCTTCGTCTCATCTGAACCGTTTTTTCCGCTGTGCGGCACATTCAGGCCATGTATCCCGCCATGTGCTGTCATCGAAAATTCAATGTTTCCGGTATGGGGAATATCCCCGAGAATCGCGCGAATCAGGGTAGACTTACCCGCTCCGTTTTTCCCGATAACCGCTGCCAGGGTTCCGCAATGGATATGAAGGCTGACATTTTTTAAGATTTCCTGGTCGCCCACCGTCACCCCGATATCATTGATCCGGATGCAGTGCAGACCGCAGGGCTCCATTAGTTTTCGAAACATGATTCCTCCTAATCAATCATACGCTTCCCGAATCAGATCCAGGTTCTCCCGCATCGCGTCCAGGTAGCTGTCCGGATCATAATCCCCTCTGGTCAGCGTATCCAGATAAATCACGGTGATATCAGCCTCCGCCTCCACCGTATCGCCCATATCCTTTCCGTAAAGCTCCTCAGCAAAGATAACCGATACCTGCTGTTCTTCTATGACGGACAGGATATCC
Organism: Clostridiales bacterium; assembly: GCA_021204005.1. Taxonomy (GTDB): domain Bacteria; phylum Bacillota; class Clostridia; order Lachnospirales; family Lachnospiraceae; genus Eubacterium_I. The sequence goes on from JAJQAD010000006.1 coordinate 10,039, forward strand.
GCCACTTCCCCGGCACTGACCTGCCGCTCCTCATCCAGATCCATCATACCGACCACCTCCAGTCCCAGGTCATCCGCCAGATATTCATAAGCTTCATGAAAAAGCACCACCGGCTGACCGTTCAGGTCAGAAAACACATCGGCATACTCTGTCTCGAGAGCCTCCAGTTTTTCCAGATACTCATCCGCATTCTGTTCATATAATTCACAGTGCGCCGCATCCGGATCCGCCTCCGACAAGCCTGCACAGATGGTCTCCACCTGCACCATATAATCATCAATACTCATCCAGGCGTGGGCGTTGTCCTCCAGAAGCTCCAGCTCCCCGCAGGCATTGACAATAACCAGATCCGGATATTGCTCCGCCACATCCGCCAGAAAACTCTCAATCCCGCCGCCGTTGATGATAAACACATCCGCCGTGGAAAGAATCTTCATATCCTCGGTGGTGAGCTGATAATCGTGCAGACAGCCCGTCTGCGGCTCGCTCAGATTCTCCAGCGTCACATCCGGACAGTCGCCGATCACATTCTCCGCCGCGATATACATGGGATAAAAGGATGTCACCACCGTAAGCGTCGCATCCTCTTCCCCGGCACCCTGGTGATGCGCATATAATAGAGTAAAACCTGCCCCGGCCAGGAGAATCACCGCCAGGAGAAGCGCTGTAAATACATATTTATTTCTTATCATATTTTCACCCTGAGTTCTTCTCCTAAAAAGACAAAATGGTTCTCACAAATTATTGTTACAATCTGCACCTGTTGCATCCGTCAGTTAACATTCACACACTTCCTCAATCAACGCCCAGATCTCATCCCTTCCCTGCTTTGTCTGCGCGGAAAACGGAATCACAACCGTATCCGGCGTCACACCCAGACCGGTTTTTACCGCCTTCACCTGCTTTGCAATCTGACTGTGTTTGATCTTATCCAGCTTTGTCGCAATGATAATCGGATGAAAGCCCTGATACACCATCCACTCATACATCTGCTTATCGTTAGCGGACGGGTCGTGGCGGATATCGATAAGCAGAAACACTGCTTTCAGTTGCTGCGAGGTATGCAGGTAGCGCTCAATCATCTGCCCCCACTTTTCTTTTTCATTCTGGGAAACTTTTGCAAATCCATACCCAGGCAGATCCGTCAGATATAATTCATTGTTTACATTATAAAAATTAATTGTCTGCGTCTTGCCCGGCTGTCCGGACGTTCTCGCCAGAGATTTGCGGTTCACCAGCGCGTTGATAAGCGAAGACTTCCCCACGTTAGACTTCCCCGCAAAAGCAATTTCCGGTCTCGTATTCTCCGGAAGCCTGCTGGTATATCCGCAAACGGTTTCCAATGATACATTCTTAATTATCATATAATCTCCTGTCACGTCAGGAAACAACATTCCCCGCGTAAGAACAATAGGGGCGATATCGCCCCTATTATACATTTGCACAATCCTGTCCATATAGTTCATATCAAGCCGATTTACTGTACTCCAGCAGCGCGGTACTTCTGCCCTCCACCATATCTCTGGTGATCGTGCACTTCCGGATGCGCTCATCGGAAGGGATCCGGTACATCAGATCCATCATGACATTTTCCATGATAGCCCGAAGCCCTCTGGCTCCGGTCTTCCGCTCCAGGGACCGGTCAGCGATCGCCTCCAGCGCGCCATCCTCAAAGTACAGATCCACTCCATCCAGTTCCAGCAGCTTTGTGTACTGACGAAGCAGGGAATTCCGCGGCTCTTTTAAAATACGGATCAGATCCTCACGCTCCAGTGCATCCAGGGAAACCGTGATCGGCACACGGCCGATAAACTCCGGAATCATGCCGAATTTCACAAAATCCTGAGGCAGCACTTCTTTCAAAAGCTCCCCGATCTTTTTATCATTTTTTATCGCCAGTTCGGAATTAAAGCCTATCGTACCGCGGTCCAGACGGTTCTCAATAATCCGGTCAATCCCCTGAAACGCACCACCGCAGATAAAGAGGATGTTTGTCGTATCAATGGAAATTAACTCCTGCTGCGGATGCTTTCTGCCGCCCTGCGGCGGCACGGAAGCGATCGTTCCCTCGAGGATCTTCAGCAGCGCCTGCTGCACACCCTCGCCGGAAACATCCCGTGTGATAGATGCATTCTCAGATTTTTTTGTAATCTTGTCAATCTCATCAATATAGATGATGCCATACTCCGCGCGCTCTATGTCATAGTCTGCAGCCTGGATGATCTTCAACAGGATATTTTCCACATCCTCGCCCACATAGCCCGCTTCCGTCAGCGTTGTGGCATCCGCAATGGCAAACGGCACATTGAGAATACGCGCCAGTGTCTGTGCCAGCAGTGTCTTGCCGGATCCGGTCGGTCCCAGCATGAGAATATTGCTCTTCTGAAGTTCCACATCCAGATCCGGTCCCGCCAGAATTCTCTTGTAGTGATTGTAAACAGCGACAGACAGCACTTTTTTCGCCTCATCCTGTCCGATCACATACTCATCCAGAAAAGCTTTCATCTCCTCCGGTTTCAGGAGATTGATATCCCACCCCGGCTGCTCTTCCTCAAAGTTTTCCTCGCTCTCTCCGCGAATCAGATCCTCCTCCAGGATCTCATTGCAGATCTCAATGCATTCATCGCAGATATACGTCCCATTCGGGCCGGCAATCAGCTTGTTCACCTGTTCCTGCGATTTTCCACAGAAGGAGCAGCGTATCCTGTCCTCCAGATTCATTCTTCCTGCCATGTTACCTCCAAAAATGGTTTACTGTCTGTTCTCAATCACCGCGTCGATCAGACCGTATTCCATGGCCTCCTGCGCGGTCATGAAATTATCTCTCTCCGTATCCGCGGCAATCACCTCATAGGGCTTTCCGGTGTTCTCAGAGAGAATGCGGTTTAAACGCTCCTTCGTTTTCAGGATATTCTCCGCCACGATCTGAATATCGGTAGCCTGCCCCTTTGCCCCGCCGGAAGGCTGGTGAATCATAATCTCTGAATTGGGGAGTGCGAAACGCTTCCCCTTTGCCCCGCCGGCCAGAAGGAACGCACCCATGCTGGCTGCCATACCGATACATATGGTGGAAACATCACACTTGATATACTGCATCGTATCATAGATCGCCAGTCCGGAAGAAACCACTCCTCCCGGGGAATTGATATATAACTGAATATCCTTTCCGGGATCCTCAGACTCCAGGAACAACAGCTGTGCTACCGTCAGGCTTGCCGTCGTCTCGTTGACTTCCTCCCCGAGGAAAATAATCCGATCCTTCAACAGTCTGGAATAAATATCGTAATTGCGCTCTCCTCTGCTGGTCTGTTCCACAACGTAAGGTACTAAACTCATATTCTGCCTCCTTATTGGCTTCTTAAAATCAAGTAGGATAAAAAGCAGACCGACCCGGCCGGCTCGATCTGCCTTTTCCTTTTAATATGTTCTGATTTATTACAGCCAGTCAAACGCTCCCGGAACCGGTCATTTCAGATCCTTATTCCTCAGAACCGTTCTCCTGATCTGCTGCCTTTTCCGCCTCTTTCTCCGCCTTGGACTTTGCCTTCGCGCGCGGCTTCATATTTTCCGTCACAAACTCGAGCGCCTTCTGGGAAGCGAGATCCAGCTTCATATTCTCCTTCTCTTCCTCGCCCATATAGCCTTTCAGCTGATCGGCCTCCATCTGATACATAGCGGCCATCTTCTCAATCTCTGCGTCCACATCCTCATCCGTGATCTCGATGTTCTCCGCTTTCGCGATCGCGTCAAGCACCAGCTCATTTTTGATGCGGGACTCTGCATCCGGACGTACCTGCTCCTTCAGCTGATCCATCGTGCTGCCCGAGAACTGGAAATACTGATCCATGGAAAGCCCCTGCTGCGCCATCTGCTGTGCAAACTGATTGATCATATTCTCACACTGCGTATCGATCATCGCCTCCGGGATATCCATCTGAGACTTCTCTACAATCTTCTCCAGAGCTTCCTCCTGCTGCGCGCGCTTCGCATCGCCGGCTTTCCGCTCCTCGACCTTAGCCTTTACGCTATCCTTATACTCCGCAACGGTATCAAACTCAGACACATCCTGGGCAAACTCATCATCCAGCTTCGGGATCTCTTTTGTCTTCACTTCATGAATTTTCACCTGGAATACAGCGTCCTTGCCTGCCAGATCCGGTGCATGGTACTCCTCGGGGAAAGTAACATTGACCTCCACCTCATCGCCGACATTCTTCCCGACAAGCTGCTCCTCAAAACCGGGGATAAAGCTGCCGGAACCGATCTCCAGGGAATGGTTCTCACCCTTTCCTCCTTCAAACGCAACGCCGTCTGTAAATCCCTCGTAGTCAATCACTGCCGTATCGCCGTTCTCAATTGCGCGGCCTTCCACGCTGACGATTCTGGCATTGTTCTCTCTCTCCTTATCAATCTCGGCCATAATTTCCTCTTCGGTCGCCTGCGTGTCAACCTTAGTCACGGTCACGCCTGCATACTTGCCGAGAGTTACTTCCGGACGAACCGCCACGTCAGCGGTAAAGATAAACGGCTTGCCTTTCTCGATCTGCACCACATCAATCGAAGGTCTGGACACGATATCCTGTCCGCACTCTGTCACCGCATCGCTGTAGGCCTGCGGAATCAGATCGTTCGCCGCGTCCTCATAAAAAATGGCCGCCCCGTACATCTTCTCGATCATATTCTGCGGTACTTTTCCCTTACGGAAACCGGGAATGCTGAAATCCTTCTTCTGTCTATTGTAGACGTCCCGAATCGCTTTATCAAAGTCCTCCGCGGACACCTCAATGGTAAGCTGTACCATATTTTTCTCTTCTAAATTAGTAACCTGTACACTCATTTCTGAAAAATGTTCTCCTTCCATTGATTTATGCAGCGAAAAAAGGGCATAGTTTCTCCGCTCAAAGTCATTTAGGCATTATAGCACAGCACCCCGGCAAATGCAAGGCAAATCTTTCCGTGAATTCGCTTTTTCATTCGCTTTTTGAAAAATTTTCCATTCATATTTTTCACACAGCAGACCATACTAGCATCAAGACAGTAATCTGTCTTCACTATAGAGAAGAAATTTACGGAGGTACAAAAACATGAGTGATTCTTCTAAAAACGCAAGCAAAATGACTGTGCCGGAAGCAAAAGGCGCAATGAACCGTTTCAAGCAGGAGGTTGCTTCCGAGCTCGGCGTGCCGCTGAAAGACGGCGACAACGGGGATCTGACATCCCGTCAGGCCGGTTCTATCGGAGGAGAGATGGTCAGAAAAATGATCAAAAAGCAGGAGGAGCAGATGTCCTCTCAGGAGTAATCTCCCGCATTGGATATCCACTATCCTGATTCTCTCACAGAAAGAGAAAACGAAAACCACTGTGAAAACAGGAAACGCTTTCCATGGGAAAAGAAAAGGCTGTGCCCGGATCTGCATGATCCGCAGGCGCAGCCTCTCTCTTTATCTTATGAAATGTAAATGCAATTCATCATATACGCTGCAATGCAGTCTGTTTCCCGCACAGCGTTCTTATAAAAAATCTTACGCAATCGAACCGGTTATTTGCCGATAAATGTACTGATAACTCTGCCCGTTTCAGGCATTTACGGCATCATCGTAGACGCGTAAATCTGTTTTTCCGCTTCCTCTCCCAGCAGATACCGGATGATCGCCAGTGCAAAATACGGCGCCGCACCGGGTCCCTTTCCGGTGATCAGATTGCCGTCTGTCTCCGTCGTATTCTCTGTCCAGAGCGCTCCGCCCTCCGGCTTGCAGCCCGGATATCCCGTCGCTGTCTTACCCTGCAGGAGCCCGGTCTCGGATAACATACCCGGCGCTGCACAGATTGCCGCAACCAGCTTTCCTTCCTTTAAAAACTGCTCCGCCAGAGCACGCGTACCCTCCGCTGCACCCAATGCTCCGGTTCCCGGGCCGCCGGGATAGACAATAGCGTCAAAATCAGTGAAATCAACATCTGCATAAAGTGCATCTGTCATAAATGTGATACTGTGGCTGCCGGGCACCTGCTTCTGTCCGGTCACGGACACGGTCGTCACCTCAATGCCCGCCCGACGGCAAAAATCTACTGTGGTCAGACACTCTACTTCTTCCACACCATCCACAACGAGAACTGCTATTTTTTTCATATTCTGCTCTTTTCCTTTCTTCTATTTTGATTTACAATGAAAGTGTCATCAATAGACAGTCTCGTGACGAGCTTGCACAGCTAAGAGGCTGGATATTCGACGGCTTTCATAAATAATGACAAGAAACACCGGAGGCTTACTATGGAAATCGAACGCAAATTTTTAATATCCCAACTGCCGGAAAACCTGTCCTCTTACCCCTGCCATCAGATTGAGCAGGGGTATCTCTGCACCGACCCGGTCGTCCGTATCCGGCGGCAGGACGACGATTATATCCTGACTTACAAATCCGACGGCATGCTGAGCCGCGAGGAGTACAATCTCCCACTGACATCGGAAGCTTACGAGCACCTGAAACCGAAGGCCGACGGAATCTACATTTCCAAAAAAAGATACTGCATTCCGTTCGGGAAGTACACTATTGAACTTGATATCTTCGAGGGGGAAGCCGCGCCTCTGATCCTTGCGGAGGTAGAATTCCCCACTGTGGAGGAAGCAAACGATTTTATCCCTCCGGAATGGTTTGCTGAGGATGTCACCTACTGTGAAATCTATCACAACAGCTATATCAGCCGGTATGGATATCACGCCCCCTGATTTTTTCGGAATCCGTTCTAAAAAGTGTCGCTCTTCGACACTTCGCGCGCTCATTTTTCATGCACGAGTTTTCCGGCCATATGTTGGATGCGAACAGCAATCAGTTGAACATTCTTTCCATCTCTGTTCCATTCCGTTTCTATTTCCTCTTTTGACGGGTAATATTTATCTGCCAGTTTATGTATTTTCTCATAAACTACATCATAATCATCTACAAGCTCAGCGATTCCCATCACAACGACGCTTGTAATATAGAATGCCCAGTCACCGTCTTTTTGTAAGCCGCGGTTCCACGTTGTAAAACTTACCTTACCGCAGTTTTTTATTGCATCTATTTTGTGCCCTTGTCTTGCACCGTGAAAATACAGAGTATTTTCGTCTTCATCGTAATAAAAGTTGATCGGAACACCATACGGATAACCATCATCACCAATTACGGATAATACGCCTCTTTTTTCAGACCTTAAAATTTCCCGACACTCACTGTCAGAAATCAACTGTTTACATCTTCTCATGTCTCTGAACATTATGATTTCTCCCCTCTTCTGGTGTGTCACACTAGCGCAGCCGCCCCATCTCGTACTTCTGCCTGGTGCGCATACAGTATTTCAACTGCCCATAGCGGTCGATCAGATCTCCCTCCGGGATGGCCAGATCCATGACCACCGCAATATCGTCAATCAGGCGGTCTGTGATATCTCTCTGCATATCGCAGACAATCCTGTACTTTTCCTCAAACCCTTTCGCGTCAAGGAATTTTTCCAGCCAGGGGTTCATTTTTTCCTCCGGCTCCTCTGCAGCGGAAACCGGAACATCCGGCGAAGCCTTTCTTTTTTCCCCCGCCCTCAAAACCTTCAGTACACGCTGCGGACGCTGTTCCTCCTCCGCATTTTCCACCTGTATTCCTGTATCAAACCTTTTCTCCGCATTGACATTCACCTGCGGTTCTGCTGCGGGCTGTGATTCCACATCGGCTTTTACCGGTTCATCCGGATCGGACCGTTCCTTTCCGTTGATTTCCGCAGACCCTGCTCCCGCTCCGGAAACACCGCGTCCCGATGAGTTTCCCCATCCCGTTTCCGGCATATACTGAAAACGATACTTCTGCTTCACATCCGGATACTTTTCATGATCCACCTCACTGACAAACATGTCATACGGCCGGATATACGTTTTAAAGTCTCCATACAAAGCCTGATAAACCACATAGGGTTCCATTGTCTCTGAGTGATATGCCACCGCTATCACCTGATACATACGATTCTTAAAGTGGAGATACTTCTCTCCCGGCATAGGATTTCCCTGCGCCATTTTCAATCCCTCTTTTCTGCTGCCCGACTGCATGAGCAGCTGATTTATTGCTGCGCTTTACGCATCGTGCTATACTGTATTACGCTCTGCACACAAAGCACCTGCGGACAGACCTGTCGCAAGCGACACATTATTATGTACCTGTTTTCCTGCTTGATACCTGCACGCTATGTCCCGGGCATCGCGGTGCAGCGGTTCAGGAAATCCATCCCCTCCGCCAGAAAATCCCTCTGGAATTTCAGAGTATCGTCCGGCCCCTTGACAATATTCTCCTGCACCTTTTCCAGCAGGTCGCCGATCTCAATGGTATCCATGTCATTGTCAATCTGCACTTCCCGGGTGTTTTCACGCGCGGATTCCAGGATGTCATCCACATGCATCTGCTGTGCAAATGCCGATGCACTCTGACCACCCTGCTTTGCCGCCTTGTACGCCTGGTAACGTGCTGTCTGATTCTTATCCGCAGCCTGTTCCGGTCTTCTTTTCACTTTCTCCGGCTTCGGCGCATTCGGCTTTGCTGTCCGGGTGCCCGGCTTCGGTTTGTTCGGTTTCGCCGTCCGGGTGCCCGGTTTCGGCGTATTCGGCTTCGCCTGCTTTGTGTAAAGCGGCTGTTGATCCGGTCCCGCTCCAGATACGTCAGCGGACTTATTCGTTCCCGGATTACTGCTTTTTCGCCGTGCATTTCCCGCAGCTTTTCTCTTCGACGAACGGGAAAAAACAACTGCGGCAATCACAACAATGATAATAACCAGTTCAATCATTACTCGACACCTCCCTCCTGCTCGCGTACTCTTATCCTACCACAAAAGAGGGGCAAAAAGCAATGACCCCCGGAAAACTGATGTCTCCGGGGGCTCAAATAAGCATTTTTTATAAGGAACACAACATATTCACTTCAGGTTCTCATCCAGCTCAATCATGATATCCCTGCCGAATTCTTTCCCATACTTTTTCTTGGAATAGAAGTAAAAGATAACTCCGAGGATAATCCACGCGCCGACCACAACCCATTCCTGCCAGATCAGCGCCGAAAGCGATGACCAGGATATCTCAGCTTCCCATTACCTTCACCAGAGCCGCCTCCATGATCTGAAGTCCCGCTTCCAGCTGCTCGTCCGTCATCACCAGCGGAGCCAGGAAACGGATGACGTTGCTGTAAGTGCCGGCGCTCTCGATCATCAGACCGTTCTGTGCACACTCCAGAACCAGCGCTTTCGTCAGGTCCGGCGCAGGCTCTTTGGTCGCCTGGTCTTTTACCAGCTCCAGACCGATCATGCCGCCCAGTCCGCGGACATCGCCGATCACATTATATTTTTCTTTCCACTCGTTGTAACGGGCGGTTACTTTAGCTCCGATTTCCAGAGACCGGTCTGCCAGATGATCCCGCTCCATAATCTCGATGGTCTTTAAGGACGCCGCGCAGGCCAGCGCATTGCCGCAGTATGTGCCGCCGATGGTTCCCGGTGCAGGCGCTTCCATAATCTCCTCACGGGCAATGATTGCGGAGAGCGGCACGCCCGCTGCAATGGATTTTGCCGTTGCAATGATATCCGGCTGCACACCCGCCTCTGCCCAGTACTCGGAGGCAAACATCCGGCCGGTCCGGCAGAATCCGCTCTGCACCTCATCGGCTACCAGCATGATTCCATTCTCATCACAGATCTGACGCACTGCCTTGATCCACTCGATCGGAGCCGGGATAAATCCGCCCTCGCCCTGCAGCGGCTCCACCACAATGGCTGCAATGGTGTCGGCTGGTGCACACTGCTCGAACACATCCTTAATCGATTTGATATAGTAATCGCAGGCTGCCTCCTGAGGCATACCTTCCGGATTGCGGTAATAATACGGGAAAGTTGCACGGTAAATACCATCCGGGAACGGTCCCATACCGACTGCGTAAGCTTTCTTGGATGTCATAGACATGGTCAGAAGAGTACGGCCGTGGAATGCGCCGGAGAATACAATAATGTTGTTTCTTTTTGTGAAAGCTTTGGCCACCTTCACCGCGTTCTCATCCGCTTCCGCACCGCTGTTGGCAAAAAATGCTTTCTTTTTATCGCCCTTTACCGGTGCAATCTGCGACAGTTTTTCCGCCAGAGCCACATACCCCTCATGAGTCACGATGTTAAACATGCCGTGGAAGTACTTGTCCGCCTGCTCTTTCACCGCTTCCACAACCTCCGGCTGGGAAAATCCGATATTCAAAACGCCGACGCCGCCGATCCAGTCCAGGAACTTGTTGCCATCCACATCCTCGATCATGGCGCCTTCGCCGCGCTCGATGACGACCGGATACATGCATCCGATGGCGGACGGAGTCGCCGCCTTTCTTCTGGCGATCATCTCCTGCGCCTTCGGTCCCGGCACAGTCTCCGTGATGATCTTCGGTAAATCAGTTCTCAACATTGTCTGCTCCTCCTGTTTTTTCAGATTTGCGTTGCCGGGACACGATGCTTCATGTCACGGCTGCTGCTTTTTTTACTTCGTAACGATACGATACACGAAAACAAAAAGGGCAAAGGAATCCATCTACGACCCCTTTGCCGATGTTTGTATTATATTACAATCGCGTCTGGCATAAAATGGGTTTTCAGTCCAAATTTTTCCGGTATTCTTATGTTGTCAGCACAAAGTAATCCTGCTACAATAGAAAATAGCGAGGACAAAAGGCCGCGATGTAATATTTACACGTTTATACACATCCTGAAACCTCACTAATAAATAATAAGGAAGATAATAAAGCTGTGCCCATTTTAGTAAGCGACCTATACAGAGACACGAAGCAGCAATACAAAATGAAACTGATTGCCGGAGAAAATGGCATGGATCGAATCGTCAACTGGTTCTACATCGCCGAGGACATCGGCAACACCTCCTTTCTGGAGGAGGACGAACTGGTGATCAGCACCGGTTTTGCTTCCTCCTTTGAGGAAAACTGGCTGATCACTTTCGTAAAAGCGATGATTGAAAAAGAGACCAGCGGACTGATCCTGAATACCGGAAAATATATTATGGAAGAAGATATTCCCCCGGAAGTAACAGCGCTGTGCGACCGGTGCCGCTTTCCGCTGCTGACCGTCCCCTGGGAAATCCACCTGTCGAATCTGACGCAGACCTACTGCAACCGGATTTTTGCTTACCGTGAACAGAAATATAACATAGAAAATGCTTTTCTGTCCATTCTTCAGGAAAGCGAAATACCGCCGAGGGCAGCAAAGGTCCTGGAAAGTTATTCCTGCATGCTGTCCGATTCCTATACCGCGGCCGCCATCTCTGCGGACTGTGCACCGGGAGCACCTGACCAGTGCGACCGCCTGCTCCGCCGCGCCGCTACCTTCTGTCCTTCCGGCCGGAATCTGAATTTCGTCCTGTTTGAATACCAGGGACAATTTGTCATCATATGGCACAATGCAGCGGCCACAGATGCAGAAACACACATCGCGGAGCTGATCGCATCCTGCGCGGCCATGTCCTCGCCGCTGGAGATTTTCGTCGGTCTGAGTCAGACCCGTACCGGACGGGAATTTAAAAAAATCTACCGCCAGGCTTCTGCCGCGCTGACTGTTGTCCGGGCTGCGAACACGGCAGGAGCATCCTCAGCGCCTGAAAAGAGATCCGGAAATAACCGCTTGCTCCGCTTTGACGATCTGGGCTGTTTTTCTGTCCTACTTGAGGCGCGGGATTGCGACACGCTGCGGGAATATTACCGCAGACAATTGGGCACACTGGAAGATTATGATGCCTCACACGGAGGAAACTATCTGGAGACTCTGGAAGCCTATCTAAAATATGACCGCCATCTGGCAAAAGCCGCCGACGCACTGTCCTGTCACCGTAACACGGTCAACTACCGGATCAACAAAATCCGGGAACTGCTCGATCTGGATTTTGATGACGGGAATGAGATATTTCAGCTGCAACTGGCGCTGCAGATTCGGAATTTTCTGCAGATTTTTAATTAAATCGAGTAAAAGGCGATATTTGCCTCATACTCGCCGCGCGGGGTGCGAACAGCACAGCTGTCATATTCCTTACGCACCCCTGCGCATATAAAAGCAGAGCAGAATCGCCGTGGCATAATCTCCGGCAGCTCTGCTTCATCAAATAATCCCATATCATCAATGCCATGTGCGTTTCGGCATGGGAATTTCCTCCTGTCCCTTCTTTCGTCTCTTTTCATTTTCCTTTTGCGCCGCTCTCCATTGCCGCTGAGATTCCCGGGACTCCTCATGCCTTCTGCTGATTTCAGCTCTCTGCCGCTCTTTCCGATCGGCTTCCGATTGTCTCCTCATCGTTTCCGTCTGGCGTCTTACTTCCTTTTTTAATCCGCTTGTACCCAGAGCCGTACCTGCCGCAGTTTTCACAATACCTCCCAGAAAGCTGCCGCCGGAGTACGAACTGTCTGCGTCAGCCTGCTCATCATAATACGCCTGCTCTTCCGCCCGTCTCCGCCGTTTTTCCTCTTCCCACCTCCGTCGCTCTTCCTCGTCCCGCCTCAACTTATCTTTATACTTCACAAAGCAGCTGTCGATCGTGTAAAGCGTGTTCTCACTCAATGCGTTAATATAAAAAGATAATGCCGCGCTGTCACGTCCGTCTGTTCCGTAAATTGCAACAGGGATATGCAGCGCATTACAGATTTCCTCATATCGGTTATCCAACTCATTCTCATATTGGACGACCTGATTTTTGATGTCCGCAGCGGCGATGCCATTTGTTATATTACGGAAAAGATTCGAACAGTATTGCGCCGCCGCCTGAAATTCTCTCTCAAACTGCGCACGATTCAGCGGCTGGTGATTATTTACACATTGTTGTAATTGTCTGTAATCCTCACTCTGAAACAGATTACTAATTGCACTCCCCACCCCGCCGGAAAGAGAATTCGACGGGGTAAGTAATTTTTCTATTTTATTCAGATCCTTATAAATGAGTTTAAATTTGTCTTTGGCAGCCAGGCAAAAATGCGCCATCTGCAGGTAACGGCGCTGCCTCCACAAATCATACCCCAGATGATCGACAGAAAGATGGTCAAAATAATATACCGTCGGAAATTGCCTGAACTGAATATCTGCACAGTATACAATTGTATTATTTACTCTGATACTCTTATGTGCCGCCTTTTTCCCCGCGTCGGAAATCTGAAAAACGCAGAATTCATTCTCATATACCGGATCCGGGAACGACAATATGGTTTCCTCTTTATATGCAGATTGGACTTTTTCCACAATCTCCTCCAGCTGGTTCCGCTCTGCAGCGTAAACTGACAATTTAACGCTGTAGACAATGGGAAGCGCCGTGACAGAGTACCTGTGAAATACTTTTTTCCCATCCGGAGTCTGTGTCGGATAAGAAATATAATCCAGGCTGAACGTGACAATGTCATTTACCAATATAAACGGATATTGTATCGCGCCTGTCTTATCATCATAATAGAACCGCATATAGGTACTCCCGCCATACAGGAACACGGGGTATTCCATATCCATCTTTTTCCTGACATCCTCAACAATCACATCTGTAATCCGGTTAAGCACCTCGTCTCCCTTTTGGGTATAATGCTCTTGTGCATACCTGACTCTGCTGTTCTGCCTGTCAACATCCTTCTGCATGATCTCCGTAGCCTTTGAAAAACTGATCTTTTTTCTGCGCATCAGTGTATAACAGGTAAGGAAACCCGAATCGCGAAGCGAAAGCTCCGTTTTTGCAATATTGGCGAAATTATACATTTCATTTACCTGGGTCTCCAACGCCTCAAGCTGCCGTGAATAAAAACCAGATTTTTCTTTGTCTCCGGAAACTGACTGCCTCTGCCGATCAATCTGTATCCAGATTTCATTCAGCAATGATAAGTGCTGCATCACCGCTTTTTGCAGCCCCATATCCAACTCAATCTTAACAGGATTTATAACCATCTTTTGCTGTACCACATCTTCCATTTTCAGATTAACCGTCAGTCCATAAACTTCCGCATTCGGATATTTTTTATGGCTGATCTCTTTCTGTTCATCCAGAAACAACATGGCATCCCTGACTGCACAGTCTTCACAAAAAACAGAGACCCGCTGCGGGGTATGGTAGGTACTGCGGAAAAGCTCCTCCATCTGAATCAGCTGATCAAGATCCGTCACTAAAATATGGATCCAGACATTCAGATCAATTCTGATTTCTTTTTCCAGATCAATATCGCTCTGATCTGCCCTTCCGGCCAATGCAAGAGTATCAAATACAACAATCGGATAATGACAGGAAGCGCTCTTATTCTTATCATTGTAATCAGCATGACTGATTACATGCGACTCATCATACTGTAAAAAACTCATGAGATATGGTTTCAGAAATTCATTCATGGTTTGATGCCCTCCGGTTCTTTCATCTTCCCTGTTTGAAATTGTCTCTTCTCTTCCTGCGCAAAAATTGCAAATCCAAAATATAATTTTATTTTTGCATTAATGTAAGATTTTGTCAATCTATCCAACGCTTATTATTGAAAGCCGAAAAATGAAAAAGTAAATTCTACTTTTGCATTCAATAGTGGATTTTAGTTTT
>JAJQAD010000219.1 GCA_021204005.1 Clostridiales bacterium
GATGTGAGCCCCGTCAGGTTCTCCCTGCGTGATGGAGATATTTTCTGCGATGCTGCGGCTGAACAGGAATGGCTCCTGCATCACGTAGCCGATGTGTCTGCGCACCCAGGCCGCAGGCATATTCCGGATGTCCACGCCGCCAACGGTGATGCTTCCGTTCTCCGGGGGAAGCTCATAAAACCGGGTCAGCAGCTGGATCAGCGTGCTCTTACCGCTTCCCGTGGAACCCAGGATGCCCAGGGTAGTGCCCGCGGGAATGGTGAAGCTGATATCGTGCAGCAGTCCCGGCTGCCCGGGATAGGAGAAGCTGACATGGTCAAATACGATATCGCGGTCCATGGGAGCTTCCGTGCTCCCCGGTGCGTCCTCCTCGACAGGCGCGCACATGATCTCATAGAGACGCTGGATGGAAACGCCGGTTTTGCTCATTTCGCTTAAAATGCGGCCCAGCATACGGACCGGCCGCAGCAGCATGGTGACATAGGAGATCATCGCAAGCAGCGCGCCGACGGTCAGGTTTCCACGGACGCACATGACCGTGCCGGCCGCGAGGATCAGCAGCAGGAGCAGACCGCTCAGAAAATCAATAAAAAAGAAAAAGATGGTCATAAAGCGACCGAGCTTTACCCATTTGTCCGTCACAACCTGGTTCTGCAGACGGAATTTTTCCCGCTCGGATTTTTCTTTGCCAAACGCCCGGACCACGCGGACTCCGCTTAAATTTTCCTGGGCAATCGTGGAGAGGACGCCTTCATTTTCGTCGCATTCCAGAAATCCCCGGCCGATGCCCTGGTGAAACCAGAGGGAGATGCCGACGATGACGGGAACGCTGGCGAGGGCGATGAGTGCCAGCTGCCACTGGATCCGGAACATAAAGATCAGAGCCATGAGAATGGTCATCAGCATGGAAAACAGCTTGACAAAATGCTCGGACAGGAATGTCTTTACCTCCTCCACGTCGGTGGTGCACCGCTGCAGAATATCGCCGGTCTGGTGGGCGCTGTGCCAGTCCGCCGACAGCCTCTCTAAATGAGAAAAGAGGTGGTCGCGCATCTGGCAGACAAAAGTCTCGCCCCCTTTTACCACGCACATTTCATAGACGTAGCGCAGGACGACTGCCAGGAGAGTGGAGAGGATGACGGCCAGAGCCGGCACCCAGAGGTGGGAGCGCAGCCAGGTGAGGCCGCCCACACCCGCAAACAGGTTCAGGACGAACGCCGGGATGGCATCTGTGCTGCTGCCGAGGATGCCGTCCACGGTGTACTCGATGATCTTGGGGCGGATCATGTCTGCCAGGGAAGAGAGGCAGGCAAAGAGGATGGCACCGGCAAAATAGCGTTTTGCTCCGCGCAGAAAGAGGAGCATCATGTCTTTTTTTCTGAAGTTGATTTGTGTTTTTTTCTTTATTTTTCATAACCAGGCTATTTTACTAGATTTTTTCGGGTGTTGCAACAGGAAAAGCAGTGATGTGATTCACATAGATTTTTGCTGCAAGGGAGGTGTGCGGCAAAAGCTGACTGGTAGTTTTCCGGCAGGAATCGTGATGAAAATGATCATATAATCTGATGAAATAATTTATATTTCTTTCCTGTAGTCACAGAATACCACATAAAACCAATAAAATTACGCGTTGAAAAACTACATAAACCAACAAAATAACTGCGAAAAACCATTGACATCCCACATCTATGCCTCTATAATAAAAGGAAAATATGTGGGATTATGTGGTTTTTGGAGCAGCTAACACGGGCAGGGCTACAGTTACACATAACAAATCAACTTGACCGCAGATAGAAGAGAGGTAGAAAGATGGCGAAGTATAACACGGCGAAGGTTCCGAAGTCAGAGCGTATTCCGCGCCTGGTGGAGCATTTGTTTGCGAAGATGCCGGAGATTGAGTCTGCCAGAGCGGTGCTGATCACGGAGTCCTACTGTCAGACGGAGGACAGGCCGGAGGTGATGCGCAAGGCGCTCGCTTTTGTACATATTCTTGACCACATACCGATTATCATTCGCCCGGAGGAGCTCATTGTGGGGAGCACGACTCTGGTGCCGCGGGGGTGTCAGACATATCCGGAGTTCTCTTATGAGTGGCTGGAGGCAGAGTTTGATACCGTGGCCACCCGGGAGGCGGATCCGTTTTACATATCAGATCAGGCGAAGCAGGAGATTGCGGAGGCGGACCGGTACTGGAAAGGGCGGACGACCAGCGAACTGGCGACGGCCTATATGGCGCCGGAGACGCTGAAAGCGATGGAGCACAATATGTTTACGCCGGGGAATTATTTTTACAACGGTGTGGGACACATCACAGTGCAGTATGAGAAAGTGCTTGCGGTCGGCTTTGAGGGAATCATGGCGGAGACGCAGGCAGAGCTCGACGCCTGCAGTGTGGGCGACGCGGATTACGCTACAAAGCATATTTTCCTGGAGTCTGTGCTGATCAGCTGCGCGGCCGCGATCCGTTACGCGCAGCGGTATGCGGCGCTGGCAGCGCAGGAGGCGGAATCCTGCGGGGATCCGAAGCGCAGGGAGGAGCTTCTGACGATTGCGGCGAACTGTGCGCGGGTTCCGGCGAAGGGGGCGGAGAGCTTCTGGGAGGCCTGCCAGAGTTTCTGGTTTGTGCAGCAGCTGATTCAGATTGAGTCCTCGGGGCATTCGATTTCGCCGGGGCGGTTTGACCAGTATATGTACCCTTATTATAAGAAAGAACTGGATGCGGGGACTTTGACCCGCGAGTTTGCCCAGGAATTGATCGACTGTGTCTGGGTAAAATTAAATGACCTGAACAAATGCAGGGACGGGGAGAGCGCCAAGGGGTTTGCAGGCTACAGCTTATTCCAGAACCTGGTTGTCGGCGGACAGAACGAGGAAGGACTGGATGTGACCAATGACCTTTCCTTTATGTGCATTGACGCGACCGCGCATGTGTTTTTGCCGCAGCCGTCCTTGTCGGTCCGCGTGTGGAATGGTTCGCCGCAGGATTTTCTGCTCCGCGCGGCGGAGCTGACCCGGACGGGCATCGGATTTCCCGCTTACTATAATGATGAGGTGATCATTCCTTCGCTGATGAGCAGAGGACTGCCTCTGGAGGAGGCGCGGGATTACGGCATTATCGGCTGCGTGGAACCCCAGAAGGCAGGGAAAACCATGGGGTGGCATGACGCGGCGTTTTACAATATGTGCCGGCCGCTGGAGCTGGTATTTTCCAATGGTGTAGATTGCGGGGAGCAGATCGGGCCGCAGACCGGCGACGTGGAACAGATGCAGACATTTGAGGAGTTTTATGAGGCGTACCGCACGCAGCAGAATTATTTTATCTCTCTTCTGGTCAATGCGGACAATGCCATCGACCAGGCGCATGCGGACCGGGCGCCGCTGCCGTTCCTGGCGTCTATGGTGGACGACTGCATCAAACGGGGAAAGACCTGCGAGCAGGGCGGCTGTGTCTACAACTTCACCGGCCCGCAGGGATTCGGTATCGCCAATGTGGCGGATTCCCTGTACGCGGTAAAACAGCTGGTTTATGACGAGCGGAAAGTATCCATGAGGGATCTGAAAAAAGCGCTTGCTTTTAACTTCGGAAAGACGGATGAACCGCTGGTTGTAGCACAGGTCGCAGGCGATGTGGCGCGTGAATTTGTCAGCCAGGGCGTGACGCCGGCACCGAAGCTGGTGGCTGAGACCTCACGGCAGATTATCGCGGCGTCGGTGACGCCGGAGGAGCGGGAAAAGTTCGAGGATATCCGCAGAATGATCGGCGAAGTGCCGAAGTACGGAAATGATGATGAGGTGGTGGATCATTTCGCACGGGAAGCCGCCTATACCTATACGAGGCCGCTGTTGAACTATCGCAATCCCAGAGGCGGACAGTTCCAGGCGGGACTGTATCCGGTCTCGGCCAATGTCCCGCTGGGCGCCTGCACGGGCGCGACGCCGGACGGGCGGTATGCGGGCATGCCGGTGGCGGACGGGGTTTCCCCCGGCGCCGGCAGGGACACGCAGGGGCCTACGGCGGCAGCCAATTCCGTCTCCGCACTGGATCATGGTATCGCATCCAACGGGACATTGCTCAACATGAAGTTTCATCCCTCGGCTCTGAGCGGAGATACGGGGCTGGAGAATTTTGTCAGTCTGATCCGCACCTACTTTGACCGGAAGGGAATGCATATGCAGTTTAACGTGGTCCCACGGGAGACGCTGCTGGACGCGCAGGAGCATCCGGAGAATTACCGGCATCTGGTCGTCCGCGTGGCGGGGTATTCCGCATTGTTTACCACGCTGTCCCGAAGCCTGCAGGATGATATCATAAGAAGGACAGAACAGGGCTGGTAAAAGTCACAAAACAGATGCGTGGAGTAAATCATGAATGAACTTACCAACACAACCGGAAGAATTTTCGACATACAGCGTTACTCCATCCACGACGGCCCCGGCATCCGCACAATTGTTTTCCTGAAAGGCTGCGTGCTGCGCTGCCGCTGGTGCTGCAATCCGGAGTCCCAGGAATATGACATCCAGACCATGCGGACGGCCGACGGCGGAGAAAAGATTGTCGGCAGGGACGTGACGGTGGGAGAGGTCATGGAGACGGTGGAGCGCGACCGGCAGTATTACCGAAGGAGCGGCGGAGGCCTGACACTGTCGGGCGGCGAAAGTCTCTGCCAGCCAAAATTTGCCGGGGCTCTGCTGTGCGAGGCGAAAAGCAGAGGAATCTCCACGGCGATGGAGAGTATGGGATGTGCGCCATGGAAAGTGATTGAAGAAATTTTGCCGAACCTGGACATTTATCTCATGGATATCAAGCACACGAATCCGGCAAAGCACAAGGCGTTTACCGGCAGGAGCAATGAACTGATGCTGGAGAATGCCAGAAAAATTGCGGCGTCCGGGATGACTGATCTGGTGATTCGCGTTCCGGTGATCCCGACATTCAATGAGACGCCGGAGGAGATTGCAGATATTGCCCGGTTTGCGGACAAACTGCCGGGGGTAACGCGGATTCATCTTCTGCCTTATCATCGGCTTGGGCAGGATAAATATGACGGCCTGGGTCGGAATTATACGATGGTGGATATCCGTCCTCCGGAAAAGGAACAGATGGAGATGCTGAAAAAGACAGTGGAGAATGTTTCCCGGCTGCACTGCCATATCGGGGGTTGAACCCGGCGTGTTTTTCAGTGTTGGCTGAGAGAAGAGCTATTGTCGGAAAGAATGCTGACGATGAAGCGGCGGCAAAAGAGATAAAGCGCCGTGGCGTGCGGAAAAGCTTCAGATGGATTGAAAACGCCTGCTGTGAGAGGGGTGAGTGAGATAGAGGACTTTTTGTTGGAAAACGGGATGAGAATCATACAGGAGACGGTTCCGGGCCGTCAGGTGACACTGGCTCATATCATCGCCAGTCCCGATCCGGTTCTGTATAAAAAACTGGGGCTGGATCCCAGCCTGGACTATGAGAAAGCGGCCATCGGCATCACGACGGTAACGCCGTCAGAGACAGCGGTGATCATGGCGGACGTGGGGCTGAAAGCCAGCGGCATACAGCTGGGGTTTGTGGATCGTTTCAGCGGGACGCTGATTTTTACCGGTACAGTGTCGGAGGTAGAAGCCGCCATGGAAGCCATGATGGGCTATGTGAGAGACCGGTTGGGGCATACCGTGTGCGAGGTGACAAAGACCTGAAAATATGAAAAGACTGATTTTGATGGGGCGCAGCATGGCGGGCAAGACCACGCTGACACAGGCGCTGCGGGGCGAAGAAATACATTATTATAAGACGCAGGATATCCACCACTACGGCAGCGTCATTGACACGCCGGGGGAATATGCGCAGAGCAGGCGGCTGGGCAAGGCGCTGGCGCTCTACACCTACGAGGCGGATATCGTCGGTATCCTGGCGGCGGCCAATGAGCCCTATTCCATTTTTCCGCCGAATGTCACCTGCCAGGCCAACCGGGAGTGTATCGGCATTGTGACCAAAATTGATTTGCCGGATGCCAACGTGCCGCAGGCAGACCGATGGCTGAGAAACGCCGGATGTGAAAAGATTTTTCACGTCAACTCTCTGGACGGAACCGGTGTGGCGGAGATTATCGAATACCTGAGCGGGTGAGAAGATGAGTGTGTTGGAACAAACATTAGCATAGATAGAAAAGATAATAAAGATCAGGAGGATGTACTTCAATGATGAACGAAATGGAAATCAAAAAACAGATCTGTGAGATTGGCAAAAGAATCTACAACCGAGGCATGGTTGCCTCCAACGACGGCAATATTTCCGTGAAGCTCAACGATCATACGTTTCTCTGCACGCCGACGGGCGTGTCCAAGGGCTTTATGACCCCGGAATACATCTGCAAGGTGGACGAGAACGGCAATGTCATTCAGGCGAACAAGGGATTCAAGCCGTCCTCCGAGATTAAGATGCACATGAGAGTATATCAGAAACGCCCGGACGTTGGGGCTGTGGTTCACGCGCATCCGGTTTACGCCACATCCTTTGCCATCGCGGGCATTCCGCTGACACAGCCGATCATGCCGGAGGCGGTTATTTCGCTGGGCTGTGTTCCCATCGCGGAGTACGGCACCCCTTCCACCATGGAGATTCCGGACCGGCTGGAGAAGTATCTTCCTTATTTTGATGCGGTTCTTCTGGAAAACCACGGCGCACTGACCTGGAGTACCGATTTGCTGGCGGCCTACCACAAGATGGAGAGCGTGGAATTTTATGCGGAGCTTCTCTATCACTCCAAAATGCTGGGCGGACCGAAGGAATTTGACAAGGAAAATGTGAAAAAACTGTACGAGATCCGCAGGAAGTTCGGCATGCCGGGCAAGCATCCCGCGAACATCTGCCTCAATAAGGACGGCGAGAACTGCCACAACTGCGGCGGCAGCTGTGCAGATTACAAGAACTTCCCGGGATATGATTATGATTTTGTGGGCGGCGATTGTGACTGCGGCGGCAATAGCCAGAGCGGCAGCGTAGACGAGGCGACCATCGCTGCGATCGTACAGAAAGTAATGGCGGAGTTAAAATAAAGAGCCGATACAGCGGCAGACGAGAGGGGCGGGCTGCACAGGCACGGTGTAAACAGTGCGAAACGTGTGTAAGGTACGGAAAGTGCATGCCCGGAGAACAGAAAGGAAGTGATACCTTGGAAATCACAGAAGCTCAGGTCAGAACGATCGTGCAGGAAGTTGTGGCAAAGATGCAGCTTGCGGGTGATACAAACGCCATGCACGGCGTGTTCGCGGATATGGAGACAGCCATCGCGAAAGCGAAGGAAGCACAGAAGACAGTCCGCGTGATGTCCATGGATCAGCGGGAGAAAATTATCTCCGTGATACGAAGGAAAATTAAGGAAAATGCGGAGACACTGGCCCGGATGGGCGTGGAAGAGACCGGCATGGGCAATGTCGGAGATAAGATTTTAAAACATATCCTGGTCGCGGAAAAAACGCCGGGGACAGAGGATATCACAACGAAGGCATGGTCCGGCGACCGGGGTCTTACCCTGGTTGAGATGGGACCGTTCGGGGTCATCGGCGCCATCACACCGTGTACCAATCCGAGCGAGACGGTGCTCTGCAATACCATGGGTATGCTGGCGGGCGGAAATACGGTGGTATTCAATCCGCACCCGCAGGCAGTCCGGACCTCCATTTATGCGATTAACCTGTTAAATGAAGCGTCCCTGGAGGCGGGCGGCCCGGACAATATCGCCTGCACGGTGACAAAGCCGACGCTGGATACCAGCGCAGTCATGATGAAACATCCGGATATCCCACTTCTGGTAGCGACCGGCGGGCCGGGCGTGGTGACGGCGGTTTTATCCAGCGGAAAGCGCGGCATCGGCGCGGGGGCGGGCAATCCGCCGGTGCTGGTGGACGAGACGGCGGATATCAGAAAAGCGGCGGCTGACATCATAAACGGCTGCACATTTGACAACAATCTTCCCTGCATCACGGAAAAAGAAGTCGTGGCAGTGGACAGCATCTGCGACGAACTGATGCGTTGTATGATACAGGAACAGGGGTGTTATCTGGCCTCCGCGGAAGTGCAGGAAAAACTGATCGCCACCGTTTTTAACGAGAAAGGCGGATTGAACCGCAAGTGCGTCGGACGAAATGCGAAGACGCTGCTTGCGATGGTTGGTGTGGATGTGCCGGATACGATCCGCTGCATCATCTTTGAGGGAGAGATGGAAAATCCGCTGATCGCGGAGGAGCTGATGATGCCGATTCTGGGTGTGGTCCGGGCGAAGAATTTCTCTGAGGCAGTGGAAAAATGCGTCTGGCTGGAGCACGGAAACCGCCATTCGGCGCATATTCACTCCAAAAACGTAGACCGGATCACGGAGTACGCGCGGGCGATGGACACGGCGATTCTTGTAAAGAACGGGCCGTCCTACGCGGCGCTGGGGTTTGGCGGCGAGGGTTATACCACCTTTACCATTGCCAGCCGGACCGGCGAGGGACTGACCAGCGCGGCCAGCTTTACCAAGAGAAGAAGATGTACGATGACAGATTCGCTGTGTATCCGGTGATTGGATGAGGCCGGGGCGAAAGACTGTGAGCGGCGTGAAAAACACGGACGCCGCGCACGGCAGAAAGGAATCGGATCGTAATACAGAGATCAGAAAAATGGAAAGGAAAAAACGATGGAAATGAATCAAAATCAGGTGGAAGCCATTGTGCGCCAGGTTCTGAATAATCTATCCGGAACCCCCGCGGAAAGAAACGCCGGGGCGGGCAGCGCGATCCCGAAGACCGCCCGTGTGGCCATGCTGACTTCCCTGGAGAACTTTGAGATCAAAGAATTTCCCATACCGGAGGTCGGGGACGACGACATTCTGGTCAAAGTGGAAGGGTGCGGCATCTGCGGCACTGACGCCCACGAATTTAAGCGCGATCCCTTCGGATTGATTCCGGTAGCCCTTGGACACGAGGGAACAGGCGAGATCGTAAAGATGGGAAAAAATGTCAGGACGGACAGCGCGGGCAAGGCGGTTGCCATCGGCGATAAAATCGTTACCTGTATGATTTTTCAGGATGATCCAGACATCACGATGTTTGACCTGAACAAACAGAATGTGGGCGGAGCCGATGTGTACGGTCTGCTCCCGGATGACGACGTACATTTGAACGGATGGTTTGCCGATTACATCCTGATCCGCGGCGGGTCTACATTTTTCAATGTCAGCGATATGGACCTGGATTCGAGAATTCTCATCGAGCCCTGCGCGGTGCTGGTTCACGCCGTGGAGCGCGCGAAAAGCACCGGGATTCTGCGGTTTAACAGCAGGGTAGTCGTGCAGGGCTGCGGCCCGATCGGCTTAATCTGCATTGCAGTGTTAAAGACCATGGGAATTGCGAATATCATCGCGGTGGACGGCAACGCCGGCCGGCTGGAATTTGCACAGAAAATGGGCGCAACCGGAAGCGTGAATTTTAAGGATTACAGCGGCGCTGAGGAGATGGCAAAGGGGATTGCGGCACAGTTCGGAGGCCATCTGGCAGACTTCGCATTCCAGTGTACCGGCTCGCCTGCAGGCCATTCTAATATTTATAAATTTATCCGCAACGGCGGCGGCCTGTGTGAACTGGGATTTTTCATCAATGGCGGCGATGCGACGATCAACCCGCATTTTGATATCTGTTCCAAGGAAATCACGACCGTGGGAAGCTGGGTGTATACGCTGCGGGATTATGCGACGACATTTGATTTCTTAAAGAGTGCCAACGCGATCGGACTGCCGATGAAGGAGCTGATCACAGACAAATATCCGCTGAACCGGATTAACGAGGCGTACCGCAAGAATCTGGCGATGACGGGTCTGAAAATTGCAGTTATGGCGGATTAAGCCGGGATGATCCTGGCAGGAATAACAGTGATCAAAATATAGTGAGGAGTAGAAAGGAGTCGGAACATGGATGAGAGAGCAGTGGGGATTCTGGAGGTTTACGGTCTGGTCTGCGCTTTCCTGGCAGCGGATGCGGGCTGTAAAGCGGCCAATGTGACCCTGGAGCCGTTTGATAAGAATAAGCCGGCCAATGCGGAATCTCTTCCGGTGCCGCTTCTGGTGACAGTGAAGTTCCACGGAAGCGTGTCTGATGTAACGGCGGCCGTGGAAGCGGGACGTGCGGTGGCGGAGGCGGCCACGGGAGTCGTGGTCAGCCATGTGATTCCGAGGCCGACGCAGTATACGCAGAAGATGCTGGGAATCAATGCGTTTGATAAGGATTAACAGAAAGCGAGGATAAGCAATGAAACAGGAAGCATTGGGAATGATTGAGACAAGAGGACTGACCGCGGCGATTGAGGCGGCGGATGCGATGACAAAATCCGCGGAGGTGGCTCTGGTCGGGACAGAAAAGATCGGCTCCGGACTGGTGACCGTGATGGTACGCGGCGATGTGGGGGCGGTAAAAGCTTCCGTGGAGGCCGGGGCGGCGGCAGCAACCCGCCTGGGCGAACTGGTTGCACAGCATGTAATCCCGAGACCGCACAGCGATGTGGAAAAGATTCTTCCGGGATTCCCCGGGGAGAATTGATTTATGGGTACCTCTTACGGATTGATCGAAGTTTCCGGTATCGTTGCTGCGATTGATTGTCTGGACGCGATGTGCAAGGCGGCCGATGTGGAACTGGCGACCTGGGAGCGCAAACTCGGCGGACGTCTGGTGACGATCATCGTCGAGGGAAATGTCGCCGACGTGAAGGCAGCGGTGGAGGCCGCGGCATCCATCTCAAAAGTCAGTGGTCATATTTTAGCTGCCAGCGGCGTCATCGCCGCGCCCTGTGAGGAGACCCGGAAGATGGTGAATCTGAGTGCACAGCGCCTGGCGAAGAGAGAAAACCCTGCGGTATCCGGCAATTAAGCCATATATTCAGTGTTGCGGCCTGGATGCAGTCTGCCGGGAGCGAGAGGAAACAACTGCCGCTGATCCCTGAGGGAATGGCTGGCAGATGATATAAATAATCAAAAATAATCATTGCGAAAGAGCAAAAGGAGGAAAAGAAGATGGCACAGGAAGCATTAGGAATGGTTGAAACCAGAGGTCTGGTAGCAGCGATCGAAGCGGCTGATACCATGTGCAAAGCGGCAAACGTAGTCCTGGTCGGAACAGAGAAGATCGGTTCAGGACTTGTGACCGTGATGGTTCGCGGCGACGTGGGCGCTGTAAAGTCCGCAGTGGAGGCGGGCGCTGCCAACGCGGAGAGACTCGGCGAGCTGGTTGCACAGCACGTGATCCCGAGACCGCACAACGATGTTGAGGGGATTCTTCCGAAAATCAAGTAAGCTGTCCGGCAGAGAAAAGATCATTTTTGAAAAACCGGTCGAACGGAGGAGAATCCGCTTGTGAGTGAAAGCAGAATGGTTGTGTGTAATCGGCACAAAAAGAGTTCGAAGTATTGTGACAGCTGACGGGAAGCGGCTGTTGCAATATCTTCACTCACAGCTATGATTTACATTGCGCGTGTGACGCGGAGGACTGTAAATCGTAATCACTCGAAAGAATGCTGTGCAGCAGTTCCGGCGAGAAGTATTCCCGGGACAGAATGGCGCAGGCGAAAGAAGAATTGAATTGCAGAAAATCGGGGAAGTGCAGGATGAATGAAAAACAGATAGAAGAGATCACGCGGATGGTGCTGGCTTCTTTGAAAAAAGAAACAGAACGCGTCAGCAATTTTACCGTTCCGGTGGGGGTCAGCAACCGGCATATTCATCTGAGCCGGAAGGATGTGGAGACCCTGTTCGGGCCGGGACATCAGCTGACAAAGAAAAAAGAACTGATGGGCGGGCAGTATGCCTGTCAGGAGTGCTGCACGATCGTGGGATTAAAGCTCCGGGCGATTGAGAATGTCCGCGTGCTTGGCCCGGCCAGAAAAGCCACTCAGGTGGAAATCAGCAGTACGGATGCCAGAAAACTCGGCATCAGCGTACCGGTGCGGGAGTCCGGCGATATCGCGGGCAGCGCGCCGATCGCCATCGTCGGTCCGAAAGGGGCGATTTACTGCAGCGAGGGATGTATTGTGGCGGCGCGGCATATTCATATGTCGCCCTCTGACGCGGCAGCCTGCGGGGTGAAGGATGGCGATTATGTCAGCGTGAAAGCGGACAATGAGAGGGGAACGACGTTCCACCGGGTTAAAATCCGCGTGGATGAAAGCTTTACCCTGGAGATGCATATTGACACAGACGAGGCCAATGCCTGTGAGATCGGCACCGGCGACCGGATGACTATCATCAGATGAGGAAAAAACCATGTTAATAGGAAAAGTGACAGGCAGCATTGTCTCTACACGCAAGCAGGAAAATCTGATTGGCAACAAGTTTATGATTGTGGAACCGGTCGGCATCATGGGCGCGGAGGCAAGACAGGTGGTTGCCATTGACAATATCGGAGCCGGTATCGGCGAGTATGTGCTGGTGGCGCAGGGAAGCGCGGCGCGCATCGGATGCGGGATGCCGGATGCGCCGGTGGACGCGGCGATTGTCGGAATCATAGACGATATCGGAGAACTGGACGGATCGTTATGAAAATAGAAGAACTGAGCAGAATTCTGCGGGAATGCGGGGTCGTCGGAGCAGGCGGAGCCGGGTTCCCGACCTATGCAAAGCTGTCGGAAAAAGCAGACACGATTCTCATGAACTGTGCGGAGTGCGAACCTCTGTTAAAATTGCACCGCCAGCTCTTAAGTGAACACACGCAGGAAATTCTGCAGGCCTTTGCCCTGATCGCTGAGACGGTGGGAGCAAAAGATGCTGTCATAGGAATTAAAAAAGAATATACCGGCACAATCTGTGCCATAAAAGAATATATACATATGTTTCCCAATATGCGGATTCACGAACTGCCCGGCGCCTATCCCATGGGGGATGAGGTGGTGCTGATTTATGAAACCACCGGAAAAACCGTACGTCCGGGTGGGCTGCCCATCGAGCAGGGAGTGGCGGTTTTTAATGTGGAGACGCTCTACAATGTATACCGCGCGGTCTGGGAGCATAAGGGAGTCACCTCGAAATATGTCACGGTTGTGGGGGAAGTAGAGCATCCGGTCACTGTCCGGGTTCCTGTCGGCATGACGGTCGCGGAGGTGACGGCCATGGCGGGACATATCACAGCCGCGGATCCGGTTTATCTGCTTGGCGGTCCCATGATGGGTAATTTCGGCATGCCGGGACAGCCGGTGACAAAAACGACGAACGCTGTCATTGTGCTGGACCGGCAGCATCCGCTGGTGTTAAAAAAACAGAGCTGTTTTACCATTGACGCGGCCCGGGCTGCCAGCGTCTGCTGTCAGTGTGAGACCTGTACAGACCTCTGCCCCCGGCATAATCTGGGGCACCCGATCCGGCCGCACCTGTTTATGAGAGCCTCGGCCAACCGGGATTTCCGGGATCTGGAACCGTTCCTGGACACGATGTTCTGCAGTTCCTGCGGATTGTGTGAGATGTACAGCTGCCCGCAGGGGCTAAAGCCGCGGAGTATGATTGCAGAGTACAAAAACGGACTCCGGAAAGCGGGTATCCGCCCGCCGGAGCGCACGGCAAAGCCGGTGCGGGAATCGCGGGAATACCGGCGAGTGCCGGAAAACCGTCTGCTGGGTCGCCTCGGACTGGAAAAATACGATGCGGAGGCGCCGCTGGATGATCAGGTGCGTGCGGGACAGAGGGTGAAGCTTCTGCTGAGCCAGCATATCGGAGCTCCGGCGAAGGCGGTTGTGTCTGCGGGGGATTCCGTGTCTGCGGGACAGGTCGTGGCTGCGGCAGCGGATGGCCTGAGTGTGAATATACATGCATCCATTGCGGGGACAGTTGCAGAAGTGACGGAGTGTCATCTCGTGATTGAGGCAGGGGACGAGTTATAGAGGTTAATACTATATAAAAAATCTGGCTTCAGTGACACCTGGGGCAGTGTGTCATATGGAGTTGCAGCGAGTTGAAGTATCAATACAGTATTTTTTACATGGGAATGAATATATATAAGATTCACCTGTCGAAATGGAAAGAAAGCGGCGGCACAGGAGGAGAACATGCAGCGAGCGATTGGAATGATAGAATTTAAGACGGTTTCCGCGGGAATCACCGCGGCGGATCAGATGGTCAAGACCGCGGAAGTGGAAATCCTGGAAGCCCAGACCGTCTGCCCCGGAAAATACATAGCCATCGTGGCGGGAGAGTTAAGCGCCGTCAAGGCGGCGGTAGAGCGGGCCCGCGCGACCCGGCCGGAGGAACTGATCGATGATTTTATCCTCGGCAATCCGGATGAATCCATTTTTCCGGCTATCTACGGTACCAGCCAGGTCAGCGAGGTGGCGGCGCTTGGCATCCTGGAGACCTACGATGCGGCTTCAATCATCGTGGCGGCCGATATCGCCGCGAAAACAGCCATTGTTCAGCTGTTCGAGCTGCGCATCGCCAAGGGAATGTGCGGAAAATCCTATATGCTGATCACCGGTGAGGTGGCGGCCTGTGAGGCTGCCATCGAGAAGGCAAGGGATTCTGTCGGGGGGAAAGGAATGTTCCTGGATTCCTCCGTGATCGCACGGCCGGATGTGCAGATCTGCAGAAAGATCCTGTGATATAGAGTACAAAAACAGATCCGGACGAAATGACAAAACAGGCAAATACAGTCTGTGACAGATCTATGACATAAAGGAATATATATGCTTGCGGTTGAGAGAAGAAAACTAATTTTGGATAAGCTCCAGGAGGAGAAGCATGTCGTGGTCAGCGAGCTTTCCCGGCAATTTTCCGTCTCAGAGGAGACCATCCGCCGGGATCTCGAGCGCTTCGAGAAGGAAGAGCTGGTGACAAAAAGCTACGGCGGCGCGGTCCTGCGGGAGGGCGTCGGCGTGGAAATGCCTTTTAAAGTCCGCAAGAAAAGAAATGTCCTCGGCAAGCGGATCATCGGGGAAATTATTGCGGATTCCATCTCGGATGGCGATCACGTTCTCCTGGATCCCAGCACGACAGCACTCTTTGTGGTCAAAGCGCTGCGCAGCGTGGGGAAGAAAAACATCACCATCATCACAAATTCCGTGGAGGTGCTGATGGAATGCGCGGAATATGACGACTGGGAAGTGATTTCCACCGGCGGTACGATGCAGGCGGAAAAATTTGCGCTGGTCGGCCCGAAGGCAATCGAGGGAATTGCGGATTTTCATGCGGACAAAGCAATTATTTCCTGCCGCGGAATTGACATGAAAAAAGGACTGACCGACACCAACATCATGTTTTCCCAGGTGAAGCAGACCATGCTGGACAACGCCGCAGAGCGGATTCTGGCGGTTGACGGCAGCAAGTTTGACCAGGTCTGCTTTTCCCGGATCTGTGCGCTGTCCGATATTGATACTGTGGTGACCGATGCGGCTCCGTCCGAGGCGTGGGCGGGATATCTGAAAGATAGAGGGGTGACATGTATCTATGGAGAAAAAGACCAGAGTTATAGCATTTGCCAATAATAAGGGAGGCAGCGGAAAGACGACCACCTGTGCCAATGTGGGGTATTCCCTTTCCGTCCTGGGGAAAAAAGTGCTGCTCATCGACGGCGATATGCAGCTCAACCTGACACTTTCCTTTTTTGAGGAGGAGCAGGTGCTGGAGTTTGCCATGGGAGAGAAGAATCTCTACCACGCCATCCGGGAACAGCGGGACCTGACGGACTATGTGATTCCTACCCGGTATGAGAATCTTGATCTGATTCCGTCCTCCACGCTGATGAGCGGAATGGAGTACGAGCTTTTTACCAAATGGCAGAGAGAGCTGATTCTGAGAAACAGCCTTAAGAATCTTCGGGAAAACGGCGGTTATGACTATATTCTGATCGATGCGCCGCCGACTCTGGGCGGCTGGGTAATGAACATTCTCTGCGCCGCCGACTATGTGGTGATGCCGGTGGAGGCCAGCCCCTGGGGACTTTTCGGCGTCGCCAACATGTTTGAATTTCTCGATCAGGTCAGGCAGATGAATCCGGAGCTGGAATTTCTCGGGATTGCCGTAACCAAGATGGACATGCGGAAGAATTATTATAGACAGACGCTGGAAGCGCTTCACGCGGTGGAAGGCGTGAACGTGTTTGATTCCGTGATACGCATTGACAGTGAAGTGGAGTGGGCGCAGGACAACAGCAAACCTGTGATGGCACATAAAAAAAGCGCAAGAAGCGCCGGAGAATATCTGGCACTGGCAAAGGAGATGGATACATTATGTCAGTAGGAACAGCGAGCATTAAGAGAGCGGCGGGGAAGGCAACATCTGCCGGAACCGTGAAGACAGAGGAGAAAAAAGAAAAAAACGGAATGGAGCGAAATCCTGTTGCGGAAGCCAAACCGGAGGAAAGAAATATGCCTGTTACGGAACAGATGAGGCTCACCACAAACCAGGTGTGCCATCTGACGGAGGAACTGCCGATCTATCTGTTGTGAGGAGGGAGGAGCCCTGCTGCGAGAAGTGCGCACGGGCTCTTTCTTTTTATTTTACAGAACATAAAAAATTATTGTGGAATGAACCGGTTAAGCTTAGAAAAGTAAGCTAAATTGTAGAAAAAACTTGCCAATATGATTGATTTGCGATAAAGTATACGATGATATGCAGGAAACAATGGAGCGAATATTCATAATACGGCTGAATTGAGATAGAATTTCTGTAAAAATGAAGTTTCCTATGCCAAATCATGCATTTTTTCAGCCTGGTCGCCTGATGTAAGAGATTCCGGCTGCATCATGATTTGCGGAAACAAAAGCCTGTGTCCCGCCCATATGAGGTGTACTTTAAAAAGGAGTACAGAGAAAATCTATGGATTTGTTTGATTACATGAGAGAACAGAACAAGGAAAAGGAAGCGCCCCTGGCTTCCCGCCTCCGCCCGTCCACGCTGGACGAAGTGGTGGGGCAGCAGCATATCATCGGCAGGGACAAGCTTCTTTACCGGGCAATCAAAGCGGACAAGCTGCAGTCCGTCATTTTTTATGGCCCGCCGGGAACCGGCAAGACGACGCTGGCCAGAGTGATCGCGCAGACCACCAGCGCGGAGTTTATGCAGATCAACGCCACAGCCGCCGGGAAAAAGGACATGGAGGCGGTGGTAAACCGGGCGAAAGAACTTCAGGGGATGTATCAGAAGAGAACGATCCTGTTTATCGATGAGATTCATCGTTTCAACAAGGGGCAGCAGGATTATCTGCTCCCGTTTGTGGAGGATGGCACGGTCACGCTGATCGGCGCGACGACGGAGAATCCCTACTTTGAGGTAAACGGCGCTCTGCTCTCGCGGTCCATCATTTTTGAACTCTACCCGCTGGAAAAAGAAGACATCCGGACACTGCTTCTTCGCGCTGTCTCCGACACGGAAAAAGGCATGGGCGCGTACCATGCAGTGTTGGAGGAGGATGCGCTGGATTTCCTCTCGGACATCGCGAACGGGGACGCCAGAAACGCGTTGAATGCCCTGGAGCTGGGCATCCTTACCACGGAAAAAAGCGCGGATGGCAAAATCCATTTTACCCTGGAGGTCGCGCAGGAGTGCATTCAAAAGCGGAAGCTCAGGTATGATAAAAGCGGGGACAACCATTACGACAATATCTCCGCATTCATCAAGAGTATGCGCGGTTCCGATCCGGACGCGGCCGTATATTATCTCGCCAAGATGCTCCATGCCGGCGAGGAAGTGGCTTTCATCGCCCGGCGGATCATGATCTGCGCGTCCGAGGACGTCGGCAACGCTGACCCCATGGCACTGACCGTCGCGGTCAGCGCAGCCCAGGCGGTGGAGCGCCTCGGCATGCCGGAAGCGAGAATCGTCCTGTCCCAGGCAGCCACCTACGTAGCCAGCGCGCCGAAAAGCAACGCCGCCTACCTGGCAATCGACCGTGCGCTGGAAGTCGTCCGCACCACCAAAACCGCGCCGGTGCCGCCGTACCTCTGCGACAGCCACTACAAAGGAGTGCAGAAACTCGGCCGCGGGATCGGATATCAATACGCTCACGACTTTCCGAATCATTACGTGGAGCAGCAATATCTGCCGGATGCGTATAAGGACATGAAATTCTACGAGCCGACAGACAATGGCTACGAAAAAAATATCCGGGAGTATTTTAGCAGGATTGGAAGAAAAAAATGATGATCTTTTGACGATTATCGACCATCGGAAATTGAATTTTCATTATATAAATAAGAAATGTTAAAACAAGAACAAGCCAATACCCCATGACAGTAAAGGAGGAAGCACCCATGAAACCATACACAGAGATGACCAAAGAAGAATTATTACAGGAAAAAGCTGCCCTGGAGCAGCAGTACCGCGACATCTGCGCCCTCGGCCTGAAATTAGATATGTCCAGAGGAAAGCCGTCCAAACAGCAGCTGGATCTCTCCCAGCCGATGATGGACGTCCTGCGCAGTGATACCGTTCTGGAGAGCCGCCTCGGCACAGACCTCCGGAACTATGGCGTATTAGACGGGATCGACGAGGCGAAGGAACTGATTGCCGGCATGATCGACACCAAACCTGAAAACGTCATTGTCTACGGCAATGCCAGCCTGAACATCATGTACGACACGATCAACCGTTCCATGATCCACGGCGTGCTGGACTATACCCCCTGGTGCAGGCTGGACAAAGTGAAATTCCTCTGCCCGGTACCGGGATATGACCGCCACTTTACGATCACAGAGTTTTTCAGCATTGAGATGATCAACGTGCCGCTCTATGAGGACGGCCCGGATATGGATATGGTGGAAAAGCTGGTCAGCGAAGACGATTCCATCAAGGGAATCTGGTGTGTCCCCAAGTATTCCAACCCGATGGGAACATCCTACTCCGATGAGACTGTCCGCCGCTTTGCAAATCTGAAGCCGGCAGCACCGGATTTCCGTATTTACTGGGACAATGCTTACTGTGTCCACCATCTGTATGAGGACCGGCAGGATCAGATTCTGGACATTCTGTCCGAGTGTGAAAAAGCGGGAAATCCGGACATGGTATATGAGTTCTGCTCCACCTCCAAGGTGACCTTCTCCGGCTCCGGCATTTCCGGACTGGCGACCAGCCCGAGAAACAAAGCGGATATCATTAAGCAGCTGACGGTCCAGACCATCGGTTTTGACAAAATCAACCAGCTTCGCCACGTAAAGTTTCTGAAGGATCAGGAGGGTGTGGCGCAGCATATGGCAAAACACGCGGCGCTGATCCGCCCGAAATTTGAACTTCTTCTTCATCGTTTTGAGGAAGAACTGGGCGGACTGGGAGTCGGATCCTGGACCAACCCGCGGGGTGGCTATTTCATTACCTATTTTGCCAATGAAGGCTGCGCGAAAGACATCGTGGCCAGGGCAAAGGAAGCCGGCGTAGTCATGACAGGGGCGGGAGCTCCGTTCCCTTACAAAAAGGATCCAAAGGATTCCGTGATCCGTATCGCTCCGACGCTGCCTCCTCTGGAGGAGCTGGATGAAGCCTGCTCCGTGTTTATCAACTGTGTAAAGCTTGCCAGTGTGGAAAAGCTGTTGAAAGACTGCGGAAAACAGTGAAAAAAATGTGAATAATTGTTGAATTTCCAGACTTTTCCACATTTTTTGCCTTTTTCTCCTTGAAAAATACCGGAATATGCGTTACGATAAAACATACGACCGGACAGGAAGGGATTTCTGCCGGATCCGCGTTCCTCTGAAGACATGCAGTAGTTTTGAAGGAGAAGTAATGAGGAAAAAAAGACGTTGGGTAAAGAGAGCAGCAGCGTTAACCTTGTCCGCCAGCCTGATTGCAGTGGGGAGCCTGCAGGCAGGGGCAACCACTTTGAGTGATGCGCAGTCGGAGAAAGCGCAGGCGGAGGATAATCTGGATGATGTAAACAGTCAGATTTCAGAGATTGAGAGCCAGCAGAGCAGTCTGCAGGCGGAGATCGATGCCCTGGATGCTGAGCTGGTCACGACCATCGCAAATATTTCCATCCTGGAGGATGAGATTACTTCCAAGCAGGAGGAGCTGGTACAGGCGAATGAAGACCTGGCGGAAGCTCAGGAACTGGAAGCAGAACAATATGAGTCCATGAAAGAGCGCATCACCTATATGTACATAAATGGCGGCGATGTCTCTCTGTTCAATGCTCTGATGGGGGCGTCCAATTTCGCAGATGCTCTGAACCGGGTGCAGATGTGTGCATCTGTGTACAGCTATGACCGTCAGATGCTGGAGGATTATCAGGCGACGGTGGAGCTGACGGAGGAGCTGGTCGAGCAGGTCTCAGAGGAAGAGGCGGCTTTACAGGATCAGCAGTCGGAGCTGGAGGATCAGCAGAGCTCACTGAACAGTATGATCGCGGAGAAGAGCACGGAGATGGATGATTTTGATTCCATGCTCGCGTCGGCACAGGCTCTCGCGGCAGAGTATAAGGAAACGATCGCAGAGCAGTCGGAAGTGATCGCCCAGGAAGTAGCAGCGCAGCAGGCTGCAGCCGAAGCGGCAGCAGTTGAGGAGGAGGCAGAGGAGGAAGAGAGCAGTTCCTTGATATCCGTCCTTGCGGCTTCCAATAGCAGTACCGACAGTTCGTCGGACAGCAGTTCCTCGAGCAGCAGTTCAACGAGTAGTTCTTCGAGCAGCAATACTGCAGGCAGTTCAACGAGTAATTCTTCGAGCAGTAATACCACGAGCAATTCAACGAGTAGTTCGTCGGACAGCAGTACCGCAGGCAGTTCATCGAGCAGTTCCTCGGACAGCAGTACAGCAAGCAGTTCGAACAGCAGCTCTTCGGGCAGCAGTACTACAAGCAGTTCCTCGAGCAGCTCCACGAGCAGTAATACTGCAAGCAGCTCGTCAAGTAGTTCTTCCAGCAGCAGTTCTTCTTCGACCGCCAGCGGTTCCGGACAGGCAGTAGCGAATTATGCCTGCCAGTTCGTGGGCAATCCGTATGTGTGGGGCGGTGAAAGTCTGACGAACGGTGCAGATTGCTCCGGATTTGTAAAGGCGGTATATGCACACTTTGGAGTTTCCCTGCCGCATTCTTCTTATTCGCTGCGATCGGTTGGTTATGCGGTATCGGCATCGGAGCTGCAGCCGGGTGATATCATCTGCTATGAGGGGCATGTCGCGATTTACATCGGCGGCGGTGCAATCGTTCATGCAGCCAGTGAAAAGTCCGGTATAAAGATCAGTTACAATTATGCCTACCAGACAGTGGTTGCCATCCGGCGCATCTTCTGATAGAAAAGGCTGTTGGTTGATCGTATTGAAAATAGTATAGAAAAATAAAATCCGTCAGGCAGAAATGCTCCGGCGGATTTTTTGTTTCATAGAAAAGTTCGTCCTGTTTCATGTAAAATGAAAGAAAAACAGATTTTTACTGGAGGAGAATGGGATGGGTACAATCATTACAGAAGAATCAATCAACGGGTTTGCACAGTCATTAAGAGAAGAAGAAAAAGCGAAAGCGACCATAGAAAAATACACGTCCTGCGTAAGGAAACTGATGCTCTGGCTGGACGGAGCGGAGGTGGCGAAACAGCGCATTCTGGAGTACCGGGCGTATTTACTGCAGTCATGGAGTGCAAAGACAGTAAATGGTGCGCTGTCTTCCATAAATTCCTGGCTGAAATATTCCGGCATTGAGGAATGCAGGGTGAAGCACCTGAAAGTACAGCGGAAGGTATTCTGCTCCGCCAGGAGAGAACTGAGCCGGGAAGAGTATGACCGTCTGATTGCAAAAGCGAAGGAATTGGGAGATACAAAAATGCTCCTTGCCATGGAAACGCTCTGTGCGACCGGCATACGGGTCGGGGAAGTCGAATATATTACAGTGGAGGCGGCGGAAAAAGGGTGTGCAGAGATCACTCTGAAAGGGAAGAACAGGACGATCCTGCTTCCCGGAAAGCTCTGCTGCAAATTAAGAGAATATGCAAAGAATTGCAACATAAACTCCGGTCCGATTTTCCGCACAAAGAACGGAAACGCGATGTCCAGAAAAAGGATCTGGGCGGAAATGAAAAAACTCAGTGAAGAAACGGACGTGAATTCCGAAAAAGTATTTCCTCATAACCTTCGCCACTTGTTCGCCAGATGCTTTTATAACGCCACCCACGACGTGGCAAAGCTGGCCGACCTGCGGGGACACAGTTCCATGGAAACCACGCGCATCTACCTGGCAACCTCCGGGGAGGAGCATATCCGTGTGCTGGACCGGCTGGGTCTGGTGTCGTGATCCCGAAAGGCAGGACCGGACAGAATCATTCGGAAGAAGCGGGAAATTTTTCCAGAAAGAAAGACAGAATATGAATTCTGTCCTGTTGCAAATTCTGTTTTTCAGCTGCATTTCTGGTAATCTCGGAAAAGAATATAGAAATTTAAGACGAAAGATTTTAGATCAGTTGAAAATTCTGTAGAAATTCGGGGATTTGTAATCAATCGAAAGCGCAGCAATGGGATTTTTTGCGCAAAAATAGCAGAATTAGTAACCCGGTTTCTGCCAGGTATCGTAACAATTTGTGGAAATTCCTGTAAAGAGTGGAAAAACACTTGACTTTTCTCCGGAATGTGCCGATAATATACATTGTTTGTAACAGATTTGCAAACCCCTGCAGGACAGAATTCATATTCTGTCACATATGGGAACGCTAATACTGTTTTGTGATACAACCGTATGATGCGTCAGGGCAATGATGGAAAGGGAAGAGGGAATGCATATGTGGTATGTGATGCAGGTGCGAGTTGGTTCTGAAGAGAGAATCGCACAGCAGTGCAACATAAGTATACCGAAATCCATTTTAAGAAAATGTTTTATCCCGTACAACGAAGCCAGATATAAGTTTCATGGGGAATGGGTTACCTTAAAACGCAGGATTTTCCTGGGATATGTATTCCTTGACACAGACCAGATCAACGAGGTTGTCCCGTATCTGAATCGAATGGCTGATATGACAAAGGTTCTGGGGGTTGGCGACGAGATTGTTCCGCTGACAGATGAGGAAGTGGAATTTTTACTGCAGCTCGGCGGCGAGGAACAGATTGTCAGGCTCTCAGAAATTATGCTGGATGGCTCTGCGGTCACGGTTTTAAACGGACCGTTAAAAGGGAAGGAAGGTCTGATTAAAAAGATCGACAAGCATAAGAGAAAAATCTATCTGGAAACAGATCTGTTCAACAGAAAACAGCGGATTGAGATTGGTTTCGAGTTTGCTGTAGAAAAAACAGAAAGGCAGAAGGATGCCGCGCTTGCTACCCAGTCGGCGTAAGATCAGGCAAACATCCGGGAACTGCAAAGGGTACTAAAAACAAGATAAACTGAACAAATTTCAGTTACCTGTAGGTAGAAGCGGAAGGCACACATACAGGCCTGGAAAGCATAGTGACGCCATGAACCACAATCTATTGTGGATGGCGAAGCTTTGTCTTTTTTGCGTCATCGTGCGTTCTGCACAATCTTTTCCTATTTATTATTTCGTATTTTACTGAAATAAATTCGGCACTGGGCCGATTTTATTTTGAAAGCAGTAGTAAAGATCTGTGGAGGAGAATAGAATATCGCTTACATATCCTCACGGAGAATATTCAGGTACTGCTCGTAAGAATACACTTTAGCTTTCTTTTCCTTTGAGCTTTTCTGAAGGATGCCAATGTTGCAAAAGTCTGTGACATACCTTGCAACCGTATTGTATGCCATACTAAGAGAAGCAGCAGTTTTTATGATCTCTATGATTGGATTTTGCTCAAGATATGAAAAGAGCTGCAAAGCGTTTTTCCTGGATCGGGTACCAAAGGAATCAGCGACAAGCTGCCGGTTGCTGTCATGAAGTATAGACAGCTGATCGACTGTCCGAATGGCATCTTCGGCAGAGACAGCAACTGCACGGAGGAAGAACTTAACCCATTGTTCATAGTCTCCTGTCCGCCTGACTTCAGACATACGATCATAGTACTCAATGCGATTCTGCTTGAGATACCAGGAGAGATAAAGTGCGGGTGAAGAAAGCACATGGTTCTCCATCAGGTAAAGGATGATAATCAAGCGGCCGATTCGTCCATTGCCATCCAAAAAGGGGTGGATTGTTTCAAACTGGTAATGGATTAGCGCTATACGGATCAGATGGTCTATGCTGTCCTCAGCATTGATGAATTTTTCCAGGTCTGACATGGAAGCCGCCATATCCTGGGGATTTGGCGGGATGTAGCGGGCATTTCTCAAGGTACTGCCCTGTCCGCCAATCCAGTTTTGGGAATAGCGAAATTCGCCGGGATTTTTTCCTGTCCGCGGACATTTTCCATCAGGACAGCATGGGTTTCACGGATCAGACGATTGCAGAGAGGCAGAGACTGAAGCCGTTCTACAGCAAAATTACCAGCGCGAATATAATTGACGACATCGGCCACATCACGATTTGCGTTTTCGTCCAGCAATGGGTCGAGAATATCATCCAGGGTA
>JAJQAD010000061.1 GCA_021204005.1 Clostridiales bacterium
CCCATAGAATTTTGATGTTTTAATTTTTGTGGGTAAAAAATATAAGAATTAACCCACAAAATCATGTATTAGTTGATTTTGATGGGCATGATTCTTTTTGGATGCCCATTGATTGTGCTGATTATTAGTTTTGTGGGTTTTCGCATGACTAAGTTGTGCCAATGCGAACATATATTATTCTTTTCGATTAAATAAGACAAATGGATTCCATGATTAACAGTTATGAAAAGGTTTTTATTAGGGCAATAAGAAATTCTTAACAATTTCTCTATTTTTCTCGCGGGCAGGATAGGTTATACTGGTAGAGGAAAATGAATAAGACGACTGGTGCCGTGCCTGCACGGGCAGCAGCTATTATAGAGGGGAGCTGGATTTATGAAAAAATTTCAAAACCTGGTGTTGATTTTTACATTGTTCGCTGCGCTTTTTGCGTTGTCGGCCTGCGGTTCGTCCGCAACGACGGCGTCCGTGACCGTGGCAGTTCCGGCAACGACGACAACGACTGGCACTGCGTCGGCAACGACAGATACTTCAGCAAATGAGGATGCGGCAGCTGATGAGGAGACGGCAGAGGATGGGGATGCATCAGACAGTGCGGCGGACGAAACGCCCGCAGACCAGCAGTTTACGATAGAGGTTACGGCGGGTCTGAGCGGATATTACAAGAGCGGCGCGACGCTGCCCCTGTCTGTCTATCTGGAATCCGCGGGGGAGGATTTTGACGGCGTGCTACGTGTGATTGTGCCGGGGGTTTATTATGAATCCGGCGCGGTGGCTTATGAGCAGGATATTATGCTGAGTGCGGACACGGGGAAGACAGTATCCCTGTCTGTGGATAATATCAGTTCCTCCGCCTCTCTGGTACTCCAGATTGAAGATACACAGGGTAATATTTTGCAGCAGCAGACGGTTGCGCTTCAGACTGCCACCAGTGAGAAGGCGTTGGTCGGCATTTTGAGCGATGATTTTACGGCTCTGAATTATTTTGATGGGAGAAATCTGGAAATCAATGATTACAGTGGTTCTTCTCAGGTGGTGGAGCTTTCCGGGGATCTGATTCCGGAACAGTCGTCGGGGCTGGATGTCTTAAGTTATCTGATCATCAACAGTTATGATACGTCAAAATTGAGCGAAGAACAGATTGCGGCGATCGAAGAGTGGGTTCGTGAGGGAGGTATTCTGATTCTGGGAACCGGCTCCGATTACCGCCAGACGTTATCGGGCTTTGAAAGTGATTTTATTGCGGTCTCTGCGGAAGGCTTTGCTTCGGGGACGATGCAGCTGACCGGTGGGTCGGATTCTCTCTCTTTCACGGAGGAGGACGGGATTCTTCATTTTGAGGTGGAAGATGACGATAAATTGAGTGATTTTGCGGGGAATGATGATGCAGCGGCAGATCCTTCTGCGGGGGAAGACAGCGATGTGTCGAATGATTCTACTGAAGATGACAGCGATGAGGAAGCAGGCAATACCGACTCTTCCGTGGAAACCGTTCATAATCTCTCCGGCGTTTTTTCGGAAGAGGGCCTGGTTTTCAGCCGGGAAACCGGTCTGGGGCAGGTGGTGTTGACGGCGTTCAATCTCGGCATGGAGCCGGTGGCGGAGTGGAACGCGAAAAACGAGATGGCGGCTTTGCTTTTACAGGAGGCTGCGGACGGCTACAGTGCACAGCGCATCTACAGCCTCAATTACGGGGATTCTGTCAATGCATGGACACTGTCCTCCATTCTGGATGGAATGCATGATATCAAAAGCCCGAATATCCTGCTCCTTGCGATCCTGCTTCTGGCATTTGTGCTGGGAGCCGGCCCGGTTTTATATCTGATTTTAAAAAAGGCTGACCGGCGGGGGTGGATGTGGTTTCTCGTGCCGGTGCTGTCCGTGGCGGTGACCGGTGTGGTGTTCCTCTTTAGCCGTGACCTGCGCCTGACAGCGGCGCAGTCCGCTTCCATCACCGATATCTCCTATGACGCACAGACGGATGTTCAGTCTGAGACGGCTTACCTGGGGATTCTGGTTCCGGGAGCTTCCGGCGCGGAGGTGACGCTGGATGAGAATCTTTTTGCGGTAAATCCGATGACTACCTATACGGACTATTCTTATTCCATATTTGGAACGCTGCTCGGTACAGACAGCGCCTCATCAGATACTCTGGATTACAAAGTAGCGCTGAAAGAGACGGCGAAGGGGTGCCGGATCAGCATGACAAATGACAGTACCTTCGGAACCACCTATCTGGAAGCGGAGACTCCTTCCAGTCTGACGGCAGATGGGCTGTGGTCCGAGGTGACGCGGAGTATCACCGGCATTTCCGGTACCGTGACAAACAATACCGCCTGCGATATGTACGGCGTGTCAGTTTTTACGGAAAGCAATGTGGTGATGATCGGAAAACTGGCAGCCGGGGAGAGCGTTTCTTTCACGGAGGAAGATAATCTGGTTGTCAGCACCTATATCGAGGATATGGTTTATGCCTACGGCAGTTCTTCCGGTTCTTCCGGAAATGAGTTCTACAAAAAAAGCGGTGTGGCGGAGGAACAGTGGGAAGATCTGGCGAATGTCCTGGGGCTTTTCATGAATCAGCACTGGTATCAGATGGATGGAAATGATGTATGCACTTTCGCCTGGATTCCGGAGTGGGACGCGGATTACATTGCGGATGAGAATGTTCCGGAGAGCAATTCTGCCATGGTGGTGCGGTGCGACAACGCGCCGTATGAGGACTATCCGGACGCGGTGAGCCTGTCACTCTATGATTATTCAGACAATATGGCGGAAAACTGGGATACGGACGGATGGATGTATACGGATGAGGTGGAGATTTCGTTTGACCTTTCCCCGGCAAAAATGAGTGAGATTTACGCCATGATCTGTTCGAATTCCAGCGAGTGGGGGACGACAGATACGGTGACGATATACGGATATAACGTGGAGACGGGCGAGTATGACGAATTGTTTGCGGATGATACTACGGTGAGGTTTGATGACGGCTGTCACTATATAGACAATGACGGAGTGGTCCGGATGAGATTTGTGTCGACCGCGTTTTCCACGGGGGCGGCCAGCTATGATGTGGCTCCCGGTATCACAGTGATCGGAGGTGGGGAGTAATGCTTGAAATCAGACATCTGTATAAAAATTTCGGGAGTTTTCGCGCCGTGGACGACTTAAATCTTCATATCAGTCACGGGGAAGTCTTTGGTTTTGTCGGGCACAATGGCGCCGGCAAAACGACGACGATGAAAATCGCGGTAGGGCTGCTGTCGGCCTCCTCCGGGGAAGTGCTGATTGACGGGGAGGATACGCTGAAAGGGAACGGGGATGTCAAACGAAAAATCGGTTATATGCCGGATTTCTTCGGCGTTTATGATAATCTGAAAGCGCTGGAGTATATGGAGTTTTATGCTTCCCTCTACGGAATTGTCGGAAAACAGGCCAGAGATACTTCCCTGGGATTGCTGGATCTGGTCAGCCTTTCGGACAAGGCGGATGCCTATGTGGATCATCTCTCCCGCGGCATGAAGCAGCGCCTCTGCCTGGCCCGGAGCCTGGTGCACAACCCCGGCCTGCTGATGCTGGACGAACCGGCGTCGGGTCTGGATCCCAGGGCACGGTTTGAGATGAAAGAGATATTGAGAAATCTGGGCGGCATGGGGAAGACCGTGGTGGTCAGCTCCCATATCCTCCCGGAGCTGGCGGATATGTGCGATACGATCGGAATCATGCAGCATGGAAAGCTTCTGATGTATGGAACGGTGGACGATATTCAGATGAGGGCGATGCACGCGCGG
The DNA here is from genome assembly GCA_021204005.1 of Clostridiales bacterium. Taxonomy (GTDB): domain Bacteria; phylum Bacillota; class Clostridia; order Lachnospirales; family Lachnospiraceae; genus Eubacterium_I. The sequence continues at coordinate 3,792 of JAJQAD010000061.1, forward strand.
CCGCTCCATGTGCGGGTGCTGGACCGGCAGGAGGAAGCGGTAAATCTGCTGCGGGAGGATCCGGATGTGAAGCGGGTCTCCATCCGTGAGGATTATGTGGTGGCGGACTATGTCGGGGATGATGAAAAAAGTGTGCAGCTGTTAAAGCGGCTGATAGCCATGGAGATTCCGGTGGAAAGCTTTTACAAGGAAAAAGGAAATCTGGAATCGCTGTTTCTGGAGATTACGGATGAAACGGTGGCGCAGGAACAGATGCCGCTGCAGAATACTTCCGGTGGTGATGCGGGAGAGATGTCGGGATGGCACACAGGGAAAGATGCAGAGCAGTCCGGCGTGGAAAAACAGAATTACATGGATGCTATGGATGATATACAGGCGGGAGGTGAGCAGTAATGAAAATGAATCCGGTTTTGAAGAAGGAACTGGTGCTGGGGTCAAGGACGATCCGATTTCCCATTGCCCTGATGTGCTACGGGCTGTGCATGGCGGGGATCGCCCTGCTGATGGTATTTTCTTCGGTGAACACTAAGGGAACGGCTGACTTGTCTGACCTGACCAGTATTTTTCTGATTCTGGCTTTTTTGCAGATGGGGCTGATTCTTCTGATCATCCCTGTGCTGACGGCGGGGAGCATCGCGGGAGAGCGGGAGCGCCAGACGCTGGACCTGCTTCTGACAGCGCCGGTATCTTCTTTTTCTGTGATACTCGGGAAGTTGTTGTCCTCCATGTGCAACGTGCTGCTGTACATTTTTGTCAGTCTGCCGGCGATGGCGCTGGCTTTCCTCTACGGGGGAATTCAGTGGCGGTATCTGCTGGTCTTCCTTGTCATGATTCTGGCGACCGCGTTTTTCTGCGGGGCGGTCAGCATCTGGTGTGCGGCGCAGTTTAAGAAGACAATCCTTTCGATTATTGTGTCGCTTTTGTGGGAGTTTGTATTTTTCGGCGGGACGCTGCTCACGGTGTTCGGCG
>JAJQAD010000007.1 GCA_021204005.1 Clostridiales bacterium
CCCTCCGCATACAGACCAAAGAGCAGTGCCTTCGTGGCATTTAAGTTCCGATCCCGGCAGGTCATGTGAGGCAATGCATCCATCGAAAGCTCCCGCCTGATTTTGCAGGCCAGCAGACTGGAATCCATCCGCGCCCTGGCAATCGGGCAGTCAGCGATGGTGATAATATCAGCGCCTGCGCCTTTCAGCTCCCAGGCGCCTTTCATAAACTTTACGACATCGGCGTCCGCCGGGGAATCCAGTTCCACAGCAATGACTTTTTCGCCCGCCTGCAGTTTATTCCAGAACAGACTCTCGGCCGCCTCCTCGGAATGAGATCGCTCCGCTTTTTTCTTTCGTTCCGACGCAATTCCTCTGGTTTTCGAAAGCTCCTCGCGCATCTTCTCAATATGAAGCGGCATGGTACCGCAGCAGCCGCCCACGATAGCTGCGCTTTCCTCCGCCATTTCCTTTATCTGCGCGGCAAAATACTGCGGATCTCCCTCATAAAAAGTCCGATTGTTGACCACCGTCGGATAACCGGCGTTCGGCATCAGGGAAAGCGTCAATCCCTCATGATCTATCTCGCGCACCAGCTCAAGCATGTGCCGCGCTCCGCAGACGCAATTTAAACCAATGGAGTCAACTGCATCGCAGACACGCATTTCCTCAAACAAATCCGCCGCCCAGAAACCTTCCCGCGAAAAACCGTCCACCTGCACCGCAAAGCTGACAATGATATAAGCCGACGGCACCCGTTCCCGGATATAAGCGGCAATTTCACAGAGCCCCGTCGTATCCGCGTTCGTCTCAAAGAGGAAATTCTGTGCACCCTGTTCCAGAAAACAATCCGTGACAAAGCGGAACTCGTCAAATGCGCTCTGCTCTTCCCCCAGCCCCGCGACTGGCCCGATATCGGCAAAAACAAATGCGTCATACTCCGCTGCCGCTTCCGCCGCCAGTTTCCACGCCGCCGCGATCGTCCTTTGCACCAGATCTTCATCGCCCTGAAATGCAATACGGTTTGCCGCAAAGGTATCCGTCTTGACGGCTTTGCTCCCGGCTTCCAGATATTCCCGGTGAATCTGCGCAATGAGCTCCGGCTGATGCAGCGCCGCTAGTTCACAGCTCATTCCGGCCTTGTGATTCTTCTGAGCAAAGTAGGTTCCCATGCCGCCGTCAAACAGCAGCACATTATTTTTCAGATATTCTCTGACTTCTGTCATTTTTCTTCCTCAATGTTATGGCAACTTATCCAAGAACTTCCCTCGCCACATCCACGGACGCCTTAGCGTCCTTCGTATAATAATCCGCACCGATTTCCATCGCGTACTCCGGCGTCAGAACAGCCCCGCCCACAAACACTTTGCAGTCATGCCTCGACGCGTGCAGCACCTCGATGGTTTTTTTCATAGAAACCACCGTAGTCGTCATCAGCGCGGACAGACCGACCAGCTTCACATCTTCAGCGACCGCCGTGTCCACCACCTTCTGCGGCGGCACATCCCGCCCAAGATCAATGACCCGATAGCCGTAGTTTTCCAGCACGACACGGACGATATTTTTGCCGATATCGTGGATATCGCCCTCCACCGTGGCCATGATAATCGTTCCTTTAGATACACTCTCACCGCCCCGCTTTGCGATCCGTTCCTTGATCAGGTCGAATCCCGCGCAGGCCGCGTTGGCGGAGTTAATCAGCTGCGGCAGGAAAATCTGTTCTTTTTCATACCTGTCCCCCACCACATCCAGCGCCGGAATCAGCTTCGTGTTGATCACATCCAGCTCACTCATCGACTCCAGCAGCTGCGCCGTGAGGTCTCTGGTTTCCTGTTTTAAACCGCTTAAGACTGCGTCCTCCACCGTCAGCTCACTGGGATCTACTCGTTTTTTTTCGTCGGGTTCGTCAGCAAAGCGTTCGATGTAAGCCTCACACTGGGCATCCTCGCCGGAGAGGGCGCGAAATGCAGCGATCGTATCCATAACCTCTTTCTGGTTCGGATTGACAATGGGGAAATCCAGCCCGCAGCACAGCGCCTGGGTCAGAAAGTTCGTCGTAATCTGAATCCGCTTCGGCAATCCGAAGGAAATGTTGCTGACGCCGAGGACACAGTGGAGACCCAGTTTCTCGTGCACCATCCGCACGGCTTTTAACGTTTCCACCGCCTGTTCCTGCTGGGCGGAAATTGTGAGCGTCAGGCAGTCGATCAGAACATCTTCCCGCGGAATACCAATCGCAACCGCCGCATTCACAATTTTTTCCGCCAGGCGGAAGCGCTCCTCGGCACTGTCCGGAATACCGGATTTGTCCATCGTCAGTCCGACCACCGCCGCACCGTATTTTTTCACAATAGGAAGAATCTGTTCCAGCACTTCGTCTTCCGCATTGACAGAATTGACAATCGCACGCCCGCTGCAGGCTCTTAAGCCCGCCTCGATCGCCGCCGGGTCGGAGGAGTCAATCTGCAGCGGCAGGCTCACGATGCTCTGCACCTCCTGCACCACTTCTGTCATCAGCTCCGCTTCATCGATTCCCGGCAGGCCCACATTGATATCCAGGATATCCGCGCCGGCATCCGCCTGGTCGATCGCCTGCTCCACAATATAGTCGATGTCATGCTCCCGCAGCGCCTGGGCAAAACGCTTTTTGCCGGTAGGATTGATCCGCTCACCGATCACGCGCACGCCGCCGAAATCAACCATTTTTCTGGAGGAGCAGACGCCCCGGAGGCGGGTCGGATGGCAGCCCTTACCATCTGTGTTTTCAGATTTATAGGTTAACCCCTTTGCATTTTTATCAATGGAAGCCTGAGATGCCTCTCCACCAATATTCCCATTGAAACCTGTGTCTGCCTTTTGCAGGTTTGTTCTTTCTCCTGCCTCTCTCTCACTTTCAGCCTCAGTCGCCAGCCCGGCCAGTCCCGCAATAAACTCCGGCGTCGTCCCGCAGCAGCCGCCGACCATAGATACGCTAAGCGAAAGATACGGCCGCATCTGGCGGACAAACTCCTCCGCATCAATGTTGTAGCCGCCGGTGAACGGATCCGGCAGCCCCGCGTTCGGCTTCACGATCAGCGGCTTATCCGTCCACTTTTTCATTTCCTCTATCATAGGAAAAATTTCCTGCGGTCCGAGCGAGCAGTTGATTCCCATCGCGTCCACCCCGAGACCGTCCAGGGTCGCCGCCATAGCCGAAACCAGCGTGCCGGTAAACGTCCGCCCGCCGGCTTCAAAGCTCATCGTCACCCAGATGGGGAGCTTCGTATTCTCCCGCGCCGCCAGGACAGCCGCTTTTACCTCATAGAGATCTGTCATCGTTTCAAACACAATGAGATCTGCCCCCGCCTGTTCCCCGGTCACGGCCATCTCCCGGTATGTCTCGTAGGCGTCCTCAAAAGACATGGTTCCCATCGGCTCCATCAGTTCCCCGATCGGACCGACATCCAGGGCGACTCTTACTCTTTTCCGTGTGCTCTGCGCCTGTTCCGGCTGCAGTGTCGTCTCCTGACCTGCAGACTCTTTCGTATCAGCGTCCGCTGATTCCTCCCGGTATCCCGCAGCACGCCGCGCGGTCGCCACATTGGCAGAAACCACCTCCTGCACGCTGTGCCCGGTGCCTTTCAGCTTGTGTGCATTGGCTCCGAAGGTATTCGCGTAAATAACATCGCTTCCTGCCTCCACATATTTACGCTGGATCTCCTCCAGAATATCCGGGTGCTCCAGACCAAAGATTTCCGGTCTTCCGCCCGGCGCAAGGCCTGCATTCTGCAGCATGGTGCCCATTGCCCCGTCCAATAGAATCAGCTTACTCATGACATACAATTCCTTTCTTTCTATACATACAATTCAAAAACATCCCACAATCCTCGCAGCTGCGGCTCCGCAGCTTCTGCGGTTCATCGGAAATTCCCATAACAGCGGTCACCGACTTGCGGGGAAGCAGAATATAATTCTCTGTCACTGTCAGGCCGATTCTGCGGGAAGTATTCAGCATTTCACACATCTGCATCTGTGTTTCCAGCGGCAGATCCCCATACCCCGGGCTGAAGCGGCTGGTCAGGTAACGGTTTTCCCGGCTTAGCATTTCCCGGACATCCTCCTCAAAGCAGTCGCAGACATTCTCTACCGCCACGCTGGCGCAGGCGTCCAGAATCAGCGCGTCCGCCATATCTGTCACCTCATGACGCATAAGCGTCTGCTCTATGTCAGCCCCCAGCGTCGCCGCAAAAAGCACCGCCTCATCACAATTCTGAAGCAGCTGCCGGATATCATCTCCCTCCAACGGGAAACCTGTAATGGATCCTTTATCAACAGGCAGGCAGCGATAAACCAGCCGCGGAGCGGCATATCGTCTCACTTCCGCAATACATTTTTGTATCTGAGTGTCAATCTCCGGTGTAATCTCCTGCCCGCGATGGCCGAGATACATCAGGATTTCATTGTAGTTTAAATCGGTCATCCGGGCTTCGATCATAATTCATTTCCTTTTTACCGAATACGTTGTACCAGGATTACGAGGGCATTATACACGATAATACAGAGAATTCCATTTCAGCTCATTCTTAAACTGCCGGATTGTGGTATCGTTGTCGATGTAAACCGCCTCGATTCCCATAGCTTCCGCCCAGTCTCCCATCTGCTCCGCCGTCAGGTCATAGCTGAACGCCGTGTGATGTGCGCCGCCGGCGAGAATCCAGGCTTCCGCACCAGTCTGCAGGCTCGGCTGCGGCGTCCAGAACGCGGTCGCAACAGGGAGCTTCGGCATCGGCTTTTCTGTCTTCTTACAGTCCACGGTATTGATGATCAGACGGAACCGGTTCCCGAGATCCACCAGGGATGTCGCGATACCCGCGCCTGTTTTGGATGTGAACACCAGTCTCGCCGGATCCTCCCGGTCTCCCATGGACAGAGGCTGCGCCTTTATGCTGATCGGACCGTCCGCAACCGTCGGGCAGACCTCCAGCATATGCGCCTGCAGGATGCCTTCCTTTCCGGGTACCAGATTATAGGTGTAATCCTCAAAGAAAGAGGTTCCCTTCGCGTCCTTCATGCCCTGCGTCATAATTTTCATAACGCGGACCATGGCCGCCGTCTTCCAGTCGCCCTCTCCGCCGAAGCCGTATCCTTTTTCCATCAGTCTCTGGATTGCCAGTCCGGGAAGCTGCTTTAAGCTGCCCAGGTCGCCAAAGTGCGTCACGATCGCATGGTAATCGCGTTCCGTCAGGAACTTCTCAAAGCCGATCTCAATGCCGGCCTGCACAGAGACAAGGCGGCGGAATTCTTTCTCATCCCGACCCTCAAGGAGAATCTCATATTTGTCATAATACTCTTCCACAAGGGCATCGATGGCATTCTGAGGAACCGCCTCCACCTCTGCGGCAATCTCATTCACCGGATAAGCGTCCACTTCCCAGCCAAACTTAATCTGCGCTTCCACCTTGTCGCCCTCGGTGACAGCCACATTTCTCATATTATCGGCGATACGCATCACGCGGACATGACTGTTCTCAATCACGCCGATGGCCGTGCGCATCCAGGAAGCAATCTTTTTCTGGACATTGACATCGCTCCAGTGCCCGACCACAATCTTGCGCTCTTTCCCCAGGCGGCTGAAAATATGCCCGTACTCCCGGTCTCCGTGCGCCGACTGGTTCTCATTCATGAAATCCATGTCGATGGTGTCATACGGAATTTCTTCATTGAACTGCGTGTGCAGGTGAAGCAGCGGCTTGCGATATTCCTGCAGACCCAGAATCCAGGACTTAGCCGGTGAAAATGTATGCATCCAGGTGATCACACCCGCACATTCCTCGTCCATATTCGCCTCGTTAAAAGTCTTTCGGATCAGCTCATTCGTGATCAAAGTCGGCTTCCACACTACCTCAAAAGGCAGAACGCCGCTGTCATTTAACGCTTCCACAATAATTTTGGAATGCTGCGCCACGTTAGCCAGGCATTCGTCTCCGTATAAATCCTGTGATCCTGTACAAAACCAAAATTTGTATGCTTTCTGTTCCATTCTGTCATTCCTCCTGTAATTCATAATGCTGTCTGTTATTCTCTTCCTTTGCAGCGGATGGACGGATTATGCCCATATTTACTTCCTCGGTATCTGAATATATAATATGCAGGCTGCTGCACATTCACTCTTTACTGAGGTGCCTGCCCGTAATAAGCGTTCGCGCCATGCTTCCGGTAATAATGCTTATCCTGCAGTTCCTGCGGCGCCGGCTTTACCTCCGGGTTGATCAGTTCACAGCGGGCCGCCATCTTGGCGCACTCTTCCAGAACAACCGCATTGTGAACCGCATCATTCGCGTTCTTTCCCCAGGTAAAAGGGCCGTGGTTCTTACAGAGAACCGCCGGAACCGCCTCGTAATCCTTCTTTTTCTCCTCAAATGCATCCGCGATGAGAACGCCGGTATTCAATTCGTAAGCTTCGTCAATTTCCTCTTTTGTCAGGTTGCGGACACAGGGGACCTCCCCATAAATGTAATCTGCATGGGTTGTCCCGTAGCACGGAATGTCACGCCCCGCCTGCGCCCAGCTTGTCGCCCAGGGCGAATGCGTGTGGACAATCCCGCCGACATTCGGGAAACGATTGTAGAGAACCATGTGGGTCGCCGTGTCGGAAGAGGGATTGTACTTTCCCTCCACCTTGTTGCCTTCCAGATCAACCACCACCATATCCTCCGGCGTCAGTTTATCATACTCCACCCCGCTTGGCTTGATGACAAACAGTCCCTTTTCCCGGTCAATGCCGCTGACATTGCCCCAGGTAAAGGTAACCAGGCCGTATTTCGGCAAAAGCATATTTGCCTCGTAAACTTCTTTTTTCAACTGTTCCAGCATCTCATACTCCTTTTACTATTTATAGTTTTCTACCGCCGCCTGCTCGATCGGCAGCCCGGCCACATACTTTTCCAGAAAAGCGTCAAATCCCGCCACATCCACTGCGTCCGGTTCCATCACAGACCCCTCCGAGCCTGCGAAGACACGGTTTTCCAGATAAACATCCAGAGACATTCCCTCACCATTCACCAGATAAGCCGCCAGAAGCGCAATGCCCCAGGCGCCGCCTTCCCCGGCCGTCTCCATCACCGCCACCGGCGCGTTCATGGCCGCCGCCATAAATTTCTGTCCTACGCCTTTCGTCTTAAACAGGCCGCCGTGTCCCAGCATGGAATCCACCTGCACGCCCTCTTCCTTCAGAAGAATATCAAGCCCGACTTTCAGCGTAGCAGCCGCAGAATAAAGATTCGCCCGCATAAAATTGGCCAGGTTAAATTTGCTGTCAGGCAGACGCACCAGGAGCGGCCGCCCCTCGTCGAAAGCGGTGACTCCCTCGCCGGAATAATAATTATACGCCAGGACTCCGCCGCAGTCCGCATCACCCTCCAGCGCCTTGTTATAAAGCGTGCCGTAAAGTTGATCCGTCCCGATATTCACGCCAAGCGCTTCCGCGAACTGGCCGAACAGGCCGACCCAGGCATTCAGATCTGAGGTGCAGTTGTTGCAGTGTACCATGGCGACCAGGTCTCCGACCGGCGTCGTCACCAGATCCAGTTCCCGGTGCACTTTTTTCAATTCCTTCTCTAATACCACCATAGCGAAAATGGAAGTTCCTGCGGAGACATTGCCGGTACGGACTTTTACACTGTTCGTCGCCGCCATGCCGGTTCCCGCATCGCCCTCCGGCGGGCAGATTGGAATCCCTGCCTCAAGTGACCCGGTTGGGTCGAGCATCCGGGCTCCAGCCTCCGTCAGAACCCCGGCCGCCTCGCCGGCCACCAGGACGTTCGGATAAATCTCATCAAAAGTCCAGGGCATTCCCGCCTCCGCCGCAATCGCGTCAAATTTCTCTACCATTGTCTGGTCAAAAGTCTTTGTCGACGTATCGATAGGGAACATACCGGAAGCCTCGCCGACGCCCAGCACCTTCTGCCCGGTCAGCTGCCAGTGGATATAACCCGCCAGCGTCGTCTGGAACGCAATGTCCTTCACATGCTCCTCTTTGTTTAAGATCGCCTGATACAGGTGCGCAATGCTCCAGCGCTGCGGTATATTATAGGAAAAAAGCTCTGTCAGCTTTTCCGCCGCCTCCTCGGTAATCGTATTGCGCCAGGTCCGGAAAGGCACCAGCAGTTCATCGTTTTTATCAAACACCAGATACCCGTGCATCATGGCGCTGAATCCCATAGCCGCCAGGCGGGTCAGCTTCACGCCGTATGCTGCCTCTACATTGCTCGCCAGATCGGCATACGCATCCCGCAGGCCGTCCCAGACTGCCTCCAGAGAGTAAGTCCAGATGCCGTCCACCAGCTGGTTCTCCCACTCATGATTCCCCTGCGCGATGGGCGCGTGATCCGGCGCAATCAGCACTGCCTTAATCCGGGTCGAGCCCAGTTCCACGCCCAGAATCGCCTGTCCCGCAGCGATCATCTCTTTGATTTTGTTCTTATCCAATCTCCATAATCCCCTTTCTTTACTAAAATGTGCATTCCGATTTCTGCATATGGTATCAGTTTAACCTATTTTCCCGAATTTGTGAAGATAGAAAAAGAGGCCGTTCCAGAGAACGACCTCACTTCGCAGTATAATATTTTTCGATACTTTAGATTCGTTTTTACAAATACAACTGCATACAATCACTTTTTCAGGAATTTATCCCTTGTATCCGTTTACTCTACTTTTACAAAAGTATTTGCCTCTTCCTCGCCGCGCAGCACTCTGAGTCCGCCGAGCGCCAGGGATTCCATCTCATTCTCGCCCGGATACACGGTCACCGGCGCGATCCACTCAATGTTCTTCTTCACCTCGTTGGTGAAGTACTCGGAATAAGCGATACCGCCGGTCAGCACGATGCCCTCGATATCGCCCGCAACCGTCGCTGCCTCCTCGCCGACACAACGCGCCACATTCAGCGCCATGGCATCATAGATCAGTTTCGCGTGCTCGTCGCCGGCTTTGATCATCTTCTCCACCTCACGGCTATCGTTCACGCCGAGATGCGCAACCAGACCGCCGCGGGATTTCAGCTTCTTCAGCATCTCTTTCGTCGTCATCCCGGACTCTCCAAAGTAGCTGGTAAAAGACTGGATCGGCAGCTTGCCGGAGCGCTCCGGTGCAAACGGGCCATCCTCATCGTTGATGATGTCTGCCACTTTCCCGCCGTACTGCAGGGTAACGGAGATACCGCCGCCAAGATGAACCACGATCAGCTTGCAGTCCTTATATGCCTTATTATGCTCACGGGCATACTTCATCGCCGCCGCGCGGGTGTTCAGGTTATGTCCGATTCCCTTTCTTGTCACTTCCTCCAGACCGGTGATCTTTAAGATCGACCACATCTCGTCCACAGTCACACCGTCATAGATAAACGCCGGAATGCCGAGGGGCTTCGCGATCGCGTCCGCGATAACCGCGCCCAGATTGGAAGCGTGCTCCATCGCCGGCTTATTCTTCAGCTGCCATACCATGTCGTCATTTACGGTATACGCACCGGCTTTGACGGGCGGAAGCAAACCGCCGCGGGCAACGATGCCGGTCAGATCCTCCAGAACCACACCTTTGTCCTTCAGCACATCCAGAATCATATCCTTTCTGAACTCATACTGGTCCACGATCAGATCGTACTTCGCAATCTCGTCTGCTGAGTGAGAAATGCTCTCCACAAAAATCTGCTTTTCATCCTCATAATAAGCGATCTTCGTGGATGTAGACCCCGGGTTTAAGATAAGTAATTTCTCCATTGTCATCCTCCTCCTAAAAATGATTCGTGTAATAAAAACTCCTGGTTAAAGTTTATCACAAACACTGCCCGCAGGCAACATTTAATGCCTTTATCTTATCATATAAATTATATTTTGCACAATCCCCGTTTTTAATATTCTGCAGCAATATTTTCTTTCACATCGTCCCGTGCAGAGTCCGTCTGTTCCGGGACATGTGTCACAGCAAATTGTAAAAGGAAATCAATTCTACGCCGCAAAGCCCCGGTAATTGCCCGGATACGGCTCTCATCCAGATATTCCTCTGCCCCGTCCGCAGACAGGACATTTTTCGCAAAATCTTCCACATCCATCAAACCGATAAAGTCAATCCAACTAAAATCAGATACCAGCTTCAGTTGTTCCGTGTGATGGTTTTTAAAAGGCTTGCAGATAACCCCCTTCTCTGAATACATCTGTCCGGGCATTTTATCATAACCGAGAGAAGATCCACTGTCATAAATGGGTGCAAAGCCAATCCATTCCAGCGTCTCCGCGTTTCTCAGCACGCCGAAATTATTGAAATGCCGGTCTTCGTTTGCAATTATATAATCCAGCACAATCATGCGGTCAAGAAAAGGTATGGCATCTTTAATCCCGAGTGCCTCACAGCAGCGAATCAAATGCTGATAGATGGAAGTACTGTTGTCTTTTTTCTGTGTCTTTAAAATGCGCCATGCGGGAATCAATTCGGTATCTTCTGTGACAAAATCCTCGCACACGCTGTAAGGCAATCCCTTATTCCAGACAATCCTGTATGGGACGTGAGAAATCCCGAGGCGCTCCATTACCCCGGCCGCGATCACTTCGTTAAAAGGCTGCTGCTGAAACGGATTGCTGCCTCCCTTTATGAGACAGCGTTTGCCGTCTACAATCTTCCACCGTTTTTTCAGATTGCCGTCTGAGGTATTGTCCGGTGAAGAAAAATCCATGATATCCGCTTTCTTATTCTTCCCAAACAAAACGTCTCCGATATCTTCTGAAAAATCATTATGAAAAAAATTAACGCCATCCCATGAGAGCGCAGAACTTTCCGGACGAATCCAGTATTGATCTGACAGGCTCAGACCATAGCAGCGCGCCAAAAGCATTTTTGTATTACCAATTTCCAACGTTTGAAGCGCCTCGCGGATACCGGACCGGCTGGCGGGAATCGAGCGGTCCGTCCACCATTCATTCAATGCCGCCCTGTCAACGATCCCTTTGCGTACCGGGATACCTACCGGAATGTGTTTCGGCGCATACAATATGCCGGTTTTCTGTATAAAACCGGTGGCATCGTCCAGCTCCAGTTCCGTGACTTCGATCTGTTTATGCATCAACGTACATTTCAAACCGGACACCTCATTTCTTTCTGATATCTGTAAATATAGTTGAACAATTCATGCTATTATCTATCTGAACGGACATGACTGCTGACGCGGTCATCACCATATATGAAAGTCGATTGCTCCGTGCTCTGCACAGCTATGCATAGGTTCGGTTACGAAAATCACAGATTTTCTATCTTATCTTGCAATCGCCGCCGTATTCGCAATCCGGGCTATCGCCCTACTTGCTCATACCGGCTTGGTCATCCAATATCCAGCCATCTGGGTGTGCAAGCACCCCATCTGCCTGTCTATTGATGACACTTTCATAGTAAATATAACAGAAAAAAACCAGACCGGCAACGCAAAAATCTCCTTCCATTTTATAGATATTTCATAGTTATTTCCCTTGCGGGATTTCCCCGCAGGCGCTATCATAAGAAGGGTGCGTAAAGCAACCCTCTTTTTGTGCCGCCTCACAAGGCAATACGGCCTGAAAGAAAGCATCCGGGAAAAACCATCCCGTTAAAAGTACAGTACAAAAAACACAACATACACTATAAATTACCCACATAAAAAGCAGAAAAAATCAGAATTAATATAAATCCACAGGCACACGAGGTACACACACATGGACTACATCCCCACAATCATCGACACAATGAAAAAACAGGCGGCTGCCCACCCCGATCACGTCCTGTTCCGGTTTGCGGACTTCGACGATGACTCAAATAATTGGGTACTGGAAGACCACACCTACCGGGAAATCTACCACAAATCCCTGGAGATGGCCTATATGCTGCGCAAAAAAGGCTTACACCCCGGCGACCGGGCAATCATCTTAAGCATGCAGGATTTCGGCACAATCTGCGCTGTCTACGGCTGCATGATGGCCGGGGTCGTCTTTACGATCATCCCGCCGCCGCTGGATGAGGACAAAGTCGAGCGCTTTATCTCTGTTTTAAAGTCCTGCAAGCCCAGAGCTCTGATCTCAAACTATGCCTTAGAGCAGGGTTCGGATACCCATATCACCGGGCGGCTCTTAAAGGAAGCCACCCTGGATACGCTCCGCCTGAAACGAATCTACACGGACCGGCTGATTCCCTACCGCAGGGAAGACGTCATTGTACCCGCCACGGCGGATCAGCTCGTCTACCTGCAATATACATCCGGCTCCACCAGTGTTCCCAAGGGCGCGCGCGTTACATGGAAAAATCTGATGAAAAACCTCGAACAGTGCTTCCACTGCCTGGACTTAAGCAGCGCCACGCTCGCCTCCTGGGTACCTTATTTCCACAACCTGGGGCTCGTCGTGACCATCTGCATGCCGATTCTCGCCAATGTTGCCACCGGTTCCGCTGTCTATTTTCTGCAGACGCTGAAATTTCTGGAACGGCCGAAACTCTGGCTGAAGCTGATCTCGGATTACAGAATTACGTTGACCGTCGGTCCCGGTTCAGCCTACGACGCATGTACCCGCATTTTCTCCGAAGAAGAAGCAGCGCAGTACTCTCTGTCGCAGGTCACGCACTTTATGAACGGATCAGAATTTATCAGCGCAAAGACCGTGGATCGTTTTATCGAAATGTTTCACTGTGACCCGGACGCCATGGCGCCCGGCTACGGCGTGTCGGAAAACGTCTGCCTCGCCACGTTCGCGCCGCAGGATTACCGCTGCCTAAAACTCGACTATGAAGCATACAGAAGAAACCGCGCGGTCATCGCACCGGATGCGGAGCATGTCAAGGAGATCGTAAGCGTCGGCGCCCCGGTCAAAGACCTGGCCCTGGTGATCGGCAATCCGAAGACCAGAAAAGTATATCCCGAACTGCGCATCGGCGAGATTTTCCTCTCCGGCGACAGCGTGGTGGACGGTTACTGGGGCGACCCAAAAGAAAACAAAAATTTCCATGTCCGCCTGGAGGGGTACGACTGCGATTTTTACAAGACAGGCGACCTGGGATTTCTGTATGAAGGACAGCTCTATATCACCGGACGCATCAAGGAGATGCTGATTGTCAACGGTCACAATGTCTACCCGTCTGACCTGCAGGCGACCATCAATCAGCATGTTCCGGCTCTCGCAGGCGCATCCTACGGCTTTTTCTCCTGCACCGGCGAGACAAAGGAACAGATCGTGGCTGTGGTGGAAGCAAAACCGGAGGAACATTTCGCGCAAAGGGTCCAGGAAATCAACAAAGCAGTCTCCGACCGCTTTTCCTTCTCTTTTTACGATGTAGTCTTTGTACCGCTGGGAACCATCCCGCGCACGGACAACCGCAAGCTGCAGATGCTGAAGACCCGCGCCCTGTACATGGACGCCCAGCTGGAGGTCCTGTACAGCAGTCATGATTATTATATGCGAAAAAAAAGCAGTTCCCTCCTGGGAAAATCGATGGATATCGCTGACGAAATCATCGATAAATCCACCGAATGTGTCGACGGCCTCATTGACAAATCCGTGGAATGTGTCGACGATCTGATGGACAAGGCGGACGATATTTTTATCCAGGTGCGATCCGCATTCCAGAAAGTTTTAAAGATCGACCAGTTTAACCCCAACGAGTCATTCCTCGCCCTGGGCGGGGATTCCCTGATGGGATTTGAACTGATCAACAGTATTGAACAGAAGCTCCATATCAAGCTGGACCTGCGGGAGCTGCTGCGGGACTCCTCCGTGGTCGGCGTGACAAAGCACATTCACTCTGTTCTCTCCGGCACTGCGGGGAATAAAAAAGCGATTAATCTGCCGGAAGAATGCCGGCTGGACGATTCCATCCGCTGCACCGCGGAATATATGAAGCCGGCCGCAGACTGCCGCCGCATTTTTCTGACAGGAGGAACCGGCTTTTTGGGCGCGCAGCTCATTCACAGCATCTTCCGCTATTACCCGCACGACGGTCTGGAAATCTACTGTCTGGTCCGCGCGGACTCTGTCGAAGCCGCTGCCCGGCGGCTGGAGAACAACTTAAAGCACTATCATCTCTGGCAGGACGGCATGGATCGGTATCTGCACCCGGTGATCGGCACCCTCTCCGAGCCAAAGCTCGGCCTGGATGAGAAAACCTGGGAAGCGATGGCGGAACGCGTGGAAGTGATCTATCACAGCGGAGCCGTATTAAATTTTGTCTTCCCCTACGAATATCTGAAAGCGACCAATGTGGGCGGCACCGTGGAAACGCTCCGCCTCGCCTGCAGCGGACAGGCAAAATATTATCACTACGTATCGTCCTACAGCGTATTTGACACACCGGCTAACCGCGGACGCTATCTGTCGGAAAACACGCCGCCGAAGTCCTGGAAAGGATTTTCGCTGGCCTACTCCCAGACAAAATGGGTCTCCGAACAGCTGATCCGGACCGCAGAAGAAAGGGGTTTAAAAGCAGCCATCTACCGTCCCGGCGACATTACAGGGGCGGCAAACGGCATCTACGAGGTAAACGATATGGTAAGCCGGATGATGGTCAGCATGATCCAGATGAACGGCGTTCCCCTCGCACACTACAGCTTCCGCATGACTCCCGTGGATTATGTGGCAAAGGCGCTGATCGTGATTTCACGAAAAGACGAGTGTTTCGGCCACGCGTTCCATCTGATCAATCCGAAACCGCAATCCCTCCGCTCCCTGGTGGGATTCATTCGCGGCTGCGGCTACCGGGTGCGCTACATTCCATTCGCGGCCTGGAAAAACCGGATCAAAAAATCCGACGCCGGGAAAAATGCCATGGTACTTCTGGAGTGCCTCTTTGAATCCGGAAGCGAGAGCAACCCGAACGTGTTGTGGCATTTTATCGGAAAAGATCCCGTCTACGGGACAGGCAACACCGACCTTCTGCTCGGCCACACCGGCATCACCTGCCCGGCAGTGGACCAGAAAATGATTGCGGCTTACCTCAGATATTTTAAGTCAAAGAACTATATCTAAGGATTGTGCCGCAATCCGCGGGTATCATCATCTGTTCGGCAAGAAACCGGCAGAGTTTTACAGCAAATAAACATACAGGAGTATAAAACGACCATGAAAATAGGCATCCCCCGCGCACTGCTCTACTACCGCTACGCCGTCCTCTGGGAAACATTTTTCCGCGAGATCGGCATGGAAACGGTGTTAAGCCCGCGCACAACCAAGGCTCTCCAGGACATAGGAGACCACTACGCCATAGATGAAAACTGCCTCTCCAGCAAGTTGTTCCTCGGTCATGTCGCCGCGCTGGAGGGAAAGTGTGACGCGGTCTTTGTCCCGCGCGTCGCAAACTACGGAAAAAAGGGAATCCTCTGCACCCGCTTTGAGGCACTCTACGACATGTGCCTCAACACCTTCCGCGACAGGAACCTGCGCTTTCTCACCTGCGATGTAGATATCCAGCAGAGAAAACCGGAACGCAAAGCCTTTGCACATCTGGCGGAGGAGCTCGGGAAAACGCGCCGTGAGGGCGAGGCAGCCTATGACAAGGCAAAAGCCGCCTGGGAGCAGGATAATCTCGCAAAAATAAAACGACAGGAGGAAGTCATCGCACACACAGACCAGATTCGCATTCTGGTAGTAGGACACAGCTATAACCTCTATGACGAATATATCGGCAAGCCGATCTTAAATGCCATCCGCCAGCTCGATGCCCTGCCTGTCTGTTCCGACACCGTAGATTTCAGGGAAGCGCAGAAAGATTCGCTTTCCATCTGCAAAAATGTCCCCTGGATCATGAGCCGTGAACTCCTCGGCGCAATTCAAAAGTATCATGACCAGGTCGACGGCATCATCCTGCTGACCGCCTTTCCCTGCGGTCCCGACTCCATGGTCAATGAGATGATCATCCGCCGCGTCAAAGACCGACCGATTCTGAACCTTCTGTTAGACAGCCAGGACGGGAACGCCGGAATTGAGACAAGACTGGAGAGTTTTATCGATATCATCCGTTTCCGGAAGGAGATGCGCCATGCCTGAGAAACCCTACAAGCTGTGTTACCCCTGTCTGGGGAATTACGACATCGCAATTCAATATTTTGTCAACCACGGAGCGCATCTGGAGTATGTAAGTCCACCCACCATGACGAAGCGCACCATCGAACTCGGCGCCAAATACAGCCCGGACTTTGTCTGCGCACCGTTCAAATGCCACATGGGAAACTATATCGAGGCGCTGGAGGCAGGCGCGAACGTTCTCATCCAGACCGGCGGCACCTGTCGGCTGGGTTATTACGGGGAACTGCACGAACAGATTTTAAAAGATATGGGGTACGATTTTGAGATGTTAAACCTGACCCTGTTCAACTATCATAATCTCCCCTCACTCCTCCGCGGAATGAAGCACTATGCCACAGACACGAACCTGCTGCAGATCGCATCAGCCCTGCCCGCCACCCTGAGAATGGTACTTGTTATCGACAAAATCGAAGATTATTACCGTCAAAATATGGGATTTGAGATTACAAAGGGCTCGTTCGACAAGGTATACAACCGTTTTCTGGCAAATCTTCGGAAAGCAAAAGGGCTGCGCCAGATAAACCGGATTTACAGGCAGACAATGGAAGATTTCAAAGCCATACCCATCGACAAACCGGAGCATCCGCTGCGGGTCGGTGTCGTCGGTGAATATTTTACCATCATGGATCCTTTTTCCAACCATGAGGTAGAAAAAAAGCTGGCGCAGATGGGCACGGAAGTCCACCGCTGGATGAACCTCTCCAACAGCCTGCTGATCTGTCCGGACAAACGCACAATCCGCAAGCTGTACCATTACCTGCACTATGACATGAACCGCTTCCCGTCCTCCATCTGGGTGGATATCCAGAAAAAAGACAGCCCGAAATACGTGACCAACGACACGGGCAGTTCCTCGGTCTCCACCATCACGCTGGCGGAGCACTACGCAAAGGAAGGGTTCGACGGCCTGGTACACATCAAATCGTTCGGCTGCACTCCTGAGATGGACTGCATTCCCATGCTCCACAACATCAGCGCAGATTATAAGATACCAACGCTGTTCCTGAGCTATGACACGCAGACCAGCGATACCGGGATTGAGACGAGGCTGGAAGCGTTCTATGATATGATCGCGATGCGGCGGGAGAAAAAAATAAAAGAAAGAAGGACGAAACATGAAAAAAAAGGCATATCTGGGGATCGACATCGGCTCGATCTCCACGAAGGGCGTTATCATAGATGAAAATAAAAATATCCTCTGCAGCATTTATCTCTGGACAGAGGGCAACCCGATGGAGGCTTCCAAGCGCGTCATCGCCGCCCTCGGGAAAGATCTGGATCACGATGCTTATGAAGTGGTTGCCTCCGGAACCACCGGGAGTGCGCGCAAGCTCGTCGGCGCCATGTGCAACGCAAGCATTGTGAAAAATGAAATCACCGCACATGCGGTCGGAACGACCACCCTCCACCCGGATGTCCGCACCATCCTCGAGATCGGCGGACAGGATTCCAAGATCATCTGCGTGGAAAACGGCGTGGCAATCGATTACGCCATGAACACGCTCTGCGCCGCCGGAACCGGTTCCTTCCTCTCCAGCCAGGCCAGACGTCTCGGCGTCGATGTGGAGGATTTCGGCAAAATCGCCCTCGGAAGCAAAAATCCGACTCCCATCGCAGCACGCTGCACGGTCTTCGCGGAATCTGACCTGGTGCACAAAATCCAGATGGGACACCGGAAAGAAGATATCATCGCCGGCCTCTGCAACGCAGTCGCCAATAACTATCTGAACAATATCGGAAAGGGCAAAAAAATCGTCGCCCCGATCGTATTCCAGGGCGGCGTCAGCAAAAATGAAGGCGTCGTCAAAGCGTTTGCGGACGCCCTCGGGGAAGAAATTATTGTCGATGAAAACGGGCATCTGATGGGATGCTACGGAGCCGCCATCCTCGCACAGGGCTGCGGTGTGGAAAAGCCGTTTTCTTTCGATGTGGCAGAGACAGATTTCCTCACCCGTGAAGTGACCTGCCCCAACTGCGCGAACCACTGCGAGGTGATCTGCGTGTACCGCGAGGGAGAACTGATCGATGCCTGGGGGAACCGCTGTGAGCGGGGTGAAGTGCGGCAGGGATAGGTGCAAAATATATCAGACGCACTTCGCAGCAAGTGCGAAGTACTGTCCTGAGTAATTACCTGATTTTTACTCAACTGCCAGTATATCTTCCAGGGATACCAGAATTATATGTTCGGATGAAGCAGCCTCCTCCTCAACGGGCTTTGTAAAACCGGATTTTGAAAACAGCATAAACCAGGTGTGCAATCGGGTTTTGCTGACTAAATCAGCCCGATGAATCAATTTTTCCAATATAGGTAATCCTAAAGGCTGCTGATTCCATTTGCACTCACAAAACAGGTAATCCAATCCGTCTCTCGCAACAAGGTCAATTTCTTCCTGTGTACGCTCTGCAGGATCGGTTCCCCACCAGTTTCCGATTTCCGTGAAAAGGAGCGGGAGCTCGCCAAGATTGTTTTTTCGAAGCAGATATTCTTTACAAATCTGTTCAAAAGCCATTCCCATGAAGTGACTTAAATCCGGCGCGATCTTTTTCTCCCAGACAATTTTTTTTGCGCCTGTTTCCAGCAAGGTTTTATTTCCGGCCACATACCGGTACCAAAACCGAAACATGAAATCAGAGATCCGGTATACAGTCTTTCTGGATGCAGATTTCACGCCA
This sequence comes from Clostridiales bacterium, assembly GCA_021204005.1. Taxonomy (GTDB): domain Bacteria; phylum Bacillota; class Clostridia; order Lachnospirales; family Lachnospiraceae; genus Eubacterium_I. The sequence goes on from JAJQAD010000007.1 coordinate 18,714, forward strand.
AACGGAGTACATTTTTCAATAATACCAAGTTCCTGAAGTGTCTGCATATATTTAATGCATTTTGCCGAACTTTCTCCTGTTTTCGTCGCAATCTCATTCGCTTTTGATGCGCCGCCGGCAATTGCCTCAATAATGGCATTGTAAATTCCCGGTTCTTTCACTTCCTGCCGAAGTAAAAGTAATGGTTCTTCATACAGATAACCCGTTGGACTTAAAAACAGATTCTGTATATTTTCCTGTAAAGTATAATGATGATCTATTTGCTCCAGATAAAGCGCAATACCGCCGCAGGCTCCATAAAGCACGAGTTTTTCCTCATCTGAAAATCCGTCTAAAAACTGCATGCTGGTATGATAGTCAAAAGACTTCATCTGCAGCTGCGCTGTTCTTCTGCCATAAAGTGGACTTTTTGACGAAAGTATCCTGTCTTCCATAAATCCCACATAACTTCCGCATAACACGAGAAATAATTTTCCGCTTTTCAGCGTATGGTCGATCAGATGCTGCAGTATGGATAGCAAGGCTGGATTCATTGCTGCCAAATAAGGAAACTCATCGAAAACCAGAACAAGAGGCGCCTCTGTCTGACGTTGGTGAATATAGAGCAATGCTTTTTCCCATGAGGAAAACGGTTCCAGTGTATTTTCCTGATAATGTTGAAAAATGAGATCTGAAAATTTATCCAGATTCATTTTTTCGTTACTTTGCTCTGCCGAAAAAAAGATAGAATCTTTTCCTTTACAAAATTCTGTAAGAAAAGTTGTTTTTCCTACACGTCTGCGTCCATAAAGAACAAACAGATGAAATTTATTCTGGTCGTACAATCGATTGATATCGGCAAGTTCAGATTCTCTTCCTATAAACATAAGTGGCATCCCCCAGGAGTATTATTAACTCTCAAGTAAATTACTCCAAAGTTAATTAAACACCATTATGCAAACTAAGTCAAGATATTTTATCACCATTCACATTCCGTCTGAAAACAATGGCGTCGAAAAATACCGCTCCGCCGTATCCGGCAGCACCGTGACCACGGTCTTTCCCTCGCCCAGCTTCTCCGCCAGCTTCAGCGCTGCGGCAACGTTCGTCCCGCTGGAGATGCCGCACATGATTCCTTCTTTGCGCGCCAGGTCTTTTGCTGTTCCGATGGCCTCCTCATCGGAAACGATATAGATATCATCATAAATCTGCTGATTCAGGATCTCCGGAATCACGCCGTCCCCGATACCCATCTGCAGATGCGTACCGATATCTCCGCCCGCAAGAATAGCCGCATTCTGCGGCTCCACGGCCCAGATCTCAATATCCGGGTTCTGTGCTTTTAAGACTTCCCCGATTCCGGTAATCGTCCCGCCGGTACCAATACCGGAACAGAACCCGTCAATCGGTCCCGCGACCTGCTCCAGAATCTCCAGCCCCGTGTGGTGACGGTGCACCATCGGATTCGCCGGATTCTCAAACTGCTGGGGTACGTAAACATTCTCATCCTCCGCCGCCATGCGCAACGCCGTCTGGAGACATTCCTCGATACACTCGCCGATATTTCCCGCATCATGGATCAGAATCACCTCCGCGCCGTAGTGGCGCACCAGCTTGCGCCGCTCCTCGCTGACAGAATCCGGCATCACGATAATCGTGCGGTACCCTTTTACCGCCCCCACCAGAGCCAGACCGATCCCCTGGTTTCCGCTGGTAGGCTCCACAATAATCGTATTTTCATGGATCTTTCCCTGACGTTCCGCCTCCTCGATCATGTTTAAGGCTGTCCGGGTCTTGATGGAACCACCCACATTCAACCCTTCAAATTTGACAAAAATCTGCGCGTTTCCGGGTTTATTCATTTTATTCAGGCGAATCATGGGCGTATGACCCACCGCCTGTAAGATATTGTCATAAATCATGCTTTTTTGCCACCCTTCCGCTGCCCCGACTGATGTTTGCGGGCAGCATTATTACTTTACAACATTGGCGCTCATTTTTCAAGACGAACGAAGACGAACCCGGTTCAAAAAATCTCTGTTAAAACAGAGCGGATTATGCTATGATAAAAATAATATTCAAAAGGCAAAAAATCATTCCTGCAAAACAGAAAGGATCAATCGATGAAGAAATTTAATACATCCGTAGTATGTAATCCGCGAAAGCACTATATGGTTGATATTTCGGATAAAATTGATCGCATTATTAAAAACTATATTGAGCCCGGAAATTACTTCACGATCAATCGCGGTCGGCAATACGGTAAAACCACTACTTTAAGTACATTGGCGACAAGACTGCACGATCACTATTATTGCCTTCAAATCAGCTTTGAATGGGCCGATAGTATGTTTACTTCAGAATACCGTCTGGCATCCGGATTTATAAGCAGGATAAAAAAAGAACTGATACTGGAGCATGTGCCGGAAGAACTCATTCGAAAATGGGATGAACCAGTTGATAAAGAAGACCCTTTGTCAGATCTGGACAGAAGAATTACCGAACTCTGTGCAAACAGTGACAGAAAAATTATTCTTATGATAGACGAGGTGGACCGTGCGTCAAACAATCAGGTGATGCTCCAACTGTTAGACCTGCTGAGAGATAAGTACATTCAGCGTGAAAAGGGGCGGGATTTTACCTTTCACAGTATCATTCTGGTCGGAGTGTATGATATTAAAAATCTGAAAATGAGAATTCGTTCCGAAGAGGTGCATCAGTATAACAGTCCCTGGAATGTCACTGTAAAATTTGAGGAGGATTTGAGTTTTTCTCCAAAGGAAATAGCAGGCATGCTGAGGGAATATGAAGCAGATCATCATACAGGAATGGACACTTGCTCTCTTTCTGAACTGATTTATGATTACACATCCGGATACCCGGTTCTGGTATCAGACATCTGCAAACATCTGGATGAAATGGTTGCGGGAACGGAAGCTTTTCCAGATCAGACAACAGCATGGACTTCGGGAGGAGTAACGGAAGCGGTACGAATCATTGAACACGAGAGAACTCCTCTGTTTGAAGATATGATCAAGCAGCTTACAGATTATCCGGAACTGAAAGATATGATAAAACGTATTCTTTTTGAAGGAGAATCCATTGCTTTTAATGCCTTTAACGACGTATTGAATCTTGCAAGAATGTTTGATTACATCAAATCTGTAAAAGGCCGCGTGGAAGTTTCAAACCGTATTTTTGAAGTGGTACTGTATGATTATTTCCTTTCAGAAGAAGAAACAGGAAATATTACAAAAAAAGATGCTGAACTGAACAGAAATGGATTTATCATAAACGGGCACCTGAACATGGATGCAGTATTGTACAAATTTGCAGAGCATTACAGTAGTGTCTATGCAGATAATGACCGGAAATTTGTTGAAAAATTCGGGCGGAAAATATTCCTTATGTACCTGAAGCCGGTCATCAACGGAACAGGAAATTATTACGTTGAGGCACAGACAAGAGACGAAAAACGTACGGATATCATCGTAGATTATCACGCTGAACAATTTCTGGTTGAGACAAAAATATGGTATGGGCCAAAATACAATGAAAATGGCGAAAAACAGCTTTGCGAATACCTTGATCGCCTGGGTTTAACGAAAGGATATCTTCTGACATTCAGTTTTAATAAAAATAAGAAAACCGGCATTCAGGAGTGCACATTTGGAGATAAGATACTGCTGGAAGTCACAGTATGAAAATCAATGATCTATTCAGGAGTTTCCTCATCCGATCATTCTAAGCTGTCAGACGATGATTAGCACCTGACAGCTGTTCATTCACTTTCAGATAATCGTTCATTCTGAAAGACCCGAATCATCGGATGAATCGCCTCCCGTGCCGGAGCCACTGCTCGAACCCGAGTCACTGCCCGTTCCGGAACCACCACTTGAGCCGGAATCACCACTCGAATCAGAGCCGCCTGAACCGGAATCACTGCTCGAATCAGAACCGCCACTCGAACCGGAATCACTGCTCGATCCTGTACCACTGCCCGATCCTGTATCGCTATTTCCGCCGGAAGCAGAACTTCCACTGCTTCCTGATGAAGAACCCGAACTGGATTCACTACCCGAGCCTGTACCACTATTTCCGCCGGAAGCAGAACTTCCACTGCTTCCTGATGAAGAGCTCGAACCCGAACTTTCGGAACTACTGCTGCCAGATGAAGAACTTCCATTCGAAGATGAACTTCCTGAACTACTGCTGCCAGATGAAGAACTTTCATTCGAAGATGAACTGCTGGCGGAAGATTTGTTCGAACCAGAGGACGAACTGCTGGAAGAACTGCCGGAACCGGATGATGTACCGCTTTTGGAAGAACTACTCGAACCGGATGACGTACCGCTTTTGGAGGAACTGCCCGTTCCGGATGACGTGCTGCTTCCAGAAGAGCTGCTCGTTCCGGACGATGTGCCGCTTTTGGACGAATTACTCGTTCCGGACGACGTACTGCTATTGGACGAACTGCCTGATCCTGAGGTATCATTCCCGGAACCATCCGCGCTGTCCTCATCCGAATCCTCTTCATCCGCGTTCATTTCTTCCGGAGTCTCAGCCTCTTCCACAGACAGATCCTCCACCTGTCCGTCAATCAACAATTCTTCGCTTTTATTATCTGAAAGGCTTCCCTCATTTTCATCTGTTTCTTCCGTATATGAGGACGATAAATCCGAATCAGAATCATTCGAGTCATGCGTAAACAACCATATCGCTACAACCAGAAAGAAAGCAATCAGAATCGCGCATATAATCATCAGGCGATTGAGAAGCTTGTCTGAATTTCCGTTTTTTATCCTGGCAAAGATTTTTTTCATTCGTTATTACTCCTTCCGGATGCAAAGACTGCATTCCTGTAATTAAGTGGACACCTGAGGAATCCCCATCATCCGACCTCTTCTTTAAAAAGCTGTTACAACATTTAGCTCTTACGCAATTTATATCCGACACCTCGCGATCGAGACCGGTTCAAAATATCTCTGTTAAAACGACCGCCTCTCACCGGAAGCAGCCGTTGTTTTCTCAACATTGATCTGATAAACCTAATTTACAGATCAGATCCCGAATGCGGTCCGGAGATTCCTCCAGGGCATCTGCAATCTCATCTACAGACTGGCGTTTCGCCATCTTTCTCTGTATCAGATCCAGAAGTTTTTGTTCACGTCCAATCTGCTCCCCCTCGCACCGACCTTCACGCTTACCTTCGCGCATACCCTTATCAACACCTTCAAGATAAATTGTTTTCGCTTCATAATTTAACACTTTACCGCCCATAACAGATTTCACTCCTTCCCTCACCCTGTCATACTTTACTGCAAGGTTTTCTACTACATTTGCAGACATTTCTACAATTATTTTCTTATAATAGTAACTCAGTTCTTTCCTTTCTACAAGGTAAACGTCAAACCATCCGCCCCAGCCTAAAAGCAAACCGCTTTTCAGCGGTGT